>NZ_AEVS01000090.1 GCF_000189255.1 Vibrio brasiliensis LMG 20546 | reverse complement strand
GCGGATGACTTGTTCAGTCAGCAGCATTATGACGCCATTTCTTGGGTTTATATCTACGCGATACGTGCAGCGCTAAGAGCAGAAGACAAGCCTCAGGCGCAGCAGTGGCTGGCAGAGATGCAAGCTCGCGCTCCTCAGCATCCAGTGACGATTCAGGCTCAAGCCCTTATAGACTCAGCAGCTTAAGGTGGCGTTATGATAGATTTTCAACACATCAGTAAGCAATATCATATTGGTCAGCAGCAGGTAAACGCGCTGAGTTCGGTCAGTGGACAGATCGCTAAAGGCGAGATGGTCGCACTGTGCGGTCCTTCGGGCTCTGGTAAAAGTACTCTGCTTAATATTCTTGGCCTGCTTGATATGGATTACCAAGGGGTGATCAACCTGTCAGGTCAGCCTTATCCAAAACATGCCCTTGAAGCGGCTCGAATGCGCCGCAGTCAGCTTGGCTTTGTGTTTCAGAAATTCAACCTCATCCCGGTGATGACCGCCTGGGAAAATGTTGCCTATCCATTGATGCTTAATGGTTATTCACTACTGGAGCAAAAACAGTTGGCATTGGAGATTCTGGCCAGAGTGGGGCTGGAAGAGTTTGCTTACCACCGTCCGGATAACCTGTCAGGTGGTCAGCAGCAGCGTGTCGCTATTGCCCGGGCGCTGGTGCATAAACCGCAAATGGTGATTGCCGATGAACCGACCGCGAGTCTCGACAGTCATACCGCTTCGGTGGTGATTGAACTGATGAAAAGTCTCGGCCATGAACGAGACACCACTTTTATCGTTGCGACCCATGATCCGCGTATGGCACTTCAGTGCGATCGTAGCATCGACCTGCTTGACGGAACCATCAACAAGGAGCCAATCAAATGGGCAAGTTAATTCCAGATTCTGTACGAATCGCTTATCTCAACCTACAGCGAAACCGCCGTCGCAGTGTGTTGTCGATACTTATCATAGCGATTGCTATCTTTGCTCTGACGTCAGCCGGAGGCTTTGGTCTTTACACCTATGATTCCCTTAAAGAATCCACCGCCAGAGAGACCGGCCACTTAACCATCAGTCAGCCCGGTTATTTTGAGCAGGATGAAGAGATGCCTTTAGCAAATGGCATTGCTGACAGTGTGCCGATCACCACACGTCTGTTGGCAAACGATAAGGTTCGTGGTGTACAGCCGAGAGTTGAGTTTACCGGTTTAGTGTCAAACGGCAGTAAATCGACCATCTTTGTCGGCACAGGCGTAAATGATCGTGAATTTGACATGAAAGGGCCGTTTCTTGATGTCCGAGAAGGGAAAACCCTGTCGAGTGTTCACTCTTCTCGTTATGATCCAAGTGAGCCGGAAGTGATGCTGGGCGTTGATCTGGCGCGCAACCTGAGTGTTAAGCCGGGCGACTGGGTCACCTTGCTCGCGACCACCAGTGACGGCGCGTTAAACGCATACGATTATAAAGTACGCGGAATTTACTCAACCGGGGTACCTGAGCTTGATAAGCGCCAGCTATACGTGCATATAGACTCGGCGCAGCAGTTGCTGAGTAGCGACAAAGTCAGCACCTTATCGGTGTTCCTGTTTGAAACTGAACACACCGCCGAGATGAAGCAGTGGGTTAGCGAGCAGTTATCACAGATGGCATTGAAGCAAGCTGTCGAGGTCACTCCTTGGCAGGATCGCGCTTTCTTCTACAGCAAAGTGAAAGATCTCTATGACCGCATCTTCGGCATCATGGGGGCGGTTATGGCGCTGGTGGTATTCGTTGCCCTGTTCAACACCATGACCATGTCGGTGACCGAGCGTACCCGTGAGATAGGCACTTTGTCTGCATTAGGAACTTATCCGCGAGAAATTGTTTCTGGCTTTGTTCGCGAGTCAGCCCTTCTTGCCCTGATTGGCTCGTGCATTGGTGGTGCGTTGAGCCTTGTGACGAGCGGATTGCTGATGGTAGTGGATGTGCAGATGCCACCGCCACCGGGTCGCACAGAAGGTTATCCCCTTAATATCTATTTTTCCCCGGAACTGCTGGCGATGACCGCCATCGGTGTACTGGCAATCTGCGTGACTGCTGCCTGGTTGTCTGCATCAAAAGGCGTCAAGAAGCCAATAACGGAGGCACTAATTTATGTTTAGTTCACTGCTCAAGATAAGCGCAGCTATCTTCATTACGCTCATTGCATCAAGCGCGGTAGCGAAAGATGTCGAGACCATGGTCAAAAATGCTGACCACTATCGGCTAGATTCAGAGTCAGCCAGAGTCGTCTCTATGGTGAGTCTGTATGAGAATGGTCAGTTGGATAAGACCCGTGAGTACAATGTCTACACCCGTGAAAACCGTGAGTCTTTGGTGCTGTTCAAATCTCAGGTTGAAGCCGGACAAAAGATGTTGATGCTGGGCGACAACTATTGGCTGGTGATGCCGAAAAGCCGTCGCCCGATCCGAATCACGCCGATGCAAAAGTTACTGGGTGAAGCGTCGGTGGGGGACATTTCGACTCTTACCTGGAGTGAAGATTATCAGGCAACCTTTGTTAAACCTGAGACGCTTGAAATAGATGGTGATTCGCGCGCCGTCAACTATTTGCGTTTAAGAGCATCCACTAAGGGAGCAAGTTACGCCAAGATCGATCTGTGGTTGGATGCAGAGAGTGACTTCCCAATCAAAGCCGATCTGTATCTGCGTTCAGGAAAGCTCGCCAAACAGGCTTGGTTTACTTCTGGAGATCGACAAGGTAAGCGCCGTGTGGTTGCCATGACTCTGCTCGACCAAATCCAACCCGCTAAGAAGACGGTGATTGAATATCAGGATATTAGCCCGTTTGAGCTCGACGATAAGTACTACAACCCGGCTTATCTGACCCGAAATGCTTTGTCGGAGTTATAGATGAAAAGCGCATTGATCCCTATCTCTGCGATGCTGGTAGCGAGCACGGTAAATGCTCAGTCGTTTGAACTGGACTGGGACTCAACCCTGAGTCTCAGCTCGGCGCAGCATCGTCATTCCGATTTGCTCGGTGAGCCACAGCGTCAGAGCACGGACACGGTTGATGCTGTCATTGATGTTCAGTTTGAAGGCTACGGCGTCACCGCTCTTGTTGCAGCGAAAGGCAGTCAGGTTTACAGCTCCGATCCTACCCAGAGCTATAAAGGAGAACTGATTGTGCAGGAGCTGTTCTGGCAAGGGGGGACGGAATTGTTCTCCTTGCCTGTCGATGTGACGCTTGGCAAAGTCAGGCTGGACTGGGGTGTGGGGTACGGATATCGACCGCTCGACTTGTTTAAACCTTATCGTCGCAATCCGGTTGGGATACAGGTTGAAGAAGGGACAGGCACCGCAATGGCTTCTTACTTTGATTTAGCCGGTGAGTGGAGCGTGTTTTACACCGACTCTTCCTGGACCAAACAACAGGGTAGTGAACTGGAACAAGCGTCCGAACAGCAGGGGGGGGGACTCAGGCGGTATGTCCTCAGTGGTGATAATGAGTGGCAGGCTCTGGCTTACTATGACGACGTACGTCATGGCGTGTTGGCGGGCTCTGTGGTGACCGTGTTTGATGACGCGTGGTCAATGCATGGTTCTGCGGTCTATCAGAACCGTTACCTTGGTTATCAGCAAGGAGGGTTCATCAGTCCGGTGACGTTGGCGAAACAAAGCGATGGCTATCAGGCTTTGCTTGGCCTCAACTGGGCCAATGCCACCGGTCACAATGTAATTGTTGAATACTGGTTTGATAGTCGAAGCTGGAGCGAGAGTGACTGGAAGCAGGCCTATCAGCGAGTGGATACGCTAAACGCCACGAATGCGCTGGCTCCTCTGGCATCATCCTACGCTCAGGGGTTAAGTCAGGTCAATTTAGTGCAACATAACCTGATGTTCCACTGGACAATGAATGCGACGGCATGGAGCCAGTGGCCACTGACACAGCAGCAACTGTGGCTGGATAATTTAACCCCGACGTTTGATCTGCTCTATTCACCGCAAGATCAAGGCGTGATTGCCACACAATGGCTTGAATATCAGGTTTATGATTCAGGTACTGCTTCGCTCTCGGCTGAACTTGCAGCGCGTTTTATGACAGGAAGCCGAGACTCTCTATATGCAAATCTGCCTGATAAGCGTATGATTTTTCTTAATCTGAAAGGGAAGTTTTGATGAATAACTCAGTCTCCTATGCCTCAAATGCAGTCAAAAGCTTTGGTTACACCACTATCTTTTGTGCGGTGATCGCTTTTGTCACTCAGTCTATCTGGCCGAGTCCCTATACTGAGCATCTGGCGATCAGCTTAGGCTATGGATATAGTTCAGTTGCTGGTTCACTGCTTATCAGCTGGTGGCTACCTCAGTTATCCAACCAGATCGTGACGGCACTCTCTCTTGTGGTTGCCATGGTATTTGGCACCATTAACGCCTATTGGTGGCTCAATACCTATGACCGTTTCTCTGATTTCAGCCAACTAAAGCCTGTGATGGTGCTGGGCTTTATCTTCTCGGTGACGTGCTTTTTCTACTTTTACACCCACGAGCAGAAACTGTTGGCGCAAAAAGAGCTTGAGACAGCTAAGCGTATTCAGTCCGAGCAAGAAAAAGCGCTGGTACTCAGTCAGCTACGCCAGCTACAAAGCCAGATAGAGCCGCATTTCCTGTTCAATACTTTGGCCAACGTCAATGCGCTTATCAGTCACGATCCTAAAAAGGCGCAACATATGTTGGAGAAACTGACCGAGTTGCTACGTGGCACGCTGCACAATAGTCGTCAGACAAATTCGACACTCAGTGCTGAACTCAGTCTGATCGATGCCTATCTGGCGATTCAGCAGATCCGTTTGGGGGAGCGCTTAAACTATCAGATCAGCAATCACGTCACTCAGTCCTTACCACTGGCGCCGTTGCTATTGCAACCTCTGGTCGAGAATGCGGTTCAGCATGGTATAGAACCTAAAGCGGAAGGCGGAGAGGTGGTGATTGATATCTCTCAGCAACAACAAGTCATCACGATTGAAGTCTCGGATACCGGCGTTGGGCTGGATAGCGTGAGCGCGAGTTCAGGGCATGGAATTGGACTCGACAATACCCGTGAGCGAGTCAAAGCCTTATATGGCGAAGAGGCGAGTTTATCGGTTCGTCAGGGAGAGTCAGGGGGCGTTAAGGCAGTGATTCAAATCCCTATCGCCAAACTGGAAATGTAAGCAGGAAGCATCATGAACCATATAGCGTACAGCGCAGTGATTGCCGACGATGAGCCTTTGTTGCGTCATCATCTCAACAAACTATTGGCCGAATACTGGCCTGAGCTGGAGATTGTTGGTCAGGCCCAGAATGGTCAGCAAGCGTTAGAGCTTATCGAACAATACAAACCCAGTATTGCTTTTCTCGATATTAAAATGCCGCAACTTGATGGTATGTCTGCCGCCAGACAGCTTATGAGCAATGGTACTCAAACTGAGATTGTTTTCATCACCGCTTACGATGAGTATGCGGTGCAGGCTTTTGAAAACAATGCGGTTGATTACTTGCTCAAACCCCTGTCAGAAAAGCGTTTGGAGCAGTGTATCGCGAAACTCAAAACGCGTCTTAGTAATGACAGTGCCACCGGACAGCCTGACATGTCGGCGCTGCTTAGCCAACTGCAACAGATCAACGTTCAGGCAACGCCCAACTACCTGAACTGGATACGAGCCAGTAAAGGCGAAGACATTCACCTGATCTCAACCGACGATGTACTCTACTTTAAAGCGGAAGACAAATATGTCTCCGTCTTTGCCAGAGAAGGTGACACTAAGGCGGAATATCTGCTGCGTACCTCACTTAAGGAGCTGTTGCAG
Organism: Vibrio brasiliensis LMG 20546; assembly: GCF_000189255.1. Taxonomy (GTDB): domain Bacteria; phylum Pseudomonadota; class Gammaproteobacteria; order Enterobacterales; family Vibrionaceae; genus Vibrio; species Vibrio brasiliensis. The sequence goes on along the minus strand of NZ_AEVS01000090.1, from coordinate 122,748 downwards.
CAGCTCAATCCGCAGCATTTCTGGCAAATTCATCGCTCGACCATTGTGAATGTTTCAGCGATTGAGAAGGTCAAGAAAGTGATCACTGGTAAAATGGTGGTAGTGATTGGCAATGAAAAGCTACCAGTAAGCCGCGCGATGCAAAGTCAGTTTACCAACTTGTGGTAATGGTCGGGCTGCTTGTATAGTCAGGGTAGTCTTATCAGAAATCTAACTCGTTTGAGCTCACTGGAGGAGCCGCCATTATGTCGACCAGTAATAAACTCTATTATGTTTTTGACCCAATGTGCTCATGGTGTTGGGGTTATAAACCCGTTTGGCAAAAAATCACTCAGGCTTTGCAAGATAAAATCGACATTCAGTATGTGGTCGGGGGACTGGCGCCAGACTCGGATCAGCCGATGCCAGAGGAGATGCAGCAGCAGATAGCCTCTTACTGGAAGAAGATTGAAGACTTCCTCGGAACCGAGTTCAACTATGACTTTTGGAGCCAAAATACGCCGCGCCGTTCTACTTACCCATCCTGCCGAGCGGTCATGGCTGCTCGTAAGCAAGGTGCAGAGCAATCTATGCTCGCCGCTATTCAGAGTGCCTATTATCTGCAGGCGCGTAACCCAAGTGATAATGACGTACTGATTGATCTGGCAAATGACATCGGCCTGGACGTCGCCAGATTCGAAGCGGACCTATTGTCTGAGGAACTCAACCAGCAATTTATGCAGGAGCTGGAGTTTGCCCGCAGCATTGGTGGAAACAGTTTTCCGTCCCTATTTGTCGCGACAGAACAAGGCGTAGTGGAGCTGCAAGTGGATTACCAGTCAGCTGAAACCACGATTGATCAGGTCGAGCAGATCCTATCCTGGTAAGTCTGCTCCCCATCAATGACATAAAACCCCTGACTCTAGCATTACGCATAACACGTGCCACAACTTCGTCTTGTGAACATTCGATCTAACAGAGGCGCTGGTTAGCCAATATGTTCTAATACAAAAGTGCTATTGGCCATATACTCAATAAGGGCGAATGAGAAGTGTAGGAGTTGGGTATGACGTTGACAAAAAATCTGTGGCTCGTCGCGACAGTGTTACTGTTTTCTGTGGCAGCAGAGGCGGGGAAACCGGTAAAAAGCGATGGAACCTATTTGGGTAATGGCTTCCCTAGTGGAGAGCATTTCAACCTTATTCTGCATGGTAAAAAAGACACTCATATTTGCGAAACGTACGTAGAGATTGTTGAAATAACCGATACGGATTTGGGGGATGTAACAGAGCCGTTTTATGCTATCGGTGACGAGTATCTCCCGGGTGAGTGTCCAACTCAGGCAGGCTTTGAGTATCGATGCGCTTACGGCAATGTGATCAGCATGCCAAGAGGCAGTGACAGCAGCCAAATCCTGATGGAGTCGGGTTCTAAAGGGCCAGCGAAAAAATCCGGTAGTGATGCGGATTTAGACTCGACTACCTTACAAGTCACCGATGCCTGTACAGGCTACAGTGGCAACGATCCGGCGGTAGTTCGCATTCCAGCCGACAAGGATGGCTATGCTGTCTATGCACGGGTGTTAGGTAAACCTACTGACGATGGAGGCCCTGACTTTAGTGTCACCGGGCGCGAAATTCCAATCATAGGTGATGGCGACAACACCACGGATGATGTGTGGTTAATCGGGGTAATAGATAACGAAGGTGCTTTGATCCCGGGAACCTGTGACGATGGTGGCTGTACGCTAGAACGCTGGGAGTCGACCGAGAAAGGTAAGGGCGCTAAAACCGCGACCAACTTAACCGGTTTGTTCAGTTTTAGCGGCGAAGTATGTTACTGGGAAGATGACGAGTCCTGTTTGGATGGTAATACCAATGTCTGTTCCGACAAAGACTTTTGTTGCACCGTGGTTGATGAGTATGACGGGCTTGGTGATATTGAATACAACGGTACAGTCTATGACTGTGAGGTAGCGGACGACACCACGCTTGATGAGTTTGGCATGTGTCTCGCAGATGGTGACGTGGTCGATACCTTACATTGCCGTACTTATGAGGAAGAGTGGATCTTCAACATTGAAGACTTCGTTAACGTGCTATTTGATATCAACAACGACGCATATAACGTTCAGATAAGACTTTATCCGTTACCGCTCAAGTAATGGAGTGCTAACAGATAACAAAGAAACACCGGGCAGCTACCCGGTGTTTTGCTGTTACAGCATCAGTGCATAAGACTCATACGGTTGCAGTGTGATTTCCTCAGCCAGTGCGGTGACAGGCTCGATATTGGTAATCAAGGTAGTCACATTGCGCTGGCGCAGGTGCTCAGGCAGCTCGACAGTCAGTGTCTCGGCACTGAAGTTACTGACGACCATCAAGTGTTGCTGGTCATCTTTTCGCTCGTAGGCGAACACCTGAGGATGTTCTTCAAGCAGCGGAATAAAGTCGCCATAGACCACCACAGGGTGTGCTTTACGTAGCGAGACCAGTTGCTTGTAGTGGTAGAAGATGGAATGACGGTCTTCCAGTGCTGCAGCGACGTTTATTTCTGGATAGTTCGGGTTAACCTCAATCCAAGGCGTTGCGTTTGTGAACCCTGCGTGATGGTCATTGTTCCATTGCATTGGCGTACGTGCATTATCGCGGCCATTTTCATGGATCGCGGACATCATATGCTCGTGGCTAACACCAGACTCGGTTTTAACTTTATAGAAATTGAGGGTCTCAATGTCTTTGTATTGCTCGATGCTGTCAAAGGCGACGTTGGTCATGCCGATCTCTTCGCCCTGGAATATGTAGGGTGTGCCCTTCATAAAGTGCAGCGTGGTTGCCAGCATTTTTGCTGACTCAACTCGGTATTCTTTATCACAGCCATACTTAGAGACAACACGCGGCAAGTCATGGTTGTTCCAGAATAATGAGTTCCAGCCTTGATTACTTAGCTCTACCTGCCATTTGGTCAATACCTGTTTGAACTGCTTAAGGTCAAGAGGGATCGGTTGCCATTTGTCACCATTTTGCCAAGTCAGTGTGATGTGCTCAAACTGGAACACCATTGATAGCTCTTCGCGTGCCGGATCGCTGTAAAGCTTGGCAATCTCAGGTGTCGCGCCCCAGGTTTCTCCCACTGTCAGCAAGTCTTTGTCACCAAAGGTGGCTTTGTTCATCTTGTGCAGTAATGGGTGAAGTCGTTCACCGTTACCTGTGACGCCTTTGTCGATTTCCTTGCCAATCAGGTCGATAACATCAAGGCGGAAGCCTCCAATGCCCTGATCAATCCACCAGTTCATCATCGCAAACACTTGGTCATGGACGCGAGGGTTTTCCCAGTTTAAGTCGGGTTGGCGTTTGGAGAACAGATGGAAGAAGTACTGTTGGTTTTCTTCGTCCCATTGCCATGCGCTGCCACCGAAGATAGAGTCGATATCACTTGGCGGTGTGCCGTCTGGATTGGCGTCGCGCCAGATGTAGAAATCGCGATAGTCGCTGTCTGGGCTCTGTTTTGCGTCGACAAACCACGGGTGCTCGTCAGAGGTGTGGTTAACCACTAAATCCATGACGATACGAATCCCGCGCAGTTTGGCTTGCTCTATCAGATCGCGCATGTCGTCCATGGTGCCAAATTCGGGCGCAATGGCCTGATAATCTGAAATATCGTAGCCGTTGTCATCCATTGGTGACTGATAAACCGGTGAGAGCCAGATAACGTCGATCCCCAGATTCTGCAGGTAATCGAGTTTACTGATGATGCCTTGAAGGTCACCGATACCATCATTGTTTGAGTCACAGAAGCTACGCGGGTAAATCTGATACACCACGCTGTCATGCCACCAACGCTTTTCCATTTTACTGCCTTAATTGATTTGGATACTGTGGCGACTATAGCGAACTCTGTGCAACAAAAATAATTGATTATTTGAATTGTCCTATAGAAAAAATCAATATCAAAAGCTACTCTCTCGGTTCCTGTAAAGTGAAGTATAAGAACATGGATAAACAGTATCGTTATTTTTACGAAGTGGCTCGTCAGGGCAGCATCAAAGCGGCTGCAGATAAACTCTTTATCAGCCAGCCATCTCTCACGACGGCGATTAAAAAATTGGAAGAGCAGCTCGGAACGGATCTGTTTATTCGTAAGTCGAAGGGAGTTGAGTTAACCGAGTATGGCTGGGTTTACTTTCGCTATGTGCAGGAAGTGCTCGAGAAACATACTCAAATGATCCATCAGCTTACTGATATGAAGTCGCGCAGTGGTGGTAAGGTTAAGCTTGGCGTTGGCGAAGCCTGGTGGGAGTGTTTTGCTGCGCAGGCGGTTGAGCGCTTTACCAAACAGTTTCCTCATAGCTCAATGCACATCGAATTTGGTAACGGCTTATCGATGTTGCACCATTTGATTAACGACGACATTGACTTATTTATTGGCCATGAAATTGTCGGTATTCACTCTCGTCATCGGGTCCGCTTTATTCCATTGTTCCAAGAGCGAGAAGCCTGGTATGTCAGGCCGGAACATCCGTTATTGGGTCAGTCGGATCTGGTAGAAAAAGCCAGTGATTATCCATTGGTTAAGGTCACCCCTGATCATGCCCGCCATGGAGATGTGCTGACGGAAGAAGGCGCTGAACTGTTTAGTGCGGCGGCGCAGGATACCCGTGTGACGTACGAGCTTGACTCGCTCTCTGCCAGTGTTGATATGGTCAAAATGAGTAACGCCATCATGCCATATACCTCAGAGATGAAGGCGCACTTTGAGCAGGCTGGACTGAAGTTACTGTGGGTTAACCAGCAGCAGTTGGGACAGGTCGGTATTTACACTAAGGTTGGAGATTTTACAGAGCCGACTCAGGCTTTGATTGAGCTTATTCGTAAAAAAGCCGAGAGCTAGGCTCTCGGCAAAGGGTAAGGACAGGAACAAATGAAATACGGCTGAATGGTTACTTAACGATCTGTTTAGCCGCCGTATCCAGGGCTTCTTTCACCGTCTGTTTGCCTTGCATAGCGTTATCAATCGCTGCGCCTTCAGCAAACCAGTAAGCAGTCATTTGCGGAATGTTTGGCATGATTTCGCCATTCTCAGCGTTAGTCATGGTTGCCTTGATACGTTCGTCACTTTCAAGGATCGTCTGGAAACTCTTCAGAGTTACCGCGCCAAGTGGTTTGTCGTCGTTCATCACTTTGAGTGCGTCATCAACAAACAGGTAGTTCTCAAGGAACTCAACCGCCAGATCACCGTTTGGACTGGCTGCGTTGATACCCGCGCTGAGTACGCCAACCAGTGGGTTACCTTTACCGCCGTTTAGTGTTGGTAGTTCAGCGACACCATAGTTGAGTCCCATTTTGTCCAGGTTGCCCCAAGACCAAGGACCGTTGATGGTCATTGCTACTTCACCTTTGCTAAATGCGGCTTCAGAGACAGAGTAATCCATATCAGGGTTGACTACTCCCTGGTTGACCATATCAACCAGGAACTGAAGGCCTTTGACACCGGCTTCATTGTTAACGCCTGTTTTGTCTGCGTTGTAGCCACCCGCTACTTTTTCAAATGTGAACGCGCCGCCTGAAGAGATCATCGGCCATGTGAAGTAAGCATTTTTTACATCCCACATAATGGCTTGCTTGCCTTGTTGCGCCATTTGCTTATGGATTGCAGCGAGCTCTTCCCAGGTTTTTGGCGGCTCTGGCAATAGGTCTTTGTTGTAGATTAGCGAAGGCGCTTCAACCGCCATTGGGTAGCCCATCAGCTTGCCGTTAACGGTGACCGCATCCCAGCTAAAGTCGACAAGCTTATCTTTAAACTCCTGACTTGGATTCACCTCTTTCAGCAGACCCGCTTCCGCATACCCACCAAAACGGTCGTGAGCCCAGAAAATAATATCTGGCCCCATGCCTTTCGCCGCCACTTTTTCAAAGCGTGCCTCAAGAGACTCAGGGTGCTGAACGATAACTTTTACACCAGTATCTTCCTCGAACTGTTTACCGATTTGAGCAAGACCTTCGTAGCTTTTGTCACCGTTAATCCAAATGGTGATTTCGCCTTCGGTCATTGCCGCTACAGGGCTAGAAGCAAGGACTGCCAGTGTGCAGATAGAAAGAGGTTTTAGAAGCTTTTTCATTAGAATCAATCCATGTCATTAGTATGGCGATAAATTTACTCGTCTGATCGAGGATTGAAAAATACAAATTTCAATCGATTCTATAGAAAAAACCTATATCACTGTCTGATGGTGTGCTGGTGTTCAAAAAAATCGGCGCTAACGGTTGTTAGCGCCGACAAGTTATAGATGAAATTGTGTGATATTAGCCATTAACAGCGTTTGACAGCAAGGCGCTCGACAGAGGTGGCAGTGACAATTTCAACACACCATTTTGTGGCAGGTAAACAGAGGAATCGAGCAAATTGGTGAGCGGAGTCTCATCAATATTGACTTGCCATACAGGGATCTCGCGCTCAATGGACGTTTTGCTCAGGTTAAAGGCACTGACCACCACTTCACCCTGATAGAGTCGGGCATAAACCAGACACTGATCGTCGAAATGTAGGGTCATATAGTCACCTTTATACAGTGCTGGCGACTGCTTTCTGATCTTGATGAGCTGTTGTAGCCATGGCAAATAGTCACTGTGTTCGACGGCGTCCCAATCCATAGTGCGACGGTTATCCGGATCATGGCTACCGAGCATACCAATCTCTGTGCCGTAGTAGATACATGGCGTGCCGACGTAGCTAAATAGCATGCTGGCAGCAATCTTAAACAGCTCTGGCTGATGCTTGACCAGTTCTAGGAAGCGCGCTGTGTCGTGACTGTCGAGCTGGTTAAGCTGAGCGAGCTGGTTTTGCCATGGGAGTTTGGCTCTTGCCTCCGCCTGCCATGTGACAAAGTCATTAACGCTGATCTCGATAGGGTCGAAAGAAATATCCAACCTGGCAAGCAAGGCTCTGACAGGGTGGGCGAAGCCGTAGTAGTTCATCGCGCCATCTTCCTGATCACCCTGAAGCCATTGGCTGGCTTCAAAGAAGTGTTCACCAAGTACGTAACAGTCAGGGTTTACCTGCTTTGCTGCTTGACGAAATGCCTTGACGTAATGAGCGTTATTCTTGGCGCCTTCACCTTCGCCCAGCATGTGTATCACATCAAAACGCCAGCCATCAATCTGATAAGGTGGTTTAAGCCAGTGCTTGATCACTGAGTCTTCACTTTGATAGATGTAGTCGCGAACCTGCTGGTTTTCAAAGTTAAGCACGGGCAGGGACTGGATACCTTTCCAGCCAATGTAATGGTGACTGTCGCCATCAAAGAAGTAGTAATCACGATAAGGTGATTGCGGTGACTGGTAGGCGCCAGATGTCGGCTGTAATCCCTGCAGATTAAACCAGGGGTGCTCGGTTGATGTGTGGTTAAACACCGCATCGAGCATAACTTTCATTCCTCTCTGGTGGAGATTATCACACAACTGAGCGAAGTGATCGTTGGTCCCGAGATGTGGGTCGATCTGCAAATAATCGGCGCAGTCATATTTATGGTTACTTGGCGCGGTGAAGATAGGGTTCAAATAGAGCGCCGTCACTCCCAGCTGTTGCAGGTAATCGAGTTTCTCTTCGACTCCGTAGAGATCGCCGCCGTAGAATTCACATCCGCCGTACCCGTGTTTAGTATCGACTGGCTCGCCCCACTGTTTGGCAACGACGGCCTTTTTGCCGCCAGAGACCAGATATTCATCCTGTTTAACGCTGATGTCTGGTTTACCGTTACAGAAACGATCAGGGAAAATCTGATAGAACACCTGCTGGTGTACCCACTCAGGGGGTTGGTGACACGCATTGTATTTAAAGTGACTCTCTTTAGCCGGAATACGTCTGGTAACGCCGTTACCCGCCAGCCAGAATTGTCCCTGCTTGGTGAGCAGTTTAAACACATAGTGGGTGACGTCTCGGTCATGATTGAGCTCAAAGCTCGCGGTCCAGTAATTCAGGTATTTGTCGCTGTGGCTCAATACCATTTCGACCAGATACTCTTCGTTGTCTGGTTCATGACGGAGCATCACTTTGGAATAAGTCATCGCCTTGTCGGTGATAAGAGTCACCAACAAGGTGTTGCCTTCACGGACTAGCCAGTCACTCGACTGGCCGTGATAGATAAAGGGCAATGATTGCATGTTAGCCTCGATACAGTGGCAGGTTATCTAAACAAATAAAATGCGTGGCTAATGGTGCCAGCGACAGAGAAAGGGTAGCGCCACGATCGGTGATCCTGAGCTGATAGTCTTGTTGGTTCAGTTTGTCGACGAGTGGGTAGACGCCGTGACCCAGCTGCCACTGACTAATGACAGAGTCAGGGATGGTCAGTTCTACCTGTTTGCTGTTGTTGTCGCAGAAGTTACAAGCCACTATGACTGCCTGTTGCTGATCACTGCGAGCAAACGCGTAGAGCTTATCTTTCATCTCTGCGAAGTTTTGGACGTTAGCGCCGTAAAGGTCGTGGTAATCACCACATAAGGCTGAGTTGTTTAACGCCAGGTTAAGCAGCTTAACGTAGAAGGCTCTGAGCGATTTTTGCGCTGGAGATAACTGGCCGCCATCAAACTCTCCTTCATTCATCCATTGCTGATGTGCCGGGACACCAACATAGTCGAATATGGAGGTACGAGTAGGCTGACCAAAGCCACCGTGCTCTGTGCCAGCTTCCCCCACTTCCTGACCAAAATAGATCATGGTCGGTGCGCTAGACAGGCAGGTCGAGACTAACATTGCAGGCTTACCTCGTTCCCCGCTGCCTGCAAACGCCTGTGATGCGAGGCGCTGCTCATCATGGTTATCGAGAAAATGCAGCATGTGATGTTCAATATCACGCAACTCATGTTGAATACGACCAATCTCGCTGGTCGATCCGCTGCCGCGAATCACGGCTTTTAAGCTGTCATACAGATCGACCTTGTCATAGAGGTAATCCATTTTGCCAAGCTGAATATAGTCGCGATAGAGATCGGGTTGATAGACTTCTGCGAGCAAGAAGGCCTCTGGCTTGGCTTGTTTGATGGATGAGTTCATAAAGCTCCAGAACTCAACAGGAACCATTTCCGCCATGTCATAGCGGAAGCCATCAACGCCTTGCTCTAACCAGTAGAGAGCGATATCGCGAAACTTAAGCCATGAACTCGGGATGGATTTATCGCGCCAGAACTGGAAATGTTCCTCGGCAGACTTGTGGCGGTACGCCTCTGGCAGGATATCAAAATCCTTGCTGCCATCAGGTCTTACGCCATAGTTCACTTTGACGGTCTCATACCAGTCATCATGATTTGGTTGGGCGAGCCTTGAGCCGTTGCCGGTCCATTTCGCCGGATATTCAACGAACGGTGTCTCCAGACCTGGGTGCGATTCTCCACCCAGAGGACGCTGATCTTGTAAGGCGTGCGGTAGCTTAAAATGTTCGCCGGGGATGTAATAGAAATTGTTGTCACGCTGATAAGCCACACTGGTGTCGTCGTCGGCACCAAAGTCACGTACTCCTGACGGGTTGTTGAGGCCCTTATAAACACGAGCTACATGGTTAGGCACGATATCAATGATGACCTTCATGCCCGCTTTATGGGTTCGTTCGATTAACTGTTGAAACTCTTGATTGCGCTGAGCTGGGTTGTCCGCCAGATCAGGATTGACGGAGTAGTAATCTTTTACCGCATACGGAGAACCCGCACGCCCTTTTACAACGTCCGGGTGGTCGTTCTCAATGCCAATATTCGTGTAATCAGCAATCAAGGCATGATGAGGAACGCCGGTATACCAGATATGGCTGATGCCGAGTTGACGGATTTCCTGTAGCGCTTTATCGCTAAAGTCACTAAATTTACCGACCCCATTTTGCTCAATGGTTCCCCATGGAGTATTGGTTTGGTTGGTATTGCCAAACAGGCGAGTGAAGACTTGGTAAATGTTCAGTTTTTGCATGATAGTCGCGAGCCAAAAGTAGAGTGTAGTTAGGCTAGTTCAAGGGTGTAAAAGGCAACTCATCCTTTTTAGCACTATTGGGGGGCGTAGAGAGCAAAAGTGTGATTTCGCTTAAAAGTTTATTTTTTGCAGCCTAATAGCTTGCTGGCAGGCTATTGATCCACTCAATGACCGACTTGTTGAGCGATTAGTGAAATAGCCGATGAAATAGTTGGAAAAAGCTCACAGAATGACATTGAAGATCGCAACTGGTTTATTGCTTATAGGGTGGTTATTTACCTTAAAATCAGTAGTTTAGTCTCGTTTTGTAGTCTCTTCTGCTACAAAAGTTAACTTTGACACCAGTTGCGGTTTTTCTACGCTTAATAGTGATTAAAACGTCAGATGAAAGGAGAACACAATGGCGAGGTTCCAACAAGACATACCAAATCGAGTCACGGTTTATCATGATGATATTGACCAAGAAAAAGCCCTGAAAAATGCGATGTTGCCTGAAAAACCAAGATACTTTAATGGCTCACCGACCTATGAAGCAGCTAGCGTCGATGAGTTTCGTAGCAAACTGAGTCAGATTGGCATGTCTCTCGACGTGTAACACTATTTTTCTACTCAAGTAAGCAGCCAATATGGCTGCTTTTTTATTCCCTTATGACAGAAATCTGCGTCCAATCACTATAACTCACACTTCAGCTCAATAATCACAGTTAAGAGCTGGATCTTTATCATATTCCTACCACAATTTACTTACAGATTTAATAATAAATTCGAATGGCTGAGTATGTCCTGTTGGAGGGATAGCGAGGTAGCGAATAAGGAATTGGTAATGAGAAATTTAGGATTTAGGAAATTACTGCTGATTTCGATCATTGCTCTGGTTGTCTTTTCGGTGACGGTTTCAAGTTACGTCTCCTACGTTAAGCAGAAAGAGACATTAGTTGAGCTGATCACAAGTGGTAATCAGGATTACGTGAAAGCCCAAGCTGATCAGATTGGTAATAAGCTAAACGAGAAAGTAGCCGGATTAGACAAAGTGGGCGAGCAATTTGCCAATAAACCGATCACGGGTACAGAGCAGGATTTTATCAATCTCACTCATTTGATTGCGGGTGGTATGAACCTCAACAGTTCAGTGGTGGCGTTTACTAACGGTGATGCTTATTGGAATCAAACCGCGGGCACCTGGCCTAATCACAAATACAATGGTGATGTGACCACCCGAAGTTGGTATCAACTGGGCAGGCAAAGTCCGGCTGCAGCGATGACAGAACCTTACTTAAGTAGTGATGGGGACACGTATTGGGTGTCGATTGTGCGCAAAACAATGAGCGGCATGATTTCAGTTGATATGCAGCTTGGCTTCCTCAACGACATTGTCAAAGGCGCCAATGATATTCCCGGTGCGTTTGCAATGATCCTTAACCACGATAAGACGGTTCTTGCTTCGTCGCTGTCAGAGGTGAAAGCAGGTGAGAAGGCAGATAAATATCCGTGGTTAACGGATGTGGCATCACGCTCTATTGGCAAGGACAGTGCGCTCTTTGATGGTTATAAAGACTCGGTAGAAAAGCTGTTCTTTGCTCATAAGATTAATGTTGCCGGTAAGAGTTGGTATTTCGTTACGGGTCTGGAAAAAGAGATAGTGTTTTCCGACTTAGCATCCGCCAAACAGGCCGCAATCACTACCGCTGTCATTGCGACGGTGGTGAGCGTTATTCTTGCTATGGTCATCATGCAAGTTCTCTATCGCCCAATTCTGGTGTTAAAAGAGACCATGCTTGGACTCAGTCAGGGCAATGGTGATCTGACCCAGCGTATAGAAGTCAAAACTAAGGATGATCTTGGTGAGATTTCCGAGAGTGTTAACTCCTTCATTGCCAGCTTACAAAGCATGATGTTAGAGATTCGTCAGATGACTGAAAACCTCAACGAGAACGTCGATCGAATGAAAGATCAGAGCCAGCGCAACAGTTCCATTTTACAGAGCCACGTTCAGGAAACCGAGCAGGTGGTGACCGCAATTGAAGAGATGAATTCAACCGCTGACTCTATGGCAACCGATGCAGCCAATACGGCGCAACTGACTCACAAAGCGAGTGAAGCGAGTGCTGCCTCTAAGGCGACGGTAACTCAGGCCCAAAACAACGTGCAAGAATTAGTTGATGATGTAAGTAATGCTTCTGGTAATGTGAACAATATGGCGTCTGAGACTGACGGCATCAATACCATTTTGGGTGTGATAGGGGACATTGCAGAGCAGACCAACTTATTGGCGCTTAACGCTGCAATTGAGGCTGCCCGAGCTGGTGAACAGGGACGAGGCTTTGCGGTCGTGGCTGATGAGGTTCGTAATCTTGCCAGCCGAACCAAAACCAGCACCGAGGAAATAGAAGCGGCGCTGGCGAGCTTATTGCGTGGTAGTCAATCGGTCGTGGATTCAATGGACTCAACCAAACAGAAGTGTGCCCAGACAGCTGAGGGGGCTGGGGAAGTAGCGGAAAGCCTTGATGTCATGACCCAATTCGTAACGGATATCAATGATCTCAGTACTCAGATAGCGACAGCCGCAGAAGAACAAAGCAGTGTCACTCAGGAGCTGAGCCGTAATATGAGTGCCATCAACGATATTGTTGGTGAGCTCGATGCTAACGGTCAGCAGGCGCTTGAAGAGGCGCAGAGAATTTCTGACATGAACCAGTCACTGGCGGAAATCGTTGCCCGTTTTAAACTCTCTTAATCATATCCGGTTGTTAAAAAGAGGTACCTTGAGGTACCTCTTTTTACTTCTACCCTAAACGGCGCCTAATGACGCTAGCTGGCAACTTGTGCCTGTAAAGGTTGCGAGCGATTAAGCAGTACCATTATTACCACGGCTGCCAGCATGGTGAACGCCGCAATAGCGAAGCCATATTGAGTGAAACCATTATGGGCCAACAGCGCGATGATGACGTAACTCAGGCTCTGTACTGATGTGGAAAAGAGCACCAGCCCACCTTCCACCCTGCCACGTTGACTGATCTCAATCGTATGGTGCATCCAGTTAGTTCGGGCGATGCGGTTGAGCGCATTAAAAAAGCCGAACACTAAGGTCATCAGCAGGATATAACCCGGGTGCGTTGCCATGCTCATTCCAAACAGGGCAAGGGCAACCAAAGCCATAGAGTACTGCATGGTGGTTTGATGAGAACTCATTGACAGAAGTTTACTTACCAGCACCCCTGTGAGCAGTGAGCCGAGACCAAATGAGATGTTATAGCCCGCATACCAGTCGCCGGAAATGTTGTTTTCAGCAAACCAGATTGGTACCAGCTTGCCAAGAAAAGTAAGAATTGGATAAGAGAGGCAAGATAGCAGTAGGAAAGCATAAAAACGTGGTTGCTGGGCAAAGATGGCTCGGCTTTGTTTCATTTGAGCGATAAAGGAACTGCTATGGCTATCGCGTAGTTGTTTATTATATGGTGTGACAATGTAACTTAAAGCCGCTAGTGCGGAGGCGAAAGTTGCAAAGGCAGCAAACTCAACCATTCCCCACGTTTGCAGTAAAATGACACCCAATGCGCCGGCACCAAGCGTGGTGGTCTGCATAACGATTTCCTGCTTGCCTGAGATAGAAGCGTACTCGTGGCGCTGATAATTTTCCTGAGTGAAGGCGTTGTTGGTCGACCAGGCAAGGTTGCTGCTTACCCAAAATACCATCTGAGCACCAGCCAGTAGCCAGTGAGAGTCAAGGTTTACGATGTGTGCGAGCAACACTATCGCGGCGGTCAGTGACTGAATAACCTGAACAGCAATCAACAGTGCCTTACGTGAACGGCGGTCGATTAATGTGGCGAAGAAGGGCGTAAGGACAAACGATGTTGCTGTACAGGCTAATGCCACCATGGCGACAAAGGTGCCCATATCTGGTGTACTCAGCATGATCCAGGGCAAAGCCATCATAAACAGGCCTGATGAAATACCATCAAAAAAGCGGCCTGATAGGTAAGGTAGGGTTCTGTTGTTTGCCACTAGTCTCATTGAAATATCCTTATGTAATCGTGCTGAGTTAGTGCTACTCTAAAACCTCAAGTTAACTTTAGGTAAAGTGTTAATTTCACTTTTTTGGGGCGAATATGGAAATGAGCGTGGGAGAAGTGGCAAAGCGGGCAGAAGTGAAAGTGTCGGCTTTGCATTTTTACGAACAGAAAGGGTTAATCTATAGCTGGCGAAATCAGGGCAACCAACGCCGTTATCATCGCAGTGTTCTAAGGCGCATTGCGGTGATCAAAGCGGCTCAGGAAGTCGGGCTGACGTTAGAAGAGATTGCAGAATCACTTGAACACCTGCCTAAGCATCAAGCGCCAAATCGACAGGAGTGGGAGCGACTGGCCTCTGGTTGGAAAGATCGCCTGGAGCACCGCATTCAACAGCTTAAAGCTTTGCAGGATGATCTCGGCGGCTGCATCGGCTGTGGTTGTCTGTCGATGGAGTCGTGCGCCATTTACAACCCGCAGGATATACGTGCTGAGACCTTTAAAGGTAAGACGATGCTTACCAATCCGGAAGAGTGGTCACAAGGAGAGGGCGAAACTGAGTAATAGCGGCAGGGTAATGATACTGAAGAAGTTACTAAACAGCACCATGGACGCCACTTTCACCGGTTCAATCTGGAATCGCTCGGCAAACAGATAGTTCATCACTGCGGGCGGTAGCATGGTGAACAACACCATCATCTGCAGTTGCATCGTCGGTAGTGGAATGAACCAGTAGATCACTGCGAAGCTAATAGCACCCGTGAGCAGTGACTGTAAGCTACATAGGATACCGACCTTCAATCCGCTGACTCGCAGATTACACATCTGAGCGCCAAGTGAAAGCAGCATCACTGGTACCGCCGCCTGCCCGAGCAATGAGGTTGCTTCGTAAAGCGGGGACCAGACACCAATTCCAGTCAGGTTCAACACTAACGCTGAGCTGGCAGCGAGGAAAATTGGCATCTTGATGATCTGTTTAAACGGGTTACCTTCACTGAGCAGTGCTAAGCCGAGGCTGATGTGTAGACAGGCGGAAACCACGAACAGCAATACCGCCGATGCGAGGGCTGTGTCACCGAAGGTATAGGTAAACAGGGGGATCGCCAGATTACCACTATTCCGGAACATATGTGGCGGCGCCCAGGCTTTGTACTTCAATCCGGCCAGTTTGCATACAGGGAGCATAACCAGTCCGGGCAGTAAAACGGCAACTATGGCTGCACTCAACAGAGGGACTTGCTCGGTATCAAGTGGCATGGCAACAAGGGATGAGAACACCAACGCAGGGGTAAAGGCATCCATATTAATGCGGTTGATTGGCTTAAAGTCTGGTTTAAGCCAACGGCCAACCGAGAAGCCCACCGCGATCAATGCGAATACCGGAAAAAGTATCCCTACGACTTGCTCAAACATGTCAATCCTTGAATTTTTCTATAGCGTTAGACCAAATTACTGGATTTTTAACCGATACAACAGCACCTTATGAAAATTATCTGCGAGGATCTCACTTGTCACTGCTAATCGGCATTAACTGCTGATACTGAGCGTTTAACTCTATACCGAAGTATTGCTGCAATACAGCCAGATAACTTTCGTCATCGTTTAGCTCAATTTGCTCACCCTGACGAATGGTTAACGTGTAGTTAAGCTGTGTGACAATTCCCTGTTCCGTGGGTAGGCACGCGGTTCTGTTCTCTCAATCCTTGTGATACTTGAAGTCAGCGTGAGTCTCGTAGGCTACGGTTGTCGGTATTTGCGCAGCAGATCAATCGGTATGTGGCAGTAGTCGTCAGGAAAGCGAGTCAATCTGTCCTGATGTTCGTCGTCACTCTTAACGTAATTGGACAGAAGCTTTATTTCAACGGCGATCTTGTCACTGTCAGGGCGCTGAGCGATGTGGTGTTGGGCGCGCTGTAAATGTTGCTCATTCCGACTGTAAACACCAGTACGGTACTTTTCGCCGATGTCCTGACCCTGTTGGTTAATGCTGTAGGGATCGATGATTTCAAACAGATAATCAATCAGTTGTTCAACAGAGACGAGTTCGGTATCGAACTGGGTACGAACACACTCTGCGTAACCATCATATTGGCTTAATGTCGTATTAGTGGTGCCGTTTGCGCGTCCTGCTTCAGTATTTACCACGCCAGGTAAGTGGCGCATAAACTCCTGCACTCCCCACAAACAACCGCCTGCGAAATAGATTTCTTCGAGCAAGATCGGGTTCCGTTTAATAACTTAATCTGGCATTAAAACAGATCCCTCAGGTAAGGGATAGCCCTAATCTTGTCTGTCATCGACTTTGGTGCGTGACGATGTCGCGACCCAACAGGTTATATTGAGCAAGCTGATGGTTTGCACTTTGGTGATGGTCAATACGACAAACGGGTTTGCCACAACGGCGAATAGATTTAGTAGAAATGGATTTAATGGCTGACTTTTTGTGAGCTGAATTAAACTTTTGAAGAAATTGTTTATGACAACATAAAAAAGTTGAGCCCTTGGTGCACATTCTTAATTCATAGACTAAATTTATATGTGCTAGGTTTCGTATGTAAAATGGATCTGCCAATGATGCCGATTATAAAATATAAAAAATTGGCGCTTAGTGTATCTGTGATTGTGTTGTGCGCGGTGGCTTGGGGCGTGATAAATGTAATGGAGAGCAGTCAAACGACTCGGTCTTCAAAAATTAAGATAGGGGTCTCTCTGTCGCCTTTGTCGTCGCCGTTTTTAGTCGCCGATCAGCTAGGATTCTTTAAACACTTCAACCTCGACGTTAGTTTACATCCCTGCTCAAGCGGTGCCGCCTGTACCGAGCTTATGCTGTCTCGAAATGTCGACTACGCCACGGCTTCGGAGTCTGTGGTGATGTTTCAAAGCTTTCAACGCGATGATCTCTCTTTATTGGTCAGCTTTGTAGAGTCAGACAATGACCTCAAACTACTGACGTTAGTCCCCAGTAGAATCGACAGTGTCAAAGAGCTGGAAGGTCGTAAGATTGGTATTATCAAAGGCACGGCCAGTGAGTTCTATTTTGACTCAATTTTGATTAGCAATAACCTCAAGCACATGCCAGTGGAGAAGGTCTACCTACAGCCCCACGAGATGGTGCCTGCACTGCTTTCCTACCGTGTTGATGCAATATCAGCATGGGAACCAATGGGGTTTGAAGCGGACCTATTATCCGTGGCCGACGTTGCTAATCTTGGTGTCAAAGGTGTATACCAACTGTCATTTAATCTTATTTCCCGGTCACCCTATCTGGAGTTTGTTGGCGACGAGCCTGCAAGGCTGCTTGAGGCGCTGGATATGGCGATTGAATGGATAAATAACAATCCTGAGCGAGCAATAGAAATGATTGCTGCGCGTCTTGATCTTCCACCAAGTCAGGTGCAATGGACCTGGCAGGACTATCTGTTCCGTTTGTCGTTGGGTAACTCGTTGCTGTCGAACTTACAGTTACAGTCCCGTTGGGCAATTGAAGCCGGTTTAGTCGACAATTCACCGCCAGACTTCAGGGAAGTGTTTTACGCTTACCCATATCGCAAAGTCGTAGAACAGAGGGATTAACGCCATGTTAGATTCGCTGTTCAAGAAAATGTTTATTCTTTCTACTACGACCATGATGCTGACGCTGTTTATTGTCATTTCATTTTCGAAGATCAATGGTGAGCAGAGGTTAACTAAGTCGGAACTGGATCAGATCATTGAGTTACAACTGAGTGTTGACCTGTTACGCAGCCAGTTATGGGTGTTTAAACAATTTAGTGATCAACCTAGTCTCAATCAGGTTGAAGTCGCTCATGCTGAACTGGATACCAAGCTAACCGCCTTCAACAGTAGCAATATTCAATTGGATAATATCCAGCATATGAATCGTAGTCTGCATATCTTGCTATTACAGGAGAAAGAGCTCTACTTTGATGGTTCCGCTAAGGGTGGAGAGCAAAGCTCAGCCAATATCAATGCGCGTAATTTACTTCATTCACGCTATAACATGATTGTGCAGAATATGACTGAAGAGCTGGCCTACGTCCATCAACAAGTGCTCAACCGCAACATTACCAACCTACAAAGTGTGATGTCGACAGCCGCCGCCTGGTTGATCATCTGTTCTATTCTGGTCAGTGTCACCGCTTGGCTGATCCTATTCCGCTTTAAATCTGGCGCAGAAGCGATGAAAGCGGCGATTATCGATTTGGCAAAAGGGCAGTTAGATACCAAGGTTGAAGCGGTCAAAATGGATAGTGAGTTTCGTGTTATTGCCAGCTTTTTCAATCAGATGACCGTCTCTTTGTGCCGCTCAACCGTGACTCGCAAAGAGTTAGAGGAAGAAGTACTGCGTCAGACCCGACAACTGAAACACAAACAAGAGCAACTGCTGTTTTTATCCGAGCATGATCCGCTGACTAATCTGATGAATCGCCGGGCATTTGATAAGCAGTTAGAGAATGCCATGGTTAAGGCCAATCGCACTGGGTGTAAGTTGGCGATCCTCTTTATTGACCTTGATGACTTCAAGCATGTCAATGACACCTTCGGTCACGATGCCGGTGATGTGGTGTTGGTGAAAATCGGTGAGCGATTGGAGGAGAGCGTGCGTGAATCGGACTTCGTTGGTCGCCTTGGCGGAGATGAGTTTGTCGTCTGTCTCGATCTGCTTCATGACCTGGACATTGTAGAAAAGAAAGTGCAGCAAATTCTGGATGTGATCAGTCAGCCGATCATGTTTGACGGACAGTGCCTGGAAATTGGTGCCAGCATTGGCGTTAGTCACTACCCAGAACAGGCGCAGGATAAAGATTCCTTACTCAGTCTTGCCGATGAAGCTATGTATAGTGATAAAGGAAGACCTTGTATTGAAGAGTCCAAGCCGGCTGCACAACTGGCTAATGGCGAGGGCAATGTGGTCAAACTTTCTAAACGTAAGCCGTAATTGTTAAGCGCAAGTGTACATTTTGTTTAACACAAATCCCGACAGTGATTTCCTACCAAATCTCGACATTTCTATCATTAATCGACATCTTATGCGGGTTTGATCCACCTTTTTGTGGATCTGATGCCCATCGGAATGACCTGCCGTTTGGTTTGTTCCGATTTTGGTATTAATGGATAGGAAGTCTAAATGGATAAAGAACATAGTCTGCGCGAGAACTTACTTGCGTTATTAATCGGTAGTGCTCTGGTGTCACTGGGCGTTATCTTCTTCAATAAAGTCGGTCTGTTGACAGGCGGTACTGCAGGATTGGCGATCTTTCTCACTAAGGTGAGTGATTTCAGTTTCGGTCAGATCTTTTTTGCGCTTAACCTGCCTTTTTACATCTTGTCTGTGACCCGTATGGGCTGGCGCTTTACGCTCAATACCTTTATCGCTGTGACGATTGTGTCATTTGCCGTTGACCACCTGCATCACGTGATTGAGATAGCGCGTATTGATCCCTTCTACGCGGCGTTACTCGGTGGAGGTATGATAGGTATCGGTATGTTGGTTATCTTCCGCCATAAGATGAGTCTTGGTGGTTTCAACATTCTGGCACTTTTCCTTCAGGAGCGTTTTGGCATCCGAGCGGGTAAAGTACAGATGGCGCTCGATTGCACCATCGTTGTTATGTCGCTGTTTATTGTCGATATCTCGTTGATTGCTCTGTCGGTGATGGGGGCGATAGCCACTAACCTGATCCTGGCGATGAACCACAAACCCGGTCGCTATCAACCACAGGCGACAACCGCATAACCTTAAGGCTTAGCTTCGGCTAAGCCTTTTTATTGGGCAACGCTTAATGGCGGTGGCTTAAGGTATTAGTGAATTGCTGCAGCTCCTTTTCTGACAGTGAGTAGCCGTTGTGACAGGCGGCATGCAGAGTCGCGGCAAACTCCATATTAAAGTAGTTAAACAAACCTTTAAACAGGCCGTGAAAGATCGGGCAAATCTCTGTTTTTCCTGAACTTGCCACAACGAAGCCGCGTTTATTCTCTAATGCACGTGCTTTCGGTTTTAGCTCTGCCACGTCTAACAACTCAGTCAAACGGTCAATGAGTGCCTTCATTGGCGCCGTCACCGTGTACCAGTAAACTGGCGAAGCAAACACAATATTATCAGCCGCGAGCATCTTATCGACTAACGGATAGAAATCGTCGCTAGGGTAGTCATTCTGGTAGTTGTAAGGCGTTATCTTTAACTGATCAATGTCGATGATTTCACTACGGTGAGTACTGTTTACGGCGTTGATGGTTTTCGCCGTGTTGCCTTGCTTGTTGGCGCTGGAAAATAGTATCAATGTCTTCACTAATCTGTCCTTTGTAGATGTGTTGAATAACAGGACAGTGACTATAAAACCTCAACCGTAGTTGAGGTAAAGTGCCAAATCACCATTTCTTTTCAAGTAGCTGAGACAGATTGTGAATCGTCACCATATTTTCATCAAGGGGATGATTGTGTCGATTAAAGTAGATGGTGCGCAGACCCGCCTCGCGCGCCGGGTAAATATCTTTTTCCAGCGTATCGCCAACCATGGTCACTTGAGATGCTTCCAGATTCAGTGATTCAAGAATTGCCTGATAAAATTCAGGGCAATCTTTATCGATACCAAGATTGGCTTTACAGAAGTAACCTTTGATGTGCTGGTCTAACTCTGCTCGCTGGAAGGCTGCCCTTACTTCTGATTCGCAAGAGTCACGAGCACTGGTTGCGACATAGAGGTCATGCTCTTTACTCAGAGCTTGTAACGTGGCTTGCGCTTGCTCCACGGCTTTGACTTCCGGCCATAAATACATTTTTCCGCTGTATTGGGCAAAGTCGACCATCAGGGTATTACCCCAATCGAAAAGAATGACTTGCTTCATTCACCTACATCCTTGTTGGCATTTGTCGTTAGTAGCAGGTTTCATTGTATTCACTATGAGGTAAATTTCACCCATTAGTGATTATATTCACCAAGTAAATTAGTCTGGATAGCCATTGTCATTATGTAGAACGCTTATTTATCATGCGCTTATGTATGGCACTTCTTTTGCTAACTGTTGTCTGTTATTCCGATAATGAACAAAAAATGAGAATCAATAATGATTATTTATGAATGTCATTTTGTACGTGTATAGTGTGGATTGAGTTGGTGCTAAACCTCTCCCCACACGTATATATATTCTAATACTCGGCAAGCAAAACCGAGACTGCACAACTGTATTACAAACGGATAAGGAATTCACATGACAACTAAGCCGTTACGTTGGTTACTGCCATTTATCACTTTGGGTGTCGCTTATGCTGGCTACTCGGCGATTGCATCGAGTGCGCCTGAACAACTCGAAAGCAAACCGCCTAAAGCGCCGCCGATTGTCACGGTATCTAAAGTACACTCTAGTGATCACAAGGTGGTGATCACCAGCCATGGTGAGCTTCAACCAGTGGAAGTGACTCGGCTTTCTGCTCAGGTGTCTGGTGAGGTAACCAGCTGGCATCCGAATTTTGTGGTCGGTGGTATTGTTAAACGTGGCGAAGTGTTATTCAGCATCGAAAGTGATAACTATCAGGCTGCTGTTCTTCAGGCTGAAGCTCAGTTGGCAAGTGCCAAAGCTGCTTTGATTGAAGAGAAAGCGAAAGCCGAAGTGGCTAAACGTCAGGCTAAGAGTTTGCCACAGAAGCAGGTTACGGATCTGTATCTGCGTAAACCTCAACTGCTGAGTGCTAACGCTCAGGTTAAATCTGCTCAGGCGGCACTAAAGCGCGCCAAGCGTGACCTGGACAACTGCCAGATCCTAGCTCCTTATGATGCACTGGTTGTTACCCGTGATATTGGTGTGGGTCAGTTCATCGCAGCCGGCGCTCACGTTGCAACACTCAATAACGTTGAGGCGGGTGAAGTCCATATCCCAATTGCTGGCTTTGATAGCGCATTCTTGCCTCAAGATTACGCGGGTACCTCTGCTCAGATAATTCAACGCGGGATTGAAAATACTCGCCGTGAAGGTGTTATCGATCGCGACCTCGGTGTGATCGATAGCAGCACGCGAATGATTAATATGGTTGTGCGCGTCGAGAACCCGTATGCGATCGACAGCGATCAGCCTGCGATGAAGTTTGGTTCTTATGTCGAGGTTCAGTTTGCCGGTAAAGAACTCAAACACATTTATCGTCTGCCTCAGGAGCTGGTCAACAATCGTCAGGTTTGGGTGGTTAATGATGACAACCAACTAGAGCCAAGAACGGTGAATGTTCTGCGTGCTGAAAAAGAGTTCATGCTGATCAATCAGGGGCTTAACGATGATGATCAGGTGGTATTGACCGTACCTGAGTATCCGCAGAAAGGCCTGCAGGTCGAAGTGAATCTAACAGCTAATCAATCGAACATGTAAGGTCCGATCATGGAAGAGACGAAACAAAAAGGGCTGATCGCCTATTTCGCCAATAACTCTGTGGCGGCCAACTTGCTGATGGTGTTTATTCTAATCGTTGGTACGGTGAGCTTTTTCTTTATCCAGCGCCAGATGTTTCCCAACATTGAAGTTAACTACATCAATGTGAGTGCTCAGTATCCGGGCGCATCGCCTCAGGAGATTGAAGAGAGCATTCTTATCAAGCTTGAAGAGTCGCTCAAAGACGTCACCGGGATCAAAAAAGCCGTGTCCAGCGCCTATCGTGGCAGCGGCAATATTGAGCTTGAAGTCAGCGTCGATGAAAACATCGATGATGTTCTGGATAAGGTCAAACAAAAAGTCGATGCGACCTCAAACTTCCCTGATGCCATGGAGCCTATTCAGGTTTACCAATATGAGTGGCGTCAGGATGTGATTGAGATGGCGTTGGTTGGAGACCGTAGCCTGTTAGAACTTAAGCCTATCGCCAAACAGATAGAAGATGAGTTGCTGCAACTGGGTAATGTTGCATTAGTCGAGTTAGGTGCGCCTGAGTATGAAATTGCCATCGAAATTGAGCCACAGGTGTTACAAAAATACAGCCTGACACTTAATGATGTGAGCAAGGCTATCCAACGCTACTCTGCGAACTATTCCGCTGGGGAAGTGCGCACTAATGCTGGCATGATCTCGGTGCGAATCGAGAACCAGTATTACAGTGGCGAAGAGTTCAGAGATATTCCGGTTAAGATTGGGGCTAACGGTGGCAAGGTATTACTTCAGGACATTGCGACGATCAAAGATGGTTTTACTGAAGATGATCGATACTTCAAGTATTCTGGTCAAAATGCCATGTACCTGTCGGTCAAGGCGACCAAAGACCAAAATATGGTGGCGGTAGCGGAATCGGTAAAAGCTTACATTGAACAAAAAAACCAGACGCTACCTTCTGATCTGAAGATCAAAACTCTGGTTGATATGACCTACTATCTCAACGCTCGTTTAGACATGATGCTCAAGAACCTGTTGCAAGGTGCGGTGTTGGTTGCTTTGATGCTGAGTCTATTCCTACGTGTGAAACTGGCGATGTGGGTAATGATAGGCCTGCCAGTCTGTTTCTTGGGCGCGGTTATGGTGATGCCAGCAATTGGTGTCAGTATTAACATCATCTCCCTATTTGCGTTCATCATGGTGCTGGGTATCGTGGTTGATGATGCGATAGTCATTGGTGAAAGTGCCTACAGCGAGATAGAGAAGAATGGCGGTGGGGTTGAAAACGTTGTTCGTGGCGTCAAACGTGTGGCAACGCCAGCGACCTTCGGCGTACTGACCACCATGGCGGTATTTGCGCCGTTCTTAATGTCAAAAGGGATAGAACGTGCCTTCTTCTTCGGTATCGCATCGATTGTGATTCTGTGTCTGTTCTTCAGCTTGATTGAATCAAAGTTGATCCTGCCGTCGCACTTAGCGCACTCGAAGTTTAAGCCAATCAAGAAGGGCAGTTGGCGCGATCGTTTCAATACTCGCTTCTTTGCTTTCATCAATGGTCCGTACAAGCGTTTTGTCAAAACCTGTACTCATTGGCGCTGGAGTGTGTTTACGGGTTTCGTTGCTATTCTGGTCATCAGTATTGCGATGGTGATGGCAAGTTATGTGCGCATCGTTCCTTCGCCAAAGGTGCCGCATGACTTCCCAAGCATCAAGCTGGTGATGAATGACAATGTGTCGAGTGAGCAGACGATTGAAGCGCTTAAACTGATTGAATCGACGGTCCTCACGATCGATGAAGAGATCGAGCAGGAAACCGGTCAGAAAATGATTCGCGATATCCTCACCTTCAGTCAGGGCAGAAAAGAGGGGAGACTGGTTATTCCTCTGGTCGACGAAGAGCTACGACCGTTCAATACCTTCGAGCTGGCGCGGCGTTGGCGTGAACGCTTGCCAAATATTGCTGGTCTGAAAATGCTCAACGTAT
This sequence comes from Vibrio brasiliensis LMG 20546, assembly GCF_000189255.1. GTDB lineage: Bacteria > Pseudomonadota > Gammaproteobacteria > Enterobacterales > Vibrionaceae > Vibrio > Vibrio brasiliensis. The sequence goes on along the minus strand of NZ_AEVS01000090.1, from coordinate 98,478 downwards.
CGGATAACGTTAATGACGACGAGAAAGGCGACGAGTTTGGTTTCCTGCTTTACGGCCCAGATATTGAAAGCCTTAATGCCGCAGGACGGGATCTGATCCTGACCTTGCAGCAACAGAAAGGGCTGTTTGATATCTCGTCATCGATTGACGCTGGTAGTCAGGAAGTGTTGTTGTCGCTGGCGCCGGTAGCTTATGATCTCGGCCTCGATTTATTCGACATTGCCACTCAGGTCGGCGGCAGTTTCTATGGTGGTGAGGCACAGCGCGTGTTACGTGATGGTGAAGAGATCAAGGTGATGGTTCGTTACCCGCAGTTGACCCGTGAGGCTTTCTCTTCACTGCGCTACGCCGTCATCACTACGCCGGAAGGCAAAAAGGTCATGCTTGGAGATGTGGTTGAAATCAATCAGAAACCTGGCGTGAGCAGTATCCGCCGTGAAGGGGGCTATCGAAGTGTCTACGTCTATGGTTCGATAGACGAGGAGTTGGTTGAGCCTAATCAGATTGTTGAGCAGATCACCGAAGAGATCATCCCTGATATTCTGACTGACTATCCAGGTGTTAAGAGTGAACTGGGTGGTACGATTGAAGAGCAGCAAGCTCAGCAGAACGAGCAGAAGATCTTCTTTGTCGCCGGTATGATTATTGTTTACATGCTGCTGGCAGTGCCGCTGAAGAGTTACACTCAGCCGCTTATTATCATGTCAGTTATTCCATTTAGTCTGACAGGAGCGATATGGGGTCATTACTGGTTTGGCTTGGATCTGAGCATGATGTCGACCTTTGGTCTGATTGCCGCGGCTGGTGTGGTGGTCAATGACTCGCTGGTCATGACTGACTATGTCAATCAGGTAAGGGCAAAAGGTGTAGCCATTAAAGAGGCGGTGATTGAAGCAGGTTGTGCCCGTTTCCGAGCGATAATACTGACCTCAATCACCACCTTTGTTGGTGTACTGCCTATCATGTTTGAAACCAGTCTTCAGGCACGATTTGTTATCCCTATGGCGGTGGCTCTGGGTTTTGCGGTTCTGTTTGCAACGCTACTCACTTTGATATTAGTACCGTGTCTCTACCTGATGCTAGAGGACATTAAGGGACTGTTCGGCAAGGTGAAGCGCTTACTACCGCGTGGTAAAGAAAAGGCGCAGACGACAAGCTAACGCAGTACTAAATCCGTTCAAATAAATAAGCCAGACAGCAAGTCTGGCTTATTTTTTTATCATTGGAGATCCCACGCTAAGTGACTAAATCTCTTCATGCTTATGCACGAGACCAAAGTCGGCTAATACAGCATAGGCTGCCGGGATCATAAATAGCACCAACAGCGTCGAGGCAAAAATACCAAACACAATCGAGATAACCAGTGGCTGAATAACCTGTGCCTGCAAGCTGGTTTCGGTGAGTAAGGGGAGCAGACCTGCTGCTGTGGTCATTGAGGTCAGAAATACGGCTCTGAAGCGCTCGCGACTGGCTTTTACGACCGAGTCGTGAACGTTATCACCTTCATCGACATGGTGGCGGATGTACTGTACCAACAAGATAGAGTCGTTGACCACGATACCTGCCAGCGAGACAAAGCCCATCATACTCGGCATGCTCAGTGAGTGACCCAGCAGTATATGCCCCCATACCACGCCAATAAAGGCGAGCGGGATCGCAAGCATAACCACAAATGGTTCAAGGTAGCTGCGGAACTGGTAGCTGAGGATAGCAAACACGCCGAACAGGCCGAGTAAGAACCCCTTAGCCATTGACGAGCTGGTCTCAGCGGTATCTTTGGCTTCACCTTCAAAGTCAAAGCGTAGCCCCGGATACTTAGCCATCAGCTTTGGCGCTTCTTCTTTCTGGAACTGGTTGATGATAGCGGTTGAGTTGACTTTAGTATTGTCAGTATCACCGAACACACTAATGGTACGTAAGCCGTCGATACGCTGAATACGCACATAGTTACGCTGGAAGTCGAGCGTGGCTATGGTCGCAAGCGGGATCTGACTGCCATCGGCAACAATGATCGGGAAGTTAGCCAGTTGCTGTAGGTCGCCGGCCTGTATTTTGTCGAGACGCACCTCGACAGAGATGTTTTCAACCCCAACCTGGATCTCGTCAGCCGTTTGGCCGAAGAAGGCTGCGCGAAGCTGACTGGCGATCAGCTGGCCGTTGACCCCGTAGGTTTCTGCCCCAGGACGAAGTTTGACCAGTACCTCTTCTTTACCCATGCGCATATCATCGAGCACGCCATGTACGCCATCAAACTCTTTGAGGTACTGCTGGATGTCGATGGAGGCCGCTTTGAGGGCGTCGAGGTCATCATGTTTAGCGCGGATCTCTATCGCACGTCCACCCGGTCCCATCGTCGGTTGTTTGAATACCAGTGAAATCGGGTCGGCAAGCTCACCAATATCTTCGCGCCAGGCGGCAATGAAATCATCGATCAAAGTGTTGCGACTTTCTGCGCCGAGCAGATCGAGTCTAACCGTGGCGATGTGAGGACCTGATTCGTTGGCATCGGCGTTGGCGTTAAACTGACTGGTAATGTGCTGCACCAGTGGTGTACCGTTCTCAACCGTTTCTGTCCACTCTTTATCAAGCTTACGAGCGGAGGCGACGATTCTATCGACCACTGCCTCTGTCTGTGACAGGGAAGAGCCCGGTGGAAGTATGATACGTGCTTCGGCGATATCACCATCGAGTTCCGGGAAAGGTTGGAACTTTAGCAGCCCTCCAGCAATGGTCGCCACGGAGATCAACAGCAACGCCACCACACTACCGAGGAAGGCGTAGCGATACTCAACCACTCTCTCTACTGCGTTAACCAGTGTCGTGTTGCGGAAGTTTTCAAAACCATCAAGCAGCTTCTGTTTAAACTTCGCTGGTGGCTTATCATTTTTCTCCTTATGCAGTGAGTGTGACAGATGGTTCGGCAGGATCAGGAATGCCTCGACCAGACTTAAGGTTAGAACCAGGATCAACACTTGTGGCACGGCTTTCAACACCGCGCCCATTTCGCCTTGCAGAAACAGCAGACTACCGAAGATACACACTGTGGTCAGGAAGGAAGAGATAACCCCGGGCAGTACTTTTTTCACCCCTTTGACCACTGCGTCATCGACCTCTTCGCCTCGATCAAGATGGGAAGCGATCGATTCGGCAATCACTATCGCGTCATCCATCATGATACCGATCGCCATTAACAGACCGACCAGAGACATGATGTTGATGGACAGTCCGAGCTGAGCCATGAGGAACAAGCCACCGAGGAAAGCAACCGGAAGGCCAGCTGCCACCCAGAATGAATAGCGTAGGGTAAAGAACAACCACATGGTGGCGAACACCAGTACAATACCTTGCCAGCCGTTACGTACCATCATGGTTAATCGGTCCCACAGAACTGACGACAGGTCATTGGTCAGTTCAAGCTTGACGCCCATAGGGGCAATTGCCTGCTGATCTTCGACAAACTGAGCAACACGCTCTTTGATACGTAGTGCGTCATCTTCTTTGTTTTTACTTACCTTAAGCAGCGCCGAAGGGTGACCGTCAAACAGCACTTTCTGTTCATCCAGTTCGAAGCGGTCGGTAATAGTGGCGATGCCTCTTAGCCTGATCAATGAACCGTTAGGGCCGGAGCCAACGACGATACTCTCTAGTTCAAGAGGAGTAACACGGCGCTCATCAAAACGGATCAGGAAGTTTTTATCAGGCGTTTCGACATTACCACTCGGCAGTTTGATGTTCTGTCTGCCAATTTGATCTGCAATATCACCAACGCTCAGACCCAGCTGACGCATGGCCTGAGAGTCGAGTTCTACTCGGAACTGATGATCTGAGAAGCCAGCGACATCAACCAGAGATACATCATAATCAAGCTTTAACGTTCTCTTAAGCTGCTCTGCGTAGGCCTTGAGTTCAGGCCAGGTTGTATCGGCGGTGATCGCAACGTCGACCACTGGCTCATTCCAGTCGAGCTCCTGCACAACAGGGGATTCAATCTCTTGTGGGAAATCGTTAATTGAATTGATCTGAGTCTGAACGTCGACCAGCATGCGGCCGATATCAGCCTTTTCATTCAGCTTGAGGATCAGGCGGGCTGAACCTTCAATCGCTTCACACTGAGTCTCTTCAATGTTCGCCAGCCCATCCACGGCATCTTCCATACGCACACAGATGCTTTCCTCTACTTCCTGTGGTGATGCTCCCGGATAGACAACGCCTGCCATAATGTACGGTGGATCGAACTCAGGAAAGGTTTCGCGCTTAATATTAGGTAGCGAAGTCAGGCCGAGCACTAACAACGCCAGCATCAACAGGTTAGCCGCCGTCGGATGCTTTGCAAAGAATCGAATCATTACTGCGACTCCTGTGCATTAGTGCTGGCTTTCTTAAGCAGCATGCCTTCAATAGCAGGAAGCAAATCGTTAATGATTAACTGATCACCCTGATTTAAGTTACCGTCAATTACAACCTGATTGTCACGACGGTAGAGTACAGAGACAGGGTGAATTTCCAGTTTGTTGTCCTGACTCATCAGGTAGATCTTGTCCCCATGTAACGCACGCTCAGGGATCACCCAGCTCGGGTTGGCTTGACCTTCAATTGTCGCGCGAACAAACATACCGTTAACCAGAGGGGGCGCTGAAGTTGGGTTAAGGCTACGGTAATCCTGTTCGATCTCCAGAATAACGCCAGCGGTCGCCTGATTTGGGTCCACCGTTTCACTGATACGCGCTACCTTTGCTGGCCATCTCGCTTTAAGGTTACCGCTACTTAGCTCGATTGACGCGTTGATAAAGGTCATGTCTGGTTGCGGGATACCGTCAGCATCACGACCAAATTCGCCTAAGCTGGAAGCCAGGGTTTGCATGTCATGGATAGAGAGCTGCGCTTCCACTTCCATCACGCCCATCCCATGCGCGGTGACCATAGTTTGCTGTAGATTGACCACCTGATTTTGTTCCACTTCCACGGAAGAGATACGCAAATCATACGGCAGGGTAATGATGGTTTTTTCAAGTGAGCGCTGAGCTTCGTCGACTTTAGAAGCGTTAACTTTAACTAATGCTTCAGCGACACGCTTTTCATCCGGCATCAGGCCGATCTGGTTTTCGATATCGAGAACCAATTTTCGTTGTGACAGCGCACTCTGCTCTTGCTGGTCGACGTCAGACTGAGAGGTGAGGCCTTTCTTACGTAGGTTCTGCTTACGTTGAAGCTCTTTGTTGGCAATCTCTAAACGGTTGCGCTCGATCTTTAACGTCTGTTTAAGGTTATCTTCTTCCTGGTTCAGCTTGGCTAAAGAAGTTTGGGCAGATTTGAGGTCAGCCTGTGCTTGTACCAGTTTGAGTTCATAGTCGAGCGGGTCGATACGCAGAATTTCCGTCCCTGCTTGTAACACTTGCCCTTTTTCGAGTTTTGGGTGTCGGTAAACAATCTTGCCAGTGACTTCCGCGATGGCTTTCCACTCCAGCTTCGGCGCGATTTTGCCAAAGCCAATCGCTTGAGGCGCCATCGCTCTTAGTTCTAACGTGGTTGTCTCTACCAAACGGGCGCGATCGCCAGCCGGTTTAACGGGTAGGTCTGGCTTCATCTTCACCGCGACAACTAAGGTGATGACGCCAACGGCGAGTGCGGGGAAGAACAGTAGCTTCTTGTTGATTTTCATTGGTGTTAATCCTGCTGGTCGTTGGATTGGAGAAATCCGTGAGTCATTAATTTAATGTTGTGTTCAAGTAACTGATCTAAAAAGTCTTCGTTGAGCTCAATGCCATGAATTGCCAGTAACGCTGGTGGTGCGATAAACGGAAATACCATCAAGCTGATATAGGAAACCTTACACAGTTTGGGATCAGCATCCGGTCTGAGTATCTGGCTATCGACTAACTTAGTGAACATGACTTGTTGCATTGGCTGGGTGATATCCATAAACACCTTTTCGAGAAGCTTTCTTTGCGTTTCGCTGGCATCCATATGCATAACCTGAGTGATCAAGCGAGGAAACTGAGGGGCTTTGGCCATCTCGCGATAGTAGGTGCGCATCAGGTCGAGAAAGTTCTTCTGGCAGCTATCTTGCAATAAAGCCTGCATCTGACGTTTCATTGGTTCTAGTGTTTCGCGTAGCATGGTCTCGAATAGCCCGTCTTTACTACCAAAGTAATAACGGATCATCGCAACATTTACGCCTGCACGATTAGCGATCAAGCGAGTCGATACTTTCGCATAGGGCATAACTGTGAAAAGCTCTCGTGCATGATGGATGAGCTTTTCTCTTGCCTCGATACTATCGCTTGGGCGTCCGGCTTTACGTGATTGAGTGGTCACAGCGAGATCTCTTATATTAAACAGTCGATTAATTATAGTGTGGCTGCTAAGTAATCGATATGACAAAAATTACTCAATATTTAAACAAGTGATTAATTTCTCGTTGTGTGGGCAGAGATGGGGGTTTCAGATAAGAAAATGCCCGCACAGTGGGCAACTATACGGGCTAAATAAAGGGCAACAATTCATATTGTTTGTTTGGAGATTGTTGGTCCATATCCTTATTCAAGCTGTTATAAAGAATCTTCGGTCTTTAGCAGATCTTTATATCAGTGTAACCAATAGTGTTTAAAGTAACACTTTTGTCACGAATGGTTAAACAGTAAAAATGCAAAGATATATTCCATATATGAAACAAACGGGCTACAGATTAAACAATTAGTGTATGAATAACAAACAGCCCGGATTGCTGCGCTAGAGCGAACCGGGCTGCTTGTATAGGGCTAAATAATGCCTTGATCCCTTGCCATTTGGTTGGCGATAGCAGGTGCTTTCCATAGGCAGGGTAGCAGGATCAGTGATACCGGAACTGCAGTGATGACGATAAATGACTGCAGAGCAGAGATACCACCGGAGCCCATTGAAATAAGAGCGATAGCAACCACACCCATCATGACTCCCCAGAAGGCACGCATCGCGGCACTTGGCTCTGAAGAACCTGTGATCACGACACTAATGGTGTAAGTCATTGAATCACCGGTAGTAACAATGAATGTAGTGGTCAAGATCAGAAACAGTACTGAGATTAAGGTCGCCATAGGCAGCTGTGAAGTAATCGCCAGTAACACTGCGGGTAGGTTGAAACCTTCGAACGCCGACGAGATCAGACCCGGGTTGTCCAGTTCATAAGCTAAGCCACTACCACCGACAATGCTAAACCAGAAGCAGGTGATAAGTGGAGCGGCAATACTGATGGATAATATCAACTGACGAATCGAGCGTCCGCGAGAAATTCGGGCGATAAAAATGGCCATCATCGGGCCATAACCGATAAACCAGCCCCAGAAGAATACTGTCCACCAGTTAAGCCAGCTGGTATCTGTGCGATACAAGGCCATTGGAAAGAAGTTGTCGACCATGCGACCGACGCCCTGCACATAACCATCAACGATAAAGCTGGTTGGTCCGAAAACCAGGACATAACCGATAAGCAATGCAGCAAGAATGATGTTGTAACGGCTAACAATCTGGATACCTTTACTGACACCACTCAGTGCTGACAAGGTATAGGTAGCAATGGCGAAGAGAATCACCAATGTCTGAGTGGTGAAATGGTCCCCAATACCAAAAAGAGCGTTTAAGGCATAACTGATCTGTAAGCCGAGGAAGCCAATCGGACCAATAGTGCCAGCAGCAACGGCGATCACACTGGCTGAGTCGGCAAGATGACCAATCCAGCCATTGATTGCTTTGTCGCTAAAAACCGGATAGAGCAGGGTGCGCGGCTTAAGTGGCAACCCTTTCTCATAGTGAAGATGCATCAGGACAATCGTTGACAGGCAGCCAAGGATCGCCCATGCAAGAAAGCCCCAATGCATAAAAGATTGTGACAGGGCATTGATGGCCGCTTTATGAGGAGAGGCTTCACCATAGAGGGGCGGTGCTGATACAAAATGCGCTATCGGCTCTGCAGCAGCCCAAAATACGCCTCCACCTGCAAGTAGGGTACACAGCACGATTGAGAGCCACTTAAAGGTATCAATCTCAGGTGTAGACAGACCGCCTAAACGCACGTAACCCGTTCTGCCGAGAGCAACAACTAAGCCAATAAGGAAGTTAAGCAGTAACAGTACTTGCCAGAAAGCGCCAAAGTAGCGCGTAGCCAGAGTAAAACCTGTGTTTACCCAGCCAGATAAAAGAGTCGGGTCAGTCAGTGCGAGCAGGACGAAAGCGGCCAGGAAACTGCCGCTGATCCAGAATACTGGATGATTAAGATGGAATTGCTTGAATATTGAGGCGAATGGAGTGCGGGCGCTAGTTGCAGCTTGGATAGTCCCGTGGTTTGAGTGGCTATCGATGGACTGCGTCAAATTAGACATTAAAAAGTTCGCTATTTTGTAGTCAATACAAACGTACTGACTGATACATTTCCCTCACTCCGTTTCATAAGAATTGTGAGGTGTGTCAAAAAGCGACGTATCCTAGCACACTTTAAACGCAAAATCGCAGCTTAGACTTCAATCGTTAACCTCATCGGCTGTAAAACCATATTTCTCAGCCAATTGATCTGCGCTAATCGGGCGCTCAATCAGATAGCCTTGCAGCACATCACATCCATACTCTATCAGAACTTTCCTTTGTGCATCGGTTTCAACACCCTCTGCGACAACTCTCATCTCGGCAGAACGGGCGATAGCGAGAATCGCTTTCACCAGGGAGTCACTCTGTTCAGAGCTAAGCATCTTGTCGACGAATACCCGGTCAATCTTGAGTTCATCGAGTGGTAGGTTGCTCAGGTAACTAAGCGAAGAGTAACCGGTACCGAAATCATCCAGTGAAATGGTAAACCCAAGCTCTTTTAACTGGCTGATGATTGGCGTTACCTTTGGCAGGTCGGTGATCAGTACATTTTCGGTGATTTCCAACGTGATCCTGTGGGTCGGTAGTTGGTGCTTGGCCGTGGCTGCGAGTAAATTCGGGATCAATTGTTCGTTCATTAACTGCATCGGCGAGATATTAATCGACAACATCAAATCGTGATGAGGAGAAGGGAACAACTGACTGAACTCTTCGCATGAGCGGTTGATTACATAGTCACCGAGCTGGTTGATCAAACCAATTTCTTCGGCAAGAGAAATGAATTCTAATGGCGATACATGACCAAGCTGGCTATTGTTCCAACGTAACAGACTCTCTACGCCATACAACTTGCCGCTCTCAGCACAAACCTGAGGCTGATAAACCACGGACAGTTCACCACGATCAATGGCGCCGCGTAATTCGCGCTCCAATAAGAAGTCATACTGAACCTGCTTGTTAATGCTGCTGTCAAAGAACAACACGTCCCCTTTCTGGCGCGCTTTTGACTTGTAAAGTACGATGTCGGCTTTGGAAATCAGCTCTTCAGGCTCATTACCATCTGAAGGGTACATGGAAACGCCTATCGAACAGCTGGCAAACAGGACTTTTCCGTCGATAACAAACTGTTGTTTAAACACCTGCTTGATACTGTCGACCTTAGATTCTGTTTCAGCCAGATTAGTTAAGCCGGAGAAGCAAAAGATAAACTCATCGCCACCAAAGCGAGCGACGTAGTCGTTTGGACCCAGGAAAGCTTCAAACTTTTTACCTATCTCACTCAGCAGTCTGTCTCCTGCAGAATGGCCGTATAAGTCGTTAACCTTTTTGAAGTCATCAAGGTCAACAAACATCACGGCCAACTGGCAACAGGCTTTCTCGGATTGCTTGATCCCATCGCTAATATGTTGATGTAACTGAGAGCGATTTGGCAAGCCAGTCAACTCGTCATGAGCCGCGATGTATTCGAGTTGATCTTTGGTTGACTGCAGATGTTCGAAATCATGATTGATGCGCTTTTCAAACTTTTTAAATCGCTTAGCGATCAGGCGACTTAAGCCAATGGAAAACAGTGCCACTATGCCAGTTGTCAGTAGGCCTATCGCCAATAATTGCTGTAGGGTGCTGCGTTGCTCGGCTTTAGCTTGTTCTTCCACGGCAGATAAATAGCGCTGATTTATCTGGTCGTATGTGCCCGCGCCAATTGTCCATTTCCAGGTAGGATCCTGAACTACGTAGCTGGTTTTAGCATAATCCGTCAGATTGTCAGGCCCAACATTAGCGGTATAACGGACAAACTCTTTGTCGGCATTCATTAGTGCGGTGACACCTTGCAATGATTCAGAGCTGTCGAGGTTATACGCGTTCTTGCCCATGATTGATGGATCAATATGTGAGAGGATGGTACCGTCGTTTTCAATGACAAACACATAACCAAACTGACCAAAGCGCAGATTTGTCAGCCACTTTAAAACGGTATTTTTGATGTCGTTTTCTACATCGACAACATAGTCGCCGGTGCCGATAAACCAGTCATAAGGTTCGAAGTACTTACCAAAGCCTACCTTCTCAAACTCTTTGTTTTTATTGTCTGGTTTAACAAACCACCAACGATAAAAAGCTTCACCATCTTTTTTTACTACTTCGCCCATTTCACGCACGATATAGCTGCCGCGAACATCTTTAAAGTCCCACAGCGAGGTGCCTTCAACGCGAGGAAGCAGTGGATGCATGACGTTGAGGCCATCGGTTTTGTAGATAAAGAAGTAACCCCGACCTTGATTAAATCGGATGTCACGCAAGGCATCAGTGATGAGCTTGGTCACTGTTGCTTCGGGCAGGTGTTTATTGTTTTCGTAGATCCGGGTCGCGATGTTGTGCGCTTGGTAGATCTGCTCTTTGATGGTGCTTTCCAGTTGCGCTTCGGTTTGTGCCCGAGCGTAACTGATCTGCTGCTCAACGTATTCTACCCGACTGGTCAGGGTCGAATGCTGTTGTTGCTCATGCTCCTGGCGCAGGGCACGAAGCTGTTCCTCGGAGTTTAGAATGACATCTCTGGCGGTAAGGAATACCCAGAATAGGGTGAAGACAGCGACTATGGAAGCTGGAGCATAAGTAATTAAATTTAACAGCTTTTTATCCGTTAGCTTAGTCATGTAACTCCGCAAGTTCCATCTAGAGAAGAGGTTAGATTATAGCAATTGGCCGATGAATTGTTAGCAATATCAGTGGATCTTATTGCCAATATTAACAATGTGAGATCTAATCGTATGTATTAGGTTGCACTGCGATCTAGAGTAATAAGAACTAGTTTGCATGGATATGCAATATTTCTTATTGCTAAGACCTTAGGTGGAACTCATGTGTTGGTTATTTTTAATCTAGGCTAACGGAGAATTATGACATCTTGAACCATACTTGACTGAGATGGCTAATGAGGTGCTTAGATTGATAAAACGTAGCTTAGTCTGGTTATTGGTTTTTAGCCCAACGTTAGCTTGGGTTGGTTTGTCGTTTTACGAATCGACTTGGTGGATAGAAAATATTGTCGCCTTCCCAGCGGTGTTTTTAATTCTTTACTGGGTATTCGCTGCGGCGTTGTTATTAACAAAGCAATGGGCGCCGGGGCTGGTGAGCCTGGTGCTATCCGGTGTCTTTTTCCTGCTTGCTCCTAAATCACATCATACATTGGTTGCCAACTGCGTTAATCCCATCACAGTCAGTCAGTTTAATCTCTATTACGGCAACAAGGACATTAATGAGTTTATTAATCGACTGCTGTCTGAACCGAGTGATTTGGTGGTATTACAAGAGGTAGCGCCAGAGATAGGTGAGAAGCTGAAAATTCTGGATGATATCTATCCCTATTACTACGGTGGTCAGGAGGGGGTCGGTTACCCCTCTAGTCAGATGATACTCAGTCGAGCGCCACTCACCGATGTGTCTGTTTATATGACTCCGGATCAAGAAGCGATTATCCGTGGGGTTTGGCAGCCAAATAAGCACACAGCCATGACTCTGATTGCTGCCCACCCGCCGTCGCCAAGGACCAAAGAGCTATGGTATCGACGTAATGCGTTGATAAGGACCATTGAGTCGATTATTGAACTCTATCCAAGTGATGAGATATTGGTGGTCGGAGACTTTAACCTGTCGGCAGTCAGCTTGAGGTTTGGTCAGATTTTACCGAGTTTTCAAACCGTTCCAGTTGCGAGTTGGCCAAACTGGGCAAGTCAGGTAACCACTCCGGATTTCTCAATGATAGCCATTGATCACTTGTGGCTGAAATCTTCATTTGCTGGCAGACGAATTTGCGAAAGGCGTAGCATAGCGCGCCCTAATGGCTCGGATCATAAAATGGTTATCACCAAAATAGGCTATTTGTAACAGGGAGAGGGTGAACTGAGTAAAGGGTGTATTAAAGTTGAACTCAAATTAACCAGTCTATAGAATTGCCGCTCCTTAACATCTCATCCGTTTGAGGATTTATGAACAGTGCACAAGTTGCGGCGTCATATTCTACGGTTGTTGTTTCACCGAAGCGTGAAGTAATGATGCGTGAATTCATGGCGTTAGCAAAAATGGCATCGGCGATTGCCTTACCATTTTTGCTGTTGTCTCTGGCTTGGATCTAAATCAGAGCATACGACACAAGGATGTGTACTTTTTCACCTGACTGATTTATTCACTCACCCAACCCAAGTCTTAACGGACATTATTCAGGTTTAAGTGCCATCACTTTATCAATGTCTTCAGCACTGTGACGCTCTAGCACCTGTTCCCACTCTTCACCAAATGGTCGGTTAACAATACGACCACGCTGAACAGCTTCACGCTCTGCAATCTGTTTTGCCCAGCGTACGACGTTTTCATAGCTTTCAACCTGTAAAAACTCGGCGGCATCGTACAGCTTGCCCAGAACCAGATTGCCGTACCATGGCCAGATCGCCATGTCTGCAATGGTGTACTCTTCTCCCGCGACAAAGGTATTGTTAGCCAATTGCTTGTCCAGTACATCTAACTGACGTTTTGCTTCCATCGCAAAACGGTTAATCGGGTACTCTTGCTTCTCATCTGCATAAGCGTAGAAGTGGCCGAAACCACCGCCTAGAAATGGCGCAGAACCTTGTGCCCAGAATAACCAGTTGAAAGTCTGGGTTCTTGCCGAACCACTTTCTGGCAGGAACTTGCCAAACTTCTCTGCTAAATGGACCAGAATTGATGCAGATTCAAATACGTTGACTGGAGTTTCACCAGAGTTATCCACCAATGCAGGGATCTTCGAGTTAGGGTTAACCGCAACAAAGCCTGATGAGAACTGGTCAGATTCACCAATCTTAATCAGGTGCGCATCATACTCAGCTTGTTTAATACCCAGTGCGAGTAACTCTTCTAGCAGAATCGTGACCTTTTGGCCGTTAGGAGTACCTAATGAGTAAAGCTGCAAAGGGTGCTCTCCAACAGGTAACTCTCTGTCAAATCTAGCCCCAGAATCAGGTCGGTTAATGTTCGCCCATTGATTTCCTGAACTAGGTTCGTTTTGCCAAACTTTTGGTGGTACGTATTGGTTTGTCATTGTCGTTCCTTATTTGGATTGCGTTCAATAGATTAGATTGGGACTACTTTAGAAGATAAAAACCCGTGACATCAAACTATTAATAGAACGCTTAGTTATTGAAAATCGGTAAAGGGTATAAGGAAACGATAAGGGAGAAGTCGGGCAGCTATCCGGGGAACAATCGTGAGTAAGCGTCTGCTTACCCACGAATTTCATTATTGCTGTTTCAACTGAGCCAGAACCTGACTCAAAGAAGGGACGATTTGATGACCAAGCGCTTTGACTTCTTCACTTGGTTCAACCAGATCTGGGATCTGGTAGGTGGTCATATTGGCGGCTACTGCGCTGCGTACACCGTTATTGGAATCTTCAAATGCGAGGCAGTTTGCCGGGTTTACGCCTAGTCGTTGTGCCGCGAGCAAGTAAATCTCAGGATCGGGTTTGCCATGAGATACTTCACAGCCACAGGTTAGATTGTCAAAATAGTGGTCAAGACCGGCTAATTTTAGTTTGAATGTTGCAACATCGCGATGGGTTGAAGTGGCGACAGCAATGGGCACGTTATTCTCTTTCAGCCAGCTCAGCAGCTCAATCACCCCTTCTTTTAGCGGGATCGCCTGATGCTTAACAATCGCGTTGTAGTTGACCCGCCATTCGTCATGCACGGTTTCATAATGCTCTCCGTAGGCCTGACGAAATATCTTTTCAATCGTGGCTGAGTTGCAACCAATGATGGAAAGGTAAACCTCTTCATGAAAAGGTTGATTGGTGGTAGCACATGCTTGTTTGAATACGCGCATGCAGACACGTTCCGTGTCGAGTAGAAGGCCATCCATATCAAAGATAGCGGCTTGAAATTTCATGTGACAACTTATTAAACACAATGGTAATAGATTTGATTCTGGCACAATTAATTCAGCGAGTAAAAGAGCAAATCAATGAGATTTAAGGTATTTCCATCTCACTGCCTTTGAGCGATAACTCAAGTTGATAGCTGGTATTAGTAATGTAAGGCTTGGCGAATTGATTTGTCTTGAGGAATCGGGCTCTGATTACCCGGTTACACCATAGGGGCACGATATGTGGTTAATTTGCGCGCCATTGTTTAGTACACTGGCAAAACAATAAGATAAAACAGAGAGATGAAGTCATGAGTATCAAAGTCGCCTTCGTAGGTTTGGGTGTGATGGGCTACCCAATGGCTGGCTACCTGAGCAAAGCAGGCTACCAGACCCGTGTTTACAACCGTACCTTTACTAAAGCGCAGCACTGGGCAGAGGAATATCAGGGCACTGCTTGTGATACGCCAAAGAAAGCAGCGCAAGATTGTGACATGGTATTTGTCTGTGTCGGCAACGACGATGATGTGCGCAGCGTTGTTTACGGCGATGATGGCATTCTGGCTGGTCTGAAGCCGGGGGCAGTGTTGGTTGATCACACCACCACTTCTGCGGAATTAGCGATCGAATTGGCTCAGGCTGCAAAAGAGAACGGCAATGCCTTTATTGATGCCCCTGTCTCTGGTGGGCAGGCTGGTGCGGAAAATGGTGTTCTGACTATCATGTGTGGTGGCGAACCGCAGGTGTTCGATGAGGTAGCTCCGGTAATGGACGCTTACGCTAAGCAGAGTAACCTGTTTGGTGAAAACGGTCAGGGACAACGTTGTAAAATGGTCAACCAGATTTGTGTTGGCGGTGTGTTACAGGGGTTGAGTGAAGCCATTCTACTCGCGCAGAAAACGGGCCTTGACGTTGAGCAAGTGGTCGATACATTAAAGCACGGTGCAGCAGGCTCGTGGCAGATGGAAAACCGCGCTGTCACTATGTCTAATGATCAGTTTGATTTTGGTTTTGCTATCGACTGGATGCGTAAAGATCTCGGCTTTTGCCTCAAAGAAGCTCAGCGCGTTGGTATCGAACTGCCTTTAACTCAGGACATTGATCAAAGATACGCGGAGCTGCAAAAAGAAGGCTATGGCCGGATGGATACCTCTGTTCTGATCAAAGCGCTTGGCAAAAATCAGTAAAAGATAAACAGCTCTTTGGTGTCGAACAGTTTAAAAAAATCGAAGTTTTTCATTGTTCATTCCTCGCTAGTGGTACAGGGAAAGAGTGCAATACAAGTGTGATATGCACCTTGGCTCTTACCTGTTACATAGATAAATTTAGTGCAACTTATCCGATTTTGCCAATTCTGAGCGCGAGGAAAGTTCGCCATATACAAAAGGGCCTACGCTTGTAGGCCCTTTATTTTTTGGTCAACGATCGATAAAACTTAAATTGGCTGGTTGGTTTGTACCACTAGCTTGCCGAAGTTCTTACCCTCAAGCAGACCGATAAAGGCTTGTGGCGCATTCTCCAGGCCCTCAACCAGATGTTCACGGTAGTGAATCTTGCCTTCTGCCAGCCACTGACCCATTTCAGCGGCGAACTCGCCGTAGCGGTGTGCATAGTCGTCGAAAATGATAAAGCCCTGCATCTTGATACGCTTAATCAGCAGTTGTGCCATCAGCATCGACATGCGATCCGGACCTGCCGGAAGCTCAGTGGCATTGTATTGCGAAATCAGACCACATAACGGGATACGAGCACCTGTATTAAGAAGTGGCATTACCGCATCAAACACCTTACCACCGACGTTTTCGTAGTAGATATCGATTCCCTGATCACAAGCTTTAGCTAACTGCTCGGCGAAATCGTCTGCCTTATGGTCAATACACTCATCGAAACCAAGTTGTTCTATAGCGTAGCGACACTTCTCCTCACCACCCGCGACACCGATGACTCGGCAGCCTTTTAATTTACCAATCTGGCCAACCATTGAGCCCACGGCACCCGTCGCGGCAGCAACAACCAGAGTGTCGCCTTGTTTTGGCTGGCCGATATCAAGCAGGCCCATATAAGCTGTAAAGCCAGGCATACCCATCACACCTAATGCGTAAGATGGGTGAGTGGGTGCTTTGCCCATCTTGATCAAACCTTCACCATCAGAGATACCGTAGTCCTGCCAACCTGTGAAGGCGAGAACCCATTCGCCCACCTCATAGTCTGGGTGATTAGAGACTTCAACCTGACAGACGGTGCCGCCAACCATAACCTCATCGATGGCTACCGGATCAGCATAAGATTTTGCATCGCTCATACGTCCGCGCATGTAAGGGTCGAGAGACAGGTAGACGCTGCGAAGTAGCATTTCACCTTCCGCAGGGATTGGCTTATCGACGCTTTCCAGACGGAAGTTGTGATCAACAGGTGCACCTACCGGCCTTGAAGCGAGGACGATGCGGCGATTTGTAGAGTGAGTCATAATGATTCCTTATTATTAGACCAGTCGTCTAGTGAATATTTCAAAAAATCCCGCCATGGTGGGTGGCGGGTTGTGTTAGTTATCTAACAGTTGCTGAGTTGTGACGTAGCAAAGTTCTAGGTTGCTCGCATCCTGATGAAGTTTGTTGAGCAGACTTGCACCAAGCCATTGCTGATAGAGCTGACGTGCCGTCTGGTTGGCGTCATGGCACTTAATCGAGCCGTCCTCAATTCCTGATTCGATGCAGCGGGCGATCAGGCTGACGATCTTATCGGCTCCTGTCGCCAGTGTAGTGCGCATTGACTCAGACAGATCCGATACTTCGGCACTTAGCTTAACCACCAGGCATTTATTAGCATTACAGACTCCGTTATCCACATCCAGCCAGCGCGAGAAGTAGTCAAGCAGACGCTGACGAGCTGTTACATTATTGCTTGATAACAGCGTATCAACACGGCTGAGGTAGGTTCTGAAATACTCTTCAATAAGCGCATCGCCGAACTGCTCTTTTGACTTGAAGTAATGATAAAAAGAACCTTTCGGTACATCGGCGCTTTTAAGGAGTTCGGATAAGCCAACCGCAGTGAAGCCTTTGGAGACCACCAGTTGGTAGCCCACTTCGAGTATGTGTTGGCGAGTGTCTTGGGTTTTTGCGTTCATGGCGATACTATATTTTAAATTAGACCAGTCGTCTAGTCTGTTTTCTACGATGGATTGCACAGGTGCTATATTCGCTTTTGATTCAAGACTTTAACGGCATGATATCACTGACTGAGGCGGCGGGTTTGTTTTGGCCTGCATTGGAGTGAATCGCCTGACTACGTCCTTGATCTTTGGCTTGATACAGCGCAGTGTCCGCAGCTTTAACCAACTCAGCCGTTGAGGCATTTAACTCGGGGTAGGTTGTTACACCAATCGAGACGCCTAACTGGCCAAGCGATAAGCCTTTCATATCAAGATGTAGCTCACGTACTGATTCGACGATCTGCTCAGCAAGCGTTAATGCCTCCACTGCTGGCGTGTCGGGGCAGATAATCGCCAGCTCTTCGCCACCGAGACGACATGCAACATGGGTATCTGTAATCGACTGTTTGAGCAGCGATGAGACTTCTTTCAGTACGTAGTCACCAGCATCATGACCAAAGTTATCATTGAAACGCTTGAAGTGATCGAGATCGAGCATAAGGAGTGACAACTGGGTGCTGTCCTGTTCCGCTTTTGACCACTCTCGGTCAAATACTTCTTCGAAGTAGCGACGGTTGAAGAGTCCGGTCAGCGGATCGCGCATGGCCTGTGAACGTAGTTTTTCTTGCAGACTCAGATTCGCCAGGGCTAAACCTAGGTGTTCGGCAAGGGTGAAGGCGAGTTGTTTGGTTTCATCACTGACATGACTGTTGTGCTGACCAAAGTAAAGATGGAACATACCCACGGTATTGCCATGGGCAGTCAGTGGTACGCACAAGGTGTTGCCATCGCCATCAAGGTGGCTCATATGACTGCAAACTAAGTGGTGGTGCTTTTCGTGGGAGAGATGGAATTTACCCTTACGCAGTGCCCAGCAATCATTTGGAGTATACACAGTGCTGGCAGGCCAGGTGCCACCCCAGTCAAGTTTCACTTCTAACTGGTTACGCGATTCGCGCATGATAGAGACGCAGCCGTTAATATCACCCAGAATACGTGGAATGATGTCGGCAACCACGACCTGAGCCTCTTTAATGCTGTTACAGGCTGCCAGCATATTGGCGAGCTGATGGAGTAGTTCAATCTCACGGGTACTTTTGGCGATGCGTTCTTCCTGTTGTTGCCTCTCATGACTGACCACAGCAAAGATACGGCGGTGACTGAACCAGGATGAACAGATCAGTACGGCAAATGAAGCGCCCATCAACGCATAGACAATCAGTTCAAGATCGCTGGTCATGGCCACCAGTGCGGTAAGAGGCATTGCCAGTCGAATGACGTATTGAGTGTCATGACCGTGTTCATCTTCAGGCAGGATCAGTTTTCTCGCGACGTAGAGCATATCCTGATCGATGGAAGAACTGTGGCGTTTTGAAATCCCGATCCCAGACACTAAGGCGTCGGCCACTTCTGCGCGTGTACTGTGGTCATCCAAGCCTGAGATCTCTCGGTTAGAAAGCTGCGAGTCGCCCAGTACTTTACCACTGCTATGAATGATGGTCAGGCGCTGTCCGACACGAGACTGTGAAAGGTTGTCAATAAAGGCGTCGATATCGGATGGCGCCATATCGTAAAGGTCGAGTTGCTGTTCATGGATCTGGTGCGCGACATCATCCAGTACTCTCGACATGTAATCACTGACGATTTTTTTGCTCCAGTCAGCGAGCGTGTTATGAAAGAAATACCCACCAACAAGCATCGACAGGGCTAGGGCGATAATGGGCAGATATTGGAATCTATTCACTGAAGCTGACATTGATAAATCCACACTTTGTTAATGGTTAATCATTGATTTTGATTGATTTAGTAAGTGTAGATGGTGAATGGCGTATCAGGGAGAGAGAGTAAGAAAAAAGTCAAAGTTGCACTGAACTTTGGAACCAGCCGCAGAGGGTATTGACCACCTGCGGCGGGAGATTTAGACGAGTTGATAGCTGATCTCGAATAGGGTATCAGTATCAGGGTAGATTTCACGGATTAGCGTCTTAAGCTTTGGCAACTCCATATATTCCTGCTCGGCATGGAACTCATTGATGTCGTCAAAGTGCAGAGGCTTCACTGACAGGATCTTAATGTTACACACCTTTTCATCGGTCTCCAGAGTGAAGACTTCTACTTCTGTTCCCGGCACGTAGTGTGACTCAGACTCATCACGGATAGTAATAGTCTTCTTTCCCGCCACGATTGAAGGCGTCAGGAACTCAAAAAACGTAATCTTGGTTGGTGCGCTCATTAGTCTTCCTTGTTTTGGCGTTTATGCTTCGGCACATAGTTAAGGATTGAAATTGGTACTGGCTTACGAGGTTCGAAACCTTCAATCTCGCGACGTTCAATCAGATGACCTAAACGTGATTCGATCATGCACAGGTTCTTAAAGTTATCTTTGGAGACAAATGAGATAGCTTCGCCCGACGCGTCTGCACGACCTGTACGACCAATACGGTGAACGTATTCATCCGCGGGGAATGGCAAGTCGTAGTTGATCACGCGTGACAGGCCCTCAATGTCGATACCACGGGCGCCAACACCAGTGGCGATCATGTATTTAATCTTGCCTGCTTTAAAGTCTGCCAGTAGCTGTGAACGTACTGCCTGGCTTCGTCCGCTATGGAAAGCCTCGGCAATGATGCCACGTTTTTCCAACTGGGAAGCCAGTTTCGCTGCGCCGTGTTTGGTCTCAATGAAGATCAGTGCCTGATCCCAGTCATTCTCGTTAATCAAATGGCTAAGTAGCGCCGATTTCTTATCTTTATCGACCGTGATTAACCACTGCTCGATGTTTTTCTTAGACGCTTGATTGGCTGCTATTGAGATCTCATAGGGATCGTGAACCGCTGTTTTCGCCAGATCACGGACCTTGTTTGACAGTGTTGCCGAGAACAGCAAGTGCTGGATATCCGTAGGCAAGCGGTCAAGGATCTTGTTGATGTCTTCAATAAAGCCCATATCGAGCATGCGGTCTGCTTCATCAAGAACCAGTACTTCAACTTCATCAAAGTGAACAGCACGCTTGCCATACATATCAATCAAGCGACCAGGTGTAGCAACCAGAATGTCGACACCGTCAATCAGAGCTTGTTTCTGGCTCGCTTCATCCACACCACCGTACATGGCCAGGGAGGTTAAAGGCAGATTTTTGCTGTAATCCTGAACTTTCTGTTCTACCTGAACCGCAAGTTCACGCGTAGGTGCAAGAATAAGTGCACGAATACGTTTTTTACGCTGGGTTTCACCTTGGCTAAGCTTTTGCAAAATAGGCAGAACAAAGCTAGCGGTTTTACCTGTACCCGTCTGAGCTGCCGCGATGAGATCATCACCACGCAAGATCACTGGAATAGCTTTTTGTTGAATCGTCGTTGGTTTGCTGTAGCCAAGTTGAGAAATCACATCAGTGATAGGCTGGCTAAGACCAAGTTTAGAGAATGGCATGATTACACTCAGGTTCTTTATTGAATGGGGTTGTTACCCTTAATTGACGCTGAGTGTAGCATGAAGCTGAGGTTTTTGATTAGCTTTGTTTATCCAGATACCAACTCCCTTTACACGGACCGTTGGTTAAGTGCCATTTTCCCTGAATTCGATTTTTGCCGACAGTAGCAGTAAATCGATAATCCCATTGCCTGTTGGTCGCAAATAGAACAAGTTGATCTGACTCGGCATTCACCCAACCTTTAAGCGGAGTGCCGTTGTAGGTTAGGGTTAGTTTGGCGAATCCATCATTGATGGTTCCGGTTATTGTGGTACGTTCACACATGTTATTGCCGCTGACATCAATGCGACGTCCTACCCATTCACCATCATAATTAGTCGATACTGGGAACGACGCTGATTGAGGCAGTTTGGGAAATGAATCAGGATCACCAGAGCCAAACAACTGGTACTGCTGACCTATGAGGATGAATAAACCAAACCCAACGAAAATAACCACCAGTGCTTTGTTTTTCATCGCTGCACTCACACCCTTATTTCGGTGGTGATCTCTGTTTTCACTGAGTTAGCAATGAAGCAATGCTGGTGGGCAAGGTGATGCATTTTTTCCAATTGCTCATAAGTAGGCTGCTTGTCACCAATAAAGGTAATATCAGGTCGCAGCGTAACCTTGGTGACCGAAGTGTAGCCCTGAGCGTCATCTTCCATCAGGCCAATCGCGTGGTCTGTGTATGAGTCGATGACATAACGACGCTTGGCCGCAATACCGAGAAATGTCAGCATATGGCAGCTAGAAATCGCAGCGATAAAGGCTTCTTCAGGATCGACATTTTCTTCAACTGAAAGGGGCAGTGGCACGACATGAGGAGAGGATGAAGCAGGGACGACAACACCGCCATCAAACTCCCACGTATGGCCTCGACTGTACTTATTATCGCTAAAAGGCTCTTGCTCGCCACGTTGCCATTTTACGGTTGCGCTGTAGTCAGACATGTATGCACCTTCCTTGTAGGCATAGATTAAAGCCCTGTATTACACTGAATGCGCTGACTCTTGAACCCTTGTCTGTGAAAATCCCGACCCGACTCACAGCAATCGTAAACGAGTCGGGCTCCGGGGAGAGAGTAACTAAAATTCTGCCTCGGCAGAGAAAGTCAGTCGCTCTTTACTGTATGGGTGTTCAAATTCGAGCCTCTCCGCGTGCAAGTGCAGGCGGTCCGCTTTTTCGCCGTATAGGCCGTCTCCGACCATAGGGAGATCTAAGCCAAGGTGATGGGCACAGTGGACTCTGAGTTGGTGAGTTCGGCCTGTTTTAGGGTAGAGATAAAGCTTACTGCGACCGTTAATGGTAGAAATCTTTTCCCAATAGGTTTCGGCAGGTTTGCCATGTTCAAAACAGACTAGCTGACGAGGGCGGTCTACCGGGTCGCCACGCATCGGTAATTTGATCTGGCCGTTTTGTTGTTCAACTTCGCCTTCAAGCAGAGCGACGTAGCGCTTTTCTACACTGCGGGAGATAAACTGTTTCTGCAGGCTTTTGTTTGCCCGTTTGGTGAGCGCAAACACCAGCAAGCCAGAGGTCGCCATATCCAGTCTGTGGATCACAAAGGGGCCTTCGACATCAGGGTAACGCTGCTGTAAACGAGTGTAGGCCGAGTCCGTAATGGTTTTACCCGGAACTGAGAGCAGTCCGGAAGGTTTATTGACGACTACCAGGGCATCATCTTCAAATAGTATTTCCAGTTCTTTATCTTCAGCCCAGTTCTCTTCCAGTGGATTATCATCGACCTTAAGACCCTGCAGCATATGACCAAGGATTGGCTGACATTTACTGTTGCACGAAGGATAAAACTGTTGGTGTTGGCGGATCTCCGATTTTGGCGATACACCCCACCAGAATTCAGCGAGAGCCAGTGGTTCAAAGCCGTGCTTGAACGCATAGTGCAACAGTTTTGGTGCTGCGCACTCACCAGCACCTGCTGGTGGTGTTGGACTGGTTGTCGGGGCGAAGATCGCTGCCAGAGACTGCTCTTCTCCGCGTCCATTTAGAAAACGGTATTGAGCGAACAGTTTATTCTGCAGGGCATTGGATAACTGTTTGCGCTGCTGCTTGAGTTGATTGAGGGATGAGAGCAGAACGTCTAGCTCAGCTTTAACGGCCGCGATCCTCTCTTCCCACTCCAGCTTGAGATACTTCAGAACATTCTTTTCTGCGACACTCTGTTTGCTGAGGTCAATTAACAGTGCATCAAGCGCTGTTTTGTCCAGAGTCTGCTCACCATGTTCCCGTTGTGCTTTGCGAGCTGCACGGCCAGCAATAATGGCTTGGCGCTGAGTGTGCTCTTCATCCTGATAGTCTTGTTCTAACTGATTTAACGCTTGTTTAAGCTGCGCTAGTCTTGGATTGGATTGCTGCTCTTTTACTGCGCTGTTGATCTCGGTAATACAGGCCAGATCAGAGCGGAAAAAGCTCTCTTCCGTCAGCATATCAAACACTGGTGGTACAAAGCCTGGTAATAGGTTTTTATCCGCGATCTTGCCCGAGAAGGCTGACAAAAAGCCAATCTCGCCCTGAGGAGATTTAACCAGCAGAACTCCAAACATCTTGCCTGTTCCAGCTTCATTTCCGTCGACACCAAAGTCATGTTGCCACTCTTGTTGGGTCGTCAAATGTTGCTGCAGTTGCTTAGCAGCCAAAACACACAGAGGGTGGGGCTGATAGTAAAACGGGAAAGTGAATTTCTCAGGTAGTGAATAGTGATCAATATCAGAGGTAAAGCGGGTAAACAGGTTTTGAGGGTGGTGCATCAGGGTATTCACTACAGGTAAAATCAACTGGCGTGATTTTACCTGTTTGTGACGGGATTGCTAGCGTGGAGAGTCGCTAGCGGATGTAATTGATCGCGGTGCTGATATACCAGTGCTGGACTGTGCCGTCAGGTCGCTCTACCCACAGGTCGTTATCGAGATGCTTTACTCGGCCATTAATGGTCAGTGAGATTTTATTGTCATCCACCTTGGCCACTTTAATAAATGGATCTGAAGTGATCAGAAAGGGCTGCGCATCTTTGACTGAAGTTGTCTGGTCGATAAGGAAATAGTGATTAAGTTTACCGTCTTGTGGGTCAGTAGAGATTGCTTTGTGGCCTACCAGTTGAAAGCCTTCTCCAACAGGCTGATTAAGGATTTCACTACCAAGGCGGACATGAGTCGGAATGAAGACCCAAGCCAGTACAAGCGTGACTGCCAGCACTACCAAGCCAAATGAAAGTTTTAATTTAGACATTCTCAGTCGCTTAATGATTCGGAACAGGCGGTCACTTTAGCACAATCTTAGGCTCGATTTTATAATCTGGGTCAGGCAGAGCGTGGAATTTATGTGATCGATTATTGCAGCGACTATTACCTCTCTGCAATAATCGACGGATAATCCCGATTGAATATTACAGAGTAGCAAATGGCAAACTGGGAAGGGGTCAGTGAATTCGTGGCGGTTGCTGAAACTCAGTCTTTTACTGCAGCGGCGAGTAAACTCGTCACATCCGTAGCGCAGGTTAGTCGCCGGATCTCCTCACTTGAAGAACGTCTGGCGGTCAAATTATTCAACAGAACAACTCGTAAGGTGTCGCTCACCGAGGCTGGTCAGGTTTATTACCAGCAGTGTAAGCATCTCGTCGAAGGGTTAGAGTTGGCAGAATTGGCTGTGACGCAAATGCAGTCCACGCCAAAAGGTCTGCTCAAAGTGACGGCGCCTGTGACTTTTGGTGAGCAGAACCTCGCGCCGTTATTACATCAGTTTCTTGAACAACATCCGCAAGTCGATCTGGATTTAATGCTCACGAACCAGAAATTGGATTTGATTGAGATGGGCTTTGATGTGGCAATCCGCCTTGGTCGTCTGCAAGATTCGAGTCTGATTGCAAAGCGCTTATCTAGTCGCCAGTTGTATGTTTGTGCCAGCCCAGATTACCTGGACAGGTTTGGTGAGCCGCATACCTTATCCGAACTCAGCCATCATCAGTGTCTGGTTGGTTCTGTCGATTACTGGCGTTTCAGGGACGCGAAAAGTGAAAAGTCGATCCGAATTTCTGGTCGCATTCACTGTAACTCGGGTTATGCGTTACTTGATGCGGCTAAACGAGGCTTAGGTCTGGTGCAACTGCCGGATCATTATGTACAGCAAGCACTGGATGAAGGTGAGTTGGTTGAGGTGTTAACTGAGTATCGCGATGAGCGGGAAGGGATATGGGCTTTGTATCCACAAAACCGAAATTTATCACCTAAGGTACGTTTGTTGATAGATTTTCTGGCTGAAAATTTGGCTTAGCGCTGAGGATTGAGGGAGCGTACTCCCTCAAGATCAAGTGGCATTACGCTTCGTGCAGTTCTGCGTCCTGGCGTTTAATTACTTTATGGCCATCTTCAGCTACCCCTTGTTTCCAGTAGCTACTGATGTAAATGTTTTCGCGCTCTACCTGCTGTTCATTTCTGAAGTACTGACGCAGTGAGCGCATCGAGTCGAACTCACATGCACACCACACAGAGACCCTGCCTTCCAGCCATGGCAGTGCACGAACTGCATCAGGCAGTTGTTCACCTTCGAAAATCCACTTAACTTCAAAGCCTTGTGGTGCCTCGATTGGTTGTATGTCTTGCTCTGAAATAACTTTAATTACAGCGTAGCCCTTCGCCTCGGCAGGTAAACGTCGGATCTTCGCTGATAAGGCAGGCAGTGCGGTCATATCCGCAGTCATAAAGAACCAGTCCGCTTCCATATTCATATCTTGGATCGAACCCGGTCCGGCAATAGAGATGGTGTCACCCACTTGAGCGTTCATTGCCCAGCGAGCCGCAAAACCGCATTGCATGTCGTCGGTAATATGCTTAACGAAATCGACTTCGATTTGAGCCGAAATTGGATCAAACTTACGAATAGTGTAAGTGCGCATCACCGGTCGCTCGTCGTCACTTAATGTCGCCAGATCTGTACCACCGACTGGGGTGAACAACAGCTTAATGTAACTGCCTTCACAGTTGGCTGGGAATTCACTTAGCGCATCACTGTGCAAAGTGATGCGCTGCATGTTTGGGGTAATAGTTTCGGTTGAACGAATAGTAACTTGTCGTGGTGATGGCTTTTTCATGTATTACTCGATAATTGTTCGTATTCTCGTTTAAGAGTAACAGTAGATTTTCAAGTTAGGTAGCATCTTTAAACAAATTTACATTCAACCTATTTAGGTCATTGGCAAGGTGGAGGCGACAAGTAGTGCTGCCATTGTGACGTTAAAACTTCGCACGCGAATGTTGCTGGTCAACCAGCGTTGTAGTTCGCGTCCTGCTAATATCCAAAATGTGCCGGATGGGAAGTTTACAATCAGAAAGGTGCTCGAAATGATCAGTAGCTCTAACCAGCTACCACCATTGCTATACAAGGTCACAGAGCTTAACGCCATTGACCAGCCTTTTGGATTGACCCATTGGAAGCTAGCTGCGCCAAGAAAACTCATAGGTTTAAAGTCTTCAACGGCTGATGCGCGACCACTGAGTGCGATCTTAAGTGCCAAATAACCAAGATATAGCAAGCTGACGTATTTCAGAACATGGTGTGCAGCCGGGTAGGCTTCGAAGACACTCGATAGTCCAAGACCGACCAATAACACCATAAAGGCAAAGCCAAAAGCGATGCCACACATATGGGGCAGAGTTCGCAGATAACCGACGTTTGCACCAGAGGTCATCAGCATGATGTTGTTTGGCCCGGGAGTAAAAGTCGAGACGAAAGCAAATAAAATAAGTGCGCTAAGTTGTTCAAATTCCATGAAAGTTCCTAAATGCAGAGTGAGCGCAATAATGTTGCGCGATGAGCTTGTCTTGACCGGTCAACAACTATATTAGGTGGATTACTGAGCAATTTTGTGTTTTTATTCGAATGAAACGCAGTAATTACGCAATAAAGGAATATCATGGACCGTTTTGACGAAAGGATCTTGCAGGAACTGCAATTAGACGGAAGAATCTCCAATGTTGAGCTGGCAGAGCGGATTGGTTTATCACCTTCTGCTACCTTGCGACGCGTTCAGGAGCTGGAGAAACAGGGGATCATCAAAGGCTATCGCGTGATGTTGGATAACAGCCGCCTCGGGGTTGGTTTTATCGCTTATGTTTCTATCGGCTTAGCTAGTCACCGTAAACAGGCGCAACAAGAGTTCGAGGATCATGTGCGCTTTATTGATGAGGTGGTTGAGTGCCATAACATCACTGGTGCTAATGAGTACATGTTACGTGTCGAAACCAAGGACTTACCTAGCTATAAAAAATTCCATGCTGATGTGTTGGGTGAGTGTGCTCAGGTTCAGTCGATCACTACTATGGTCGTTATGGATTCTCCTAAGGACAGACGCTAAGTTCGCTCCCTCTGTATACTGGGCTTGCCTATGGTTCGCTACTGGCAAGCTCTTCAACTGTCATTTTTCTTGCACAGATTCGCCATTTAATCGTAATGGATTAGCCATCAAAGCGTCATGTCACAACTCTAATTTATCTCGCATCAACCAGTTCGAGCATTGAAGCTCATAGATAATCTAAAGGTAAAGTAAGATGAAATTAGCAGTGGCAGCGTCTGCAGTATGTGCAGCACTAGTATCAGGATCGACTCTGGCAGCAACCGTATACCAAGCGGATGGTACTGAACTTAAAGTGGGTGGCCGTGTCGAGTTCCGTGGTGACTTCATTGGTAACTCAAAAGGTGAAGAAATCCAGGGTACGATGGATGACAGCACTCGTGCTCGTCTTAATTTAAAAGGTAAATCTGAGATTGCCGATGGCATGACAGCATTCGCTGTTTATGAAGCGGAGCAGGATACAGGTAAAGACGAGTTCGAGAACCGTTACATGTTTGCTGGCGTGGACTTCGATGGTCATGCCGTTTCATTCGGTCGTCAGGATATGGCGGCAGTTATTGTGTCTGATTTTACCGATGTGACTGAGTTTTCTGGTATCCAACAGGTGATTAATTCTGCCAGTGACAAAGAAGACAGCGTTGTGGCTTACCGCGGTGCTTTCGACTCATTCCAGCTTCAGGCAACTTATCAGGCTAACAGTACTGAAGATTCAGATGGTTACGGTATCTCAGGTGTTTACAGCGCGCCATTTGGTCTTGACTTAGGTCTGGCGTTCTCTGGAGCTGATTTAGGCAAAGGTCTTGGCAGTCAGTCACAAATTCTTGGTGGTATTGGTTACACGCTAGATAACCTGTATTTAGGTGCGACATACTCAGTCGGTGACCTTGACGATAAAGCGACGGGTGCGTCTGATAAAGAGTTCACCGCACTGGAAGTTGTGGCACAGTACAAATTCACCAAACAACTTTCAGCGGCACTGCTTTACACCAACCAAGAGAATGAACAGGCTGACGGTACAAAGTACGATGATACCGATGGCGTTGAACTGGTGGGCTACTACAAGTTCAATAGCCATTTCCGTACTTACGTTTCGTACTTCTCGAACGGCGTAACATCGACAGATACGAATGCTGACGGATTCAAAGATACAGGTGAAGATACTCTTCGTCTTGGCGTGCGTTACGATTTTTAAACACAGAATTGCCTGAAGATTCTGTTTTCATAGGCCAGGCTTTGCTTGGCCTTTTTTGGCTAAGTATCCTAGTTTAATACAACTCCACAAGTCTCTCATTATCATCTGGTTTATAGTTTTGTTGCATATTGCTTTGTACCACCCTTCCTCGTGGTTCGAGGCAATTCACTATAAAGCTCAATGAGTTTCGCATGTACGCGGAGGTATATCTCCGTCAAGGTTATTCGTTCTTATCATGGTTCCTCGAGCTCGGAATAAACCAGACTGATATAGAGAAAATTATGCAACTATCCCTAAAAAGCTTGTCCATTCGAACTCAGGTTTTGCTACCCGTTCTTTTTACTGCGGTGACTCTATTTATCGCTTTATCTTTTACCAAGCGCCAATTGGAGTCGGAAGATGCAGTCGTGAATGAAATAATAGAGTCGTTAATGTTTTACAAAGCGACGCTCACCGAACTTGATGATCAAGTGTATCCGCTCAAGCTCGACGCCGTGTACTCCATGTATGATGAATCCAGCCGGGAGGCGTTTATTTTCAAACTGAAATCGGCCTACGTTGGTATCGAAAACAAGTTAACTGAGATAGATGCCCGTGAAACCTTTGTTGAACAGGTTACAGTGGTGCGCGCCGCAGTCAAAGAGTACCTCGACTACTCACATCAGGCGCTAGAATTATTTGAGCGACAAAAGCAGGGCACTGTTACTCTCGAGGAATATGACAGCTTTATTATCGACTATCGTCAGGCAGGAAAACGAATGACAGATTCTATCGATAGCTTGTCACATCAGATATACGAGTTCGCCAGTGACTATATTGCTAGTAGTAGCAAACGAAAGTTTGAGGTGGAAAGGTTGGCTCATGTGTTAATGGCATCTGTTTTTATTCTGTCTCTGTTTGTTGCCTGGCTGCTTTCGGGAATGATTGTTCACCCAATCAACAAACTCCAACAAGTGATGCACCGACTAGCGCATGGTGAGCTATCTGTTCGCACTGAAGTTAAAGGGCGTAATGAAATCTCACAACTCAGTAATGACATTAATCTTACCGCTAAACAGCTACATCACACTGTTGATGCGTTAACGCGTATTAGTGACGAGGTAGCTGCAGCTTCGACACAGTTAGCCTCAGTTATGGAGCAGTCGCAGAAAAACGCAGAAAAAGAATTGGCAGAAATTGAGCTTATTGTTAGCGCAGTTAACCAACTAGCAAGTACTGCGAGCAACGTCAGTAGCAACGCCCAGCTTGCAGACTCGCGAGCGGATGATGCAGAGCAACTGGCTACATCTGGCTTAGGTCTGTTCGAAGAGAGCCATAAAGCAAATGTCAGAATGATCACTGCTATCAAAGACGCCGCACAAGTTGTCGTGAAACTGAAGAGTCAGTCAGAGCAGGTTAATGATGTGATTGAAGTCATTAGTGACGTTTCTGAGCAGACAAATTTACTGGCACTCAATGCTGCAATAGAAGCCGCTCGAGCTGGGGAATCAGGACGAGGTTTTGCTGTTGTTGCTGACGAAGTGCGTAAGTTGGCTGCCACAACGCGACAATCCGCTGGTGAAATCCAAACCATTATTGAAGAGCTGCAGAAACAATCGAGCCTAGCAAATGACAGTATGCAGCTTGGATTAGGGTTACTAAACAAAAATAACCAGTTGAGTGAGCAAGCCAATTCAGTACTACAGGGTATTACCGAGACGGTGTGCAGTATTAATGAGGTTAACAGTCAGGTTGCTACCGCAGCCGAACAGCAATCTCAGGTAACCTCAGAGATCAATGACAACGTGGCGACCATGTCACAGTTGATTAATCAAAATGTTTGTGGAATTCGTCAGAGTGCTAGCGCTAGTGAAGGGCTTTCTCAACTGGCAGAAAAACAAAAAGAGCAATTGGCCTTCTTTAAGCTGTAACAGAAATATGAGTCGCTAAAAAGAGTGTGTTGATGGTTTTTTATTCAATATTGTGATTTTTGTTACTTAAATAAGTAAAAAAGATATCAGTTAAAAGCCCAACTTTTTATCAGAATGAGATAGCAAACTAACCTTTTGGTCAGAAAATGACCTCGCGGCTTACGTAAAGGTTTGCGCAAACGTTTTTGTGATATATGTTAAGTGGTTGTTTTGCAAGGTAAAGCTGGAGTTTGGAGTAGAGTTGCGGTGGGCTAGGTATGCAACTTAACCGAACTGTATCATAAAAAATTTGAAAATATCAGTCTTGCGGGAAATAAATCGCGACCTATAATGCTGAAAACCGGAGCGTCTGCCAACGCTCCGGTTTTTTTGTGTCCGAAACTCAGTAAAACGTCTGCCAACGTTTACCGAAAACGCACGACACGTAAATTTGCTTACAGGAAAATTTATCATGCGTATCGAACAAGAACTTAAGTTAGGCTTTAAAGATGTACTATTCCGCCCGAAGCGTTCTACTCTTAAAAGCCGTTCTCAAGTTGAGTTAACCCGCGAGTTTACATTCAAGCATAGCGGTCGTCAATGGTCTGGTACTCCAGTTATTGCGGCTAACATGGACTCAGTAGGTAGCTTTGAAATGGCAAAGGCGCTGGCTGAACACGGCGTAATGACGGCTATTCACAAGCACTACTCAGTAGAGCAATGGGCTGAGTTTGTAAAATCTGCGGACCAAAATACGCTAAACAACGTGTTTGTTTCTACTGGCACTTCTGACGCTGATTTTGAGAAAACGCAACAAATCATGGCGTTGTCGGAAGATCTCATCTTCATCTGTATCGACATTGCGAATGGTTACTCAGAGCATTTGGTCGAGTACGTAGAGAAAGTGCGTGCTGCATTCCCAAACAAGGTGATCTCTGCCGGTAACGTAGTAACTGGCGACATGTGTGAAGAGCTAATTCTTGCTGGTGCGGACATCGTTAAAGTGGGTATTGGCCCGGGTTCAGTATGTACTACGCGTGTTAAAACAGGTGTTGGTTACCCTCAGCTGTCTGCAATCATCGAATGTGGTGATGCAGCACACGGCCTTGGTGGTATGATCATCGGTGATGGCGGCTGTTCATGCGCTGGTGACGTAGCGAAAGCGTTCGGCGGCGGCGCTGACTTTGTAATGCTAGGTGGTATGCTAGCGGGTCACGAAGAGTCTGGCGGCGAAATCATCGAGAAAGATGGCGAAACCTTCATGAAATTCTACGGCATGTCTTCTCAGTCTGCGATGGACAAACACTCAGGTGGTGTCGCTAAGTACCGTGCAGCTGAAGGAAAAACCGTACTATTGCCATACCGTGGTAGCGTTCACGGCACTATCTCTGACATCCTTGGCGGCGTACGTTCAACCTGTACATACGTAGGCGCAGCAAAGCTTAAAGAGCTAACGAAGCGTACAACTTTCATCCGCGTACAAGAGCAAGAGAACAACGTATTCGGTAAAGAGAAGTAAGCCAAGACTTCGAAAAAGACGAATAATTGAGAGCCGCATTTTGCGGCTCTTTTTTTGTCTTGAAATCGCTAAATGGCGACAAAGTGGCGACAGCCGCCGAAAAAATTTTATGGTGATGACTACTAATTCGCGAGTGGGTTGCGAATGATTGCCTCAGACAAGTGATCAGGCGCGAGCTCTTATCGCGTGTGTCCCCTTAAGTGCGCCTTAAGTGATGGGCCAGAGAGTTCATCCCTCTTAATGCATACAAAATTAGTACCATAAGATGACTTTTTGGTGAGTAGATAAATCGAAGGTTGCAGTTCTGAAACCGGCAAGATCAGAAACTGAGACTAAAATATTCAGTTATTATTTTGCTTTTTCCTCTGCTTATAGTGAGTAGTAACCAAGCAATTGGTTGCGTATGGCACTTCGTCGTGAAGTGCTTTGACTTAACGACAGACAGAAGAAAATCAATGAAACTAAAAAAAATAACAATGGCAGTGGCTAGCGTATTGCTGAGTGCGAATGCCTACGCTATCGGCGCGCCTGTACCGCAGGTCGTCGAATACAATGCTGAGCACGATCACAAGCAACATGGTGTAGAAGACCAACACCTGGAATATTCACCGACTAAATTTACCCCTCAAAAACCTCAGGCGACGATCAACACACTAAACATGGTTGCGACTGAAGAAGCCGTTGTGCAGTGTGATGTAGAAGCGTTCGCTACTTCAAACAGTGCTAGTCTGATTAATGCTATTACTATTCAAGGCGCAGGTTGTGTCAATGAGTTGTTCTCGGCTGAAAGCCGTATTCAGGAAACGACGTTCGAGTCTGGCAATATGTTTGACGTGGCAAAACACACCGCAAACTTAGCCAAGAGCTACCAGGGTGGAGGAAGTGATGAGCTGGAAGCTTTGTTTCTCTATTTACGCTCTGGTTATTATGCAGAGTTCTACAACGACAAGATCAGCTTTAGCTCTTGGGTACGTCCGGCTGTGAAAGAGGCAGTGGATGCCTTCGTTGCTAATGACAACTTCTACCAAAACAACGATGCTCACGGCAAGGTGCTGACAGAAGTGATCATTACTATGGACAGCGCAAGTCTAGAGCATGATTACATTGACGTTGTGACACAGTGGCTAAATCGCTGGAACTCCGATTACGCTCAGAACTGGTACATGCGAAATGCAGTAAACAGTGTGTTCTCGGTGTTGTTTGGTGGAAGTTGGAATGATGAATACAAAGCCAAAATTGGTAACCAGAGTGACTTGGTAAACGCATTGTTCCATTTCGCGATGAACCGGGACTCGATTGGTCGAGATGATGAGTTTATGACAGCAAACGCTGGCCGCGAGTTAGGGCGTCTATTGCGTTATCAAAACACGGTGATTGAGGAAAGAGTCAAAGCGAACGTAAAGCAGATCCTTGAACAGTACGAAATGTATGGTTTTGGTGATCTTGTGTGGTTGGCGACCGCTGACACATCTTCATACTACTCAGATTGTGCTGAGTTCGGTATATGCAGTTTCAAAACGGAGCTGAAGTCTTTGGTGTTATCACAAAATTATACTTGTAGCCCGACAATTCGCATTCTGTCCCAGAACATGACTCAAGTTCAGCATCAGGCTGCGTGTGACAAAATGGGCTACGAAGAAGGCTACTTCCATCAGCGTCTGGAAACTGGAAACCAACCTGTTGCTGATGATCATAACACTCAGCTTCAGGTCAATATCTTCGACAGCAGCAATGACTATGGCAAATATGCGGGTCCAATATTTGGCATTGATACCAACAATGGCGGCATGTATCTCGAGGGTGATCCTTCCAATCAGGGCAATGTTCCTAACTTTATTGCTTATGAAGCCTCTTACGCAAATCCACAACACTTTGTATGGAATCTGGAACATGAGTACGTCCATTATCTGGATGGACGATTTGATATGTATGGCGACTTTAGTCATCCAACTGAAAAGGTTGTGTGGTGGAGTGAAGGGGTAGCGGAGTATATCGCCAACGAAGGCAACAATCAGAAAGCGATTGATACGATTAAAGATGGATCAACTTATACGCTGAGTGAAGTCTTTGAGACAACGTATGACGGCTTTGATGTAGACCGAATCTATCGTTGGGGGTATCTGGCTGTCCGCTTCATGTTTGAACGTCATATGGACGATGTAAATCAGATGTTGGTGCATACCCGAGAAGGTAACTGGTCGCAATATAAAAGCACTATCAACGGTTGGTCTACGGCTTACCAAAGTGAGTTTGAACAATGGCAACAAGATCTGATTAGTGGAGGCTCTGAATCGCAGCCTCCATCAGCGGTAATTTCGGTTAAAAGTGAGGGACAGATAGGTGAATCCATTTCATTCAGCAGTAAAGGTAGCGAGGACTCCGACGGTCAAATCTCCAGCTACTACTGGCAGTTCGGTGACGGCTCGACCAGTTCAGAGGCCAATCCGACGCACCAATATAGTCGTACGGGCAGTTACTCGGTTCACTTAACTGTTACGGATAACGACGGGTTAACGGCTAACACTGAGGCGTCGATCAATATAAGCAGTCAGGGGAGCAATGACTCATTGCCCACAGATTGCGCGGATCGTTCAAAAGTCAGTGGCGGACGAATAGTCGCTGGAGAGCCAGTTTGTTTAGCTTCACAGTCACCAATATGGCTAAGCATTGAAAGGGTCAATACATATCAGTCTATGTCGATTACATCGGCACATGGTACAGGTGATCTTAAGCTGGAATACAGCAACTTCGGCTGGCCGAATGATGAAGCTTCCAACCTACATGGATGGTCTGATAATTCAGGTAATGCGGAATGTATCACTATTGCGGGACAGGCGAACTATTGGGGTTACCTGAAAGTCAGTGGAGAGTTCAGTAACGCAGCTCTGGTGGTAGACTTCGATACCACAGGTTGTCGTCAGTAAGTTGTTGCAATGAGATATATGAACAATTACGAGCCGCTCATCGCGGCTCTTTTTTGGGAAAAGGCTAACAGCCACTGAAAAAAAGAATCGTGGTGGCAACTACAGATTGCTGGTTGTGCTAAGAGCCACAATTTGACCTTTAAGGTGTGTGTCCCTCTAATAAGGGAGTAAGAGGGAGGGACTATATAACGCCAAATTGGTTCACGGGTGTCTAAATGCTCATGTTGAATAGTTTGGATTTCTTGGGAGGGAATCTAAACAGTCAGAGGATTCTGTTTGCTCGTACTTTGTTAATTGCTCATCGTGAAGCAGCGAATAGTTTCTTATGAGGTATAACATGCTTTTTCGTTCACTTAGCTTTAGCCTATTTATTCTACTTTTGCCTTCTTTAGTTTTTGCGGGAGATATTCAACACAAGCAGTCCTTGGGTCTACAGACAACGATACTGTCAGCGACGGTCTCTATCGCGGCTGGAGAACCTTACTTTAACCCAACAAATGAGTATTCATTTTCATCCTCTGAGTCGACATTGAGCCAGCACAGGGGTTTAACCCCTAATGGTACTTATGATTGCTCAAGGTACAGATGTTTGAAGGTCACTGTCGATAAGGAAGTGGTGAAGTCAGTGATGAATATGGATTTCATTGATACTCAGCCTTATGCGATGCTCAACCTTTATCGAGCTAAGCACGCTGCAATTTCTCAACCTACAGCCCCACTGGTTGATGTCACTGCATCTAACGATTCATATACTTTCTATTTCCCTTCATTATATGGGTACTGTAACTGTCGTGTAGATTTTATCCCCACCAGTGGGAGAGATCGTTGATTTTAATTGATCAAGGAAGCTCTCTGCTTGTGCAGAGAGCTTATACCCCAACCTAGCAAATTGAGTACATTGCAAAGCTTTGAACTCGTAAATTAATTTACCCACTGTATTGAGTTAACCCCCAAGCCATTGCAGGCAATGGTTGTAACGCAACTATTTGTTAGTAATACACTTCCTTCCTTATCTAAGTTAGTATTCATTTTCCCAGTTGGTCTACTTGCGCCTTTTGCTAAAGCTTGGGTGTCGATCTATTGGAGGAATACGCTGATGAGTTGATCATTCAGTCATAAGTGCTGCTACATAGATAAATAGTGCCAGCATGAGTTGTTGCATCTAGTGTGCTGAAAAATCAGTTGGCAGAAAAAGGAAGTTTTATGTCTCTATTTGCGGTCTGCCTGGTAGTGATTTCTGCATTTTTGCATGCGGGATGGAATTTGTTGAGTAAGAACAATAAGTCTTCAGGCAAAGCGTTTTTCTTGTCTAGCAGCGCCGCTGCATCCTTACTACTGACTCCCTATGTACTTTGGTATCTTAACGATACAGATTAT
Organism: Vibrio brasiliensis LMG 20546; assembly: GCF_000189255.1. GTDB lineage: Bacteria > Pseudomonadota > Gammaproteobacteria > Enterobacterales > Vibrionaceae > Vibrio > Vibrio brasiliensis. Next base: position 62,364 of record NZ_AEVS01000090.1, on the reverse strand, counting down.
GCGTCTCTCTCTTTATCGTTCTGGTGGGTGCTAGTGATAAGTGGCGTAGCTCAGGTCATCTACCTTATTAGCCTGAGTTTTGCCTATAAATATGGTGATATTGGGGTCATCTATCCAATAGCTCGTGCTTTACCTGTTTTAATGGTTGGAGTAGGGACAGCCTTGCTGGGCTATCATCTTTCGCTAATGGTGTGGGTAGGGTTTGGATTCATCACTATCGGTTGCTTGTTGGTGCCATTGCTATCGCTGAAGCAGTTCCATATCTCGGATTATGCCAATGTTGGTGTGTTATGGGCTCTTGTTGCTGCTGTAGGCACAACGGGTTACTCAATACTTGATAAAGAGGCACTGGTTATTCTGGCTCATGAACTAGAGACAGTGACCGGTGAGGTTCAATCGGCGATTTTTTATCTGGCGTTACAGTTTTGGGTAATCTTTGCGGTGATTAGTGTCTATTTGATAGCAAGCCGCCAATGGGGCGAATTTTCTGCGGCGTGGCAGATTCGCAAGCCTTCTGCGATGGCGGGCGCAATGATGGCGACCACTTACGGTTTAGTGCTTTATGCGATGACCATGACAGATAATGTCAGTTACGTCGTCGCATTAAGGCAGACTAGCATAGTGTTTGGTCTGATACTTGGCGTGGTGTTTTTAAAGGAACGCTTTGCTTTAACACGATGTGCAGGAACTGGCCTGATTTTTATTGGCCTTGTAATGACAGTTATTTAGCGTGATATCCATTGAGGCAAAACAAATATTCACGATTAAATTATGACATTTTATTCCAGTAATATAACCAATTGCTCTAACCCCCATAGCGATGAAACTTGTTTTGTTTCTAAAGCGAACCAATAAGTAATTGAAAAATAATAATTATATTTATCGCATATTACGCGCCATCTTGACCTTAGTTTCTATATGGCAAACATCGTTGTAACCATTTCAAATTATTTGAATAAGAAGTGCAATTATTTCTAATTCATTGCGGTCTTTTAATACGTACCATGTATGTATTCGAGCTGATAAGCAAAGTTCGATTTTTATAAATAACCATTTTGGTAAGTAAGAAGAAAAGTGACCAAGGAGTCAGTTATGATTAAGGTAATTAGTTTAGCAAGCGTAATGTTATTTAGTTCTGTGGCACTAGCAGGTGCTGGTGCTTACAACACTGTGATCCAGTCTGAATCAATGAGTGGTAGCGCTGTTGCTTCGAAAGATGCAGCGATTGCAGAAGGCAAATCGATGATTATGGAAATTAATCAAAAATCTCCATACGAACTTAGCCGTTCAGTTAACTACTCTACCAATAACCTTGTTGACGTTAATTCATTTGAGCTTCGTGGTTCTAATGTAACGGTCAATGAAATCGTGAACAGTGACGGCGATATCGCGTATCAACCAGTAGTTAATGTCAGCTATGAATTTAAATCGCGTGACAGACAGTAACATTTAAAGATTTTCAGTTTTGCTAGCAAATAATAAAAACCCAAGCACTCGCTTGGGTTTTTTCTTTATTTATTATAAATCAGACTTGGTTAGCTTTCTGCTTCAACCAGTTCAGGTTGTTCGCCAGCGCGTGCAGCAGCAAGCATTTTGCGGATGATCAGTGAAGACACTAGCGCAATTGCAACCATCACTACCGCAAGAACCGTTAGCAGTTGGAAGTACTCGCCGTAAACTGTCTGTACGATCTCTTGAGTGATTTCCTGACCTTTCTCTAGCGCAATCGATGTAGAGAATACCGCACCGACAATACCACTTAGCGCCATTGCTACTGAGAACAAAGATACTGAGAAACCTTCAATATGTTTTGGCGCTACTGACAGAATAAACGCCACAACCAGACTACCAACAATAACTTCAGCAAACGCCTGGAAGAAGTGAATAGCAAGGAATACTTCTGGACGAATGATTACGTCTTCACCGATGTTCATTACCGCCATTGTCAGGATACCAAATGCGATGGCAGTAAAGATAAAAGCAAAACCAATCTTTGTTGCTGTCGAGAAGTTAATGCCTTTCTTTTCTAATGAAGAGAAAGTCATTGAGATAACTGGACCGGCTACGATACACCATAGTGGATTCATTGCCATTGATGCTTCAGGAGCAATTGGGATTAGGTTAAATAGGTCACCACGCATTGTGTTGATGGTTACCATGGTCATTGAAGTCATCATCTGACCGTAGTAAACAAAGAAGCAGGTTGTTAGCACTGTCATGATGAGGATGGTACCCATTTTCAGTGCGTCAGATTTACCAGACTTAAGCATCAACGAGATAAAGTACAGAATCGCGGCTGCGCCAATTGCGTAAACGATGTTCTGGCCGATATCCATATTAGAGAACATGAAGAACACCAGGCCAACCATCGCTGCAGATAGAGACAGGAAGGCGATCCAGTTTTTAGTGCTAACAGGTTTTTGGTCAATATCCGCACCAACGCCAACTAGCTGTTTGTTGAAAATAACAAGTACAGCGAATGCGAATGCTGCCATTACTGCAGATAAAGAGAAGCTACCGTGGAAACCGATCACTAGTACAAACATAGGGAACAGGTACTGGCCAAGCAGAGCGCCAACGTTGTTGACAGAGTAGTTTACCGGGTAACCATTCTCAAAGTCTTCTTCTGAAGCAAAAGTACGTTTGTAAAGACTAGGGTAAGAAGGAGACATCAAACCACGAGCGTAGCTAGCTAGTGCGATACCCACCAAGCTCATTGGAACGTTAGTTGCTGAAGCGCCTAATACAAGCAGAGTGTAGCCAGTAGCGAAAGTACCGTAAGCGATAGTTAAAGAACGGTAGGCACCAAGGAACTTATCTGCTATAAAACCGCCCGCGATCGCAAACAGTGGGCCGATTGAAGAGAATGCGCCCACAACCATCATGGTATCGGCTTCGCTGTACCCCAAATCTTCTAAGAAGAAGCGGGTAAGAATAACCATCACACCATAGAATGATAAGCCAAACATGGCTTGGCAGAACATCATTGATTTATTGAGTTTATTCCACATAATAGTCTCGTATTGATGTTGCAACACAGAATTAACAACCAGATATTAATTAATCTGTGGCATGTTATAAATTGAAACAATTATCGCAGATATATTTACGGATGCACGATTTTTTATCTGATTCGCATAAATTATTGTAATGTTCTTGATCCAAATCGTTTGCGTTGGATATTGTTCGTACAATGATGAATTTTGTTACTGAGTTAAATAAGTTCTTCGCTGATGAGCTTTGTGATAGTCTGCTTTGCAAGCCTGCATATGTATAAGGAACGTAACGTCATGAAAATTTTCAGTAACTTCGACAGCGGCAGCATTGAAGTTGTTAGCGCCACTAGTAAGGATGATATTCAGCTTAGAATCCCTAATGATAATCAGTCTGAATTTTACCAGTGGTTCCATTTTCGACTGGAAACAGAAGCAGAACAGCCTCATTCAATCAAATTGCTGGATTTAAAAAACTCTGCTTATCCAGAGGGTTGGAGTGGTTATGATGTGGTTGCTTCCTATGATCGCGAAGAGTGGTTCCGTATTCCGGCTGAGTTTGATGGCGATACGCTCTCTTTTAATGTGATTCCTGAGCGTAGTTCTATCTACTTTGCTTATTTCGCTCCTTACACCTACGACCGACACCTTGACCTACTGCATATGGCACAAAGTGCTCACCACTGCCAGCTTGAAACTCTGGGTCAAACTTTAGATGGTAACGACATGAGTTTGCTGACTTTCGGTGAACCGGAAGAGGGTAAGAAGAAAATTTGGTTGATTGCGCGTCAGCATCCGGGTGAAACCATGGCAGAATGGTTTATGGAAGGTTTAATTCAACGCTTATTGGATGATGACGATACAACCGCCCGCGCGTTATTAGAAAAAGCGATTGTTTACGTTGTGCCAAACATGAACCCAGATGGTGGTATCCGTGGTCACCTGCGTTGCAATGCGATTGGCGTCAATCTCAATCGAGAATGGCAATCGCCTTCAATGGAGCGCAGTCCAGAAGTCTACCTAGTGCGTGAGCGTATGCTAGCAACGGGTGTTGATATGTTTTTGGATATTCACGGTGATGAGGCAATTCCTTATAACTTTGTGGCAGGCTCTGAAGGTATCCCATCTTACGATGAACGCCATGCAGCACTAGAGCAGGCGTTTAAACAGGCGCTACATACTGTTACTCCAGAGTTTCAGGATCAGCATGGCTACGACAAAGATGAGCCAGGTAAGGCAAACCTGACGGTTGGCTCTAACTGGGTTGGTGAACAGTTTAAGTGCCTGTCTTACACAGTAGAGATGCCGTTTAAAGACAACAATGAATATCCAGACCCTCTATACGGTTGGTCACCAGAGCGTAGTGTTAAGTTCGGACACGATATGCTAAGCGCAGTATTTGCGGTAAGTGATAAGATCTAACAGTAATAAAACGGTCAAAACAATAAAGCCCCTGCGAGTAGTCACAGGGGCTTTATTTATAGGGAAGAATTATTCACATGGCGGTGCCATATGGATGACAGCCAGGCCACCTAGCGAGGTTTCTCGATACTTTCTATTCATATCTTTACCTGTCTGGTACATAGTGGCGATCACCTTATCTAACGAGATTAGGCATTTGCTGGTTCGTTTTAGCGCCATGCGTGACGCGTTAATCGCTTTCATTGCACCCATAGCATTACGTTCAATACAAGGAACCTGTACTAAGCCACCAATCGGGTCACAAGTCATGCCAAGTGAATGCTCCATAGCAATCTCTGCTGCGATACAAATCTGCTCGTTGCTACCGCCGCGCAATGCGGTTAGACCTGCAGCGGCCATTGATGAAGATACGCCAACCTCTCCCTGACAGCCAACCTCAGCACCGGAGATTGAAGCGTTGGTTTTGTAAAGGATGCCAATTGCGCCAGCAACAGCGATAAAGTCTTTCAGTTGCTTGGTATCTAACTCGCGGATAAAGCGATGGTAATACATCAGTACCGCAGGAATAACCCCCGCGGCACCATTAGTCGGTGAAGTCACAACCTGACCGCCTGCGGCATTTTCTTCACTAACAGCAAAGGCAAATAAGTTGATCCAGTCCATAATCTCCATTGGATCGTTTTCAACTGCGGCATTGGCTTCAAGTTTTTTCAGTAGATTAGGCGCTCGTCTGGTGACATTGAGCCCACCCTCAAGGATTCCTTCGGTTTCAAAGCCTCGTTGCATACACAGAGACATCACTTTCCAGATCTGTTCTGCCTTACGCGTGATCTCTTCTTCGTCAAAGAATCGTTGTTCATTCTGTAGAATCATGCCGCCAAGGCTTAGGCCGTTACTCTCAGCCATCTCCAACATTTCGTCGGCACTGGTAAATGGGAACGGAACGTCAACCTGATTCTGATTACCACCCTGCTTGAGCTCGCTTTCAGTTGCGATAAAACCGCCACCGATCGAATAATATGTTTCGAAGGCTAGCTGAGCCCCTTTGGAATCAAAGGCGGTGATGGTCATGCCATTTTCGTGCAGTGGCAGGTTGTCATCATGAAACAGAATGTCGCTTTCATAACTGAAATCGATAGTATGAGCACCGGCGAGACAAAGCTGACGGTCTTCAATCGTTGAGCTGAGCGCCTGTTTAGCGCTGGCCATCTTTATGGTGTCAGGTCTATTTCCTAGTAGACCGAGAATCACTGCCCGATCCGTATGGTGACCTTTACCCGTTAAGGACAGTGACCCATAAAGATCCACTTGTACACGGCTGACTTTGGTAATCGATGGCGCAAGCAGGCGGGTAAAATGGTAACCTGCAAGCATAGGGCCGTTTGTGTGCGAACTGGACGGTCCGACCCCAACTTTAAAAATATCAAATATTGACAGCATAAACTTAACTTCCTGTTTGATTGGTCCGTAATTCGGACTCTTTTAATAACAAGTATGGCATGTGCAGAGCATTTACACGTTAGCCTGATTGATTAGCAATATAATAATCCAAGCTAACTTAGCGATAAGGTCAATACTTGTACAGTTTCTCGCAGGGTTAGTAGGAATAATTGAGACATGGGTAAATAATGGACGTTATGAATGTTGTTCTGATACTGGGAAAACGACTGGTCGACAATGTGATTACCGCAGAGGGTCGCTCCAGAGTTGATGCGTTAATTAACCTTATTAATGACAAGGACTTAGCGCCCGAGGCAGTGATATTTTGTGGGGGGATTACTCAAGGTCAGACTGAGAGTGAAGCCAGAGCAATGTATCGCTACTTCAACAGTCGTAGTGCTCAAATTAGCCCGTTTCTTCCCCATGTTTTGCTTGAGGATAAATCAACAAACACGATTGAAAACATCCGTAATGCAGCGGAAAAGTTGATTGAAAGTGAGTTATGCAGAAAGGAACAGAGGGTTAAGGTTGTACTCATCTCAAACGATTACCATCTAAAACGAATATTCGAGATACAGACACTCATGGATGAGCAGGGGCTGTTAGCTGTGCTGGAGCGACAGTGTGCAGACACTGGCTTGAAGATTGAGATAGATAGGTCAATTCACAATCATTATCCTGTCCCGTACCCGCATAGCAACCGCTTAGCCCAGGTATTCCTGTTGCTTGATGAGTTAACCACTTACCGGGTCTACCTTGAAGGGGTAACAGCCGGCGTATTCAGTCGCCCTTTGGAAAAAGTTAGACAACAACCATTCCTGATTGCTTCTGATGCATTGGTACAACTAGCAACACTGGTGACAAAAGAAAATGATCTAAAAGATTTAGCGCGAATAAAAAGGGCAGTCGAATTGACCACCCCACAATTATCTGACGCTGAAACCTTAGCTCACTTAAAACTACTGGATACTGCTCTGACTCGGCTTAATCGACGGTTTGACCCTGAGCGCCACGTTTTCTAAGCAGGAAGTAGGTTTTCACGGAACAAAACGCGATAAGGCTATAACAAAGCAGTTCAATGCCCTCTTCAGACAGGTTTTTAACATCGCGAAGATAGTGTTCGCCCATCACTGAATGCCAGAAAGACCCCATACCATACAGGCGAGAAAACACCAGCAGGAGTACTACAGCGGTGATTAGCGTAGGCATAAATCGACTATTCAGTATTTCTGCTAATTGGTGAATAGAAGAGCGGCCTTCTCGAAGAGCGTAATAGCAGGATAATGCAGTTATGAGGAGAGCGGGTATAACCCAAGCTCCGTGGAACACCATATCAAACCACATATCAGATTCACGAATAAACAGTACCGCAAAGAATCCGCCAATCAGTACTGAAGCGTGGCGTATTTCACGGTTACTACGAGACAGAGTAAAGAACGACATGCTGGCTATTGCCAACATCAGTGATTGCGCAAGTTCAGTGACCGAATTCTCCCCCAGCCCATGATGAAGCAGAGTAAAGTCGATACGAAGACAAAGATTAACAAATATACTCAGCGCGGCAATGATCAGTACATTTAGGGCTACACGTTGAAAAGTTGCTTTTGAACTGGCAGTAATAACAGAAGAGTTATCGAGTTGCTGATGAGTTGAGGTTTGACATTTCATGATATGTATCGCCTTAACGCTGATGGGTATCCGGGTGTGATTTTCGTCACATTTTAATTGGCGTCGTACTTCCTTTGTCAGAGAAATGTCATAACTGAACAGTGTACAATAGAGATCAAAAAAGAGAGAGGCGTGCGCACTCTCTCTAGCAAAGTAACCCAGTCTGTTTCAACTAATTGATTCAGTTGTTATCAGAATCTTGCTTATGGTTATTTCGGTAGTACTCCCACTGTTCAACGCGTTCACCGTTTTGTAGAGCACAATATGTGACTCGCTTTTCATTTTCGGTGACAGTATCGAGCTCACCACCTTGTTGAACACAATAAACCGCCGCAGGGTTAGCGAGTGCTGTATATTCCTTCACTTCGTACTCGTCAGGCTCATTTGCGCAACCTGCCAGCAACACAACACTAGCCGCAGCCAAAGCAAAACACGCATTTTTCATAGAATTTCCTCAATTGAATCAATTGGTAGCATATCGAGTATAGAGGATTGCTTGAAAAACTCTGTCTTGAGTTTGTTAAAAAGTAGTCGATGTCTAAAATTAAAAGTAGCTATTCAGTAGACTTATCAATAAGCGGGTAGGTTATTGCTTCGTCTGCTGTGTCTCTAAAATAATTCTAAGCATAGGAAGTGCCAGATGTCGGACAATAAACATCGACTTGTTACTCGTAGTGATTTTGATGGGTTAGTTTGCGCTGTTTTACTTAAGCAGCTAGATCTCATTGATGATATTAAATTTGTTCACCCTAAAGATATGCAAGACGGCGTTGTCGAAATTACCGCCAACGACATTGTGACAAATCTGCCATATGTCGAGCAAGCCCATCTTGTCTTTGACCATCACCTCTCAGAAGTGATTCGTAATCCGGGAGAGCGAAAGAATCATATTATTGATCCAAACGCACCTTCCGCAGCTCGCGTGGTATGGGAACATTATGGTGGCGAGCAAACCTTTCCGAACCATTGGTTAGATATGATGGCTGCGGTGGATAAAGGCGACTCTGCTCAGTTTAGCCGCGACGAAGTCTTAGACTCTACTGGCTGGAATCTACTCAATTTCCTAATGGATGCTCGAACGGGCTTGGGGCGCTTTCGAGAGTTTCGTATTTCAAACTACGCCTTGATGATGGATCTTATCGAATATTGTAAGAACCACACTATAGATGAAATTCTATTGTTGCCAGATGTTCGTGAACGTATCGACCTTTACCGTGAACATGAAAACTTGTTCAAGCAGCAAATACAGCGCTGTGCCACAGTCCACGACAATTTAGTATTATTAGATTTGACCGATGAAGACGTTATCTATGCGGGTAATCGATTCATCATCTATGCACTCTATCCGCAATGCAATATATCGATCCATAAAATGTGGGGCTTTCAAAAGCAAAACACTGTGTTTGCAACAGGGAAATCTATCTTCGATCGAAGCTCCAAGACCAATGTTGGCGAATTGATGCTCAAATATGGAGGCGGGGGACATAAGGCTGCGGGAACTTGCCAGATAGACAATGACCGTGCTGAAGCAGTCCAGCGAGAACTAGTCGCAGCGATTACCGCAGATGGTTAGATAAACAGAGCCCCGGTATTGATACCGGGGCTAATTATTTAGTGCTGGGAGATAACAGCTGTAGGTTAGATTGGCATAACTCGGTTGCGACCAAGTTGCTTCGCCTCGTAAAGAAGTTTATCGGCGCGCTCAATCAGTGATTCAGGTGACTCTCCAGGCTCCAGTTCTGCAACACCCAGTGAAATGGTAATATTACCAATCGATTGACCAGTGCGGCGATCTTTGACTGACAGCTTTTCGACTGTGCGTCTGATAGATTCAGCAAATTGTCGTGCTATACGCAGGGATTTGTTCGGCACAATAAGCGCAAACTCTTCGCCACCAAAACGGTAAGCATGGATACCGTCACGGCAGCTCAGCTGTAGACGACGGGCAATGCCTTTGATTACCGTATCACCAAATAAATGACCATAGGTATCGTTAAAGGTTTTAAAGTGGTCGATGTCGGCCAACACTAAGCACATTTTCTGTTCAGAACGGCACAGAGTATTGATGTCACCATCAAATGCCCGGCGGTTGTACAGGCTGGTCAATGAGTCGAACAGGGCGTCTTGTTGAACTTCAGCCAGTTGACTCTTGAGTTGGTTAATCTCCTTGGTAGCATTAACCAACTGACTGTTCAGAAAGCGCGTAGAATGGCGGATTTCTCGCGATTCAGCGACAAGCTGACGAATCACGGTCATCACCTCTTCGATAGACATAGCTTCATCTTCAACTCTTTCAAGGTTGTCGAAGCTTTTATCAATCAGTTGGGAGAAGTCTGAGGTATCTGACAGGGTATCTGTCATCGAACTGGCTACTTCGTTAACCAGAATCTCAATATTAGCGCGTAATTCACGCATATCTGTTTCTGAGCGGCTGGCAACATAATTGTTATAGAGCTGCTCACCCGCCGCTGGTGGGCAGATTCCGTAGTTCTCTACAACGTTATCCAATTCTCTATTTAGCTGAGGGATCGCATTATCCACATAGGTGTACCAAAGTGCATAGTTTGCCGGGGTAGCAGCTACGTGATTCTTCATCATCAGCGGTACGGCTTTTTTTAAATTTGCCGTCGATTTTTTAAAGTCGTCGTCTGTCATTTTTTATGAGCATTGTTACTCTGTGTGCTTACCCGATGAGATTAACGGATTAAGCACATAGATGCTTGTAATTACTACTACTTTGTACTGACCAATAGATTAACTGTATGAACTTTAGCACATCTAAATTCTAGAAGCTGTATAGGGAATGAGCAAATGAAGAAACTCTATTCCAATCGCGAGCTCCTCAGCATTTAAGTACCGAGGACGATTTCGTCTCTTACATTCCCTTCTTCTAATCTTTTCGCACCACGTAACATCGCTTGTATTAAGTCACCCGCATTAAACTTCTCTAAGGCTTCGTGCGCACCCACTTGCTGCGCTCGTTCAACACAGATCTCACTAGAGAGCGATGTATGCAAAATGACATAGCTGTTGCTCAGTTCCTGTTCATTTTGGGTTTCGAAAGCGAGTTCATAGCCATCAAGCCCAGGCATTTCAATGTCGCTTACCAACATATCGATAGACTGACCTTTGGCCGCACATTCACGCATCAACTTGAGCGCATCGAGACCGTTATTACAGATTTGATATGGAATGTTGATACTATCAAGGGCATCGGACAATTGTTTACGCGCAATGGATGAATCATCGACCAGAAGAATGCTCAGAGCTTTCAAACGCTCTCGCTCCACATCGGTCAACATTGGAATACTGGTAGACTCATACTGCGGATAGATTTTTGATAGCAGCAACTCCACATCAAGCATTTGCACAATTTGATCTTCATAGCGCGTAATGCCAGTGACGAACACGTTGTTGCCAGCAGTTTCAGGCGCTGATTCAATTGATTTCCAGTCACACTCGATTATCTTCTCAATCGAACGAACCATAAACGCAACAATGGTGCGTAAGCAGTCAGTGACGATCAGATAACAAGAGTCGTACTCTTCAGGCTGAATCGGACGAAAGCCAATTGCAGCTGGCATATTAATTACTGGAATGGTTTTATCTCGAATCGTCACGGTTCCAATCACATGATGATGTGAATAAGGGATCTGCGTCGTTGGTTGATATGGCACGATTTCACGAACTTTGAGCGTACCGATAGCAAACTGCTGCTTGTTGTTTGTCAGAGTAAACATCAGCATGCCTTGCGACTGATTTGCTTTACTAATTGTCTTGGCCATTCAATTTCTCGTCCGAGTACTAGTTACCCTACATGGTAAAGTAAATTGTCTGTCGATCAATGTACCTATATCAATTTTGTTAGCGATAGGTGGTTAGTTATGCGTTTTCGTGATTTTTACGCTTTAGCTTGGATGAAGATCTCATACTGATCGGGTACAATCTGGGTGACATAAATCACCAATCACGAGACATTATCATGGCGAACACCGCAGCTGCTCTGCATATCTTGGTTAAACACAAAGAACAGGCAGAAGACATTATCAAACAGCTTAAGAAAGGCGCTAAATTTCAAACCTTAGCTAAGAAGTACTCAAACTGTCCTTCAGGCAAGCGTGGTGGTGATCTGGGCGAGTTTAAACGTGGTCAGATGGTGCCTCAGTTTGACAAAGTCTGCTTTTCAGGAGAGACACTTGTTCCGCATCTGGTGAAAACCAAGTTTGGTTGGCACGTCGTTAAGGTACTTTACCGCACCTAATTGAAGTGACGGTCTAAACGTAGCGACTTTATCGCAGCGGACAATAACGAAAATGGCAGCTAGATGGTCTAGCTGCCATTTTTGTTTTTCAGGCACGGTTATAATCCGTTATTGGTGGCATTAACAACAAAATCAACGAAGGTACGATTCTTCAACGAAAGATGTTTAGAGCGATAGAGCAGATGTATTGGCTTTGCCTGAGGCAACTCATGCTGAAGAACTTCAATTAATTGACCTGACTGAATCTCGGGCTCGACCAGAATCTTTGGTTGCAGCAGAACGCCACAACCTTGAATCGCCGCATATTTTAATATATCGCCATTATTAGACGTCAGTCTGGCGTTGCTATGGCTAAACGTATTCGAAGGCAGATTGATCACTTGCTGGCTTTCACCTTGATGGTACTGAAACCCCAAGCAGCTGTGTTGGCTAAGATCATCGAGAGAGTCGATTTTCCCATACTTATCAAGATATTCAGGCGCAGCGCAATAGGTCATCTGGTAATCGCCTAGTCTTCTTGCAACTAAAGACGAATCAACTAATTCGCCAATGCGGATAATTACGTCGGCTTCACTCCGAAATGGATCAATAAGGTTATTGTCGAGAATCAGTTCGACGTTTATGTCCGGATATTGAGCAAGAAAATCTGCAACGACAGGGGCAAGTACCTTCTTACCATACGTAACAGGACAGTTCACTTTGACTGTGCCTATGGGGCGATTGACCAAGGTTTGGATCAGGTTTTCGGCATTAGTAATATCTTCAATAATTCGATGACACTCTTGATAGTAGATCTTGCCCGCTTCAGTGAGTGACTGTTTTCTGGTGGTTCGATGAATCAGTTGTGTTCCAAGACTCTGTTCCAGAAAACTGACATGTTTACCGATCATCGTGGCAGAGAGATCGAAATGATGTGCTGCGCTACGAAAGCTACCGTGTTCCACAACATAGGCGAACACTTTCATGCTGGTCAGTTTGTCCATTATCCACTCATGATTTATAAAGAATCAACTTTTCGTGAGTTTATCAATTCAATGGAGTTAATTAAAGTTGGTGATATAGAGTAAATATTTCTAACGATTAGAGAATAGTGATGAGCCAAACGATATTTGTCACCGCTGAACTGCGTATCAATGCGGAAAAGCCAACAGCTGAGGTAGTTCAGTCAATAGAACAGTTCTGTCTGGATATGCAGAATGAACCGGGCTGCCTGCAAGCGATAGCGACTTACGATGATAAGGAGCCGCAGCGTGTGATTCTCTGGGAGCGCTATAAGGACCGGGCCGCCATTGAAGCGCATTTCAACATGCCACATACGCAAGCGTTTATTGCATCACAAGTAGCCGTGCTGGTTCAGGCTTTTGAAACGCAGAAAAACGGAGTACTGGCATCATGAAATGGGGTATTCTGGGAACAAGCTTTATCTCCGGCGTGATGGCGGAGGCGATTAAAGGTGACGAAAAAAGTGAGCTATATGCGGTGGCAGGGCGTTCTGAGGGCAACCTCATGGCGTTTGCCGAGCAATACTCAGTCGAGAAAACCTACTTAGACTACGATGCGCTGCTAAGTGACGAGCAGGTTGATATCGTTTATATCGCCTTACCAAACCACCTTCATCACGATTTTATTATCAAGGCAGCTCAAAAGGGTAAAGCGGTTCTGTGTGAGAAGTCACTGTCTGTCGATATGGAAAAAACGCAACTGGCTTTAAAAGCGGTCGAACAACATCAGGTTTTCTTCGCAGAAGGTTTGATGTACCTGCATCATCCGCTCATGAAGGAACTGGTGTCTGTTTTAAAGTCGGGAGAGATAGGTGAGCTTCGCTCTGTTCATACCTCTTACATTGCCTCGATTGCCCAGTTTGTTAATCCGGATAGCAAAGGCGCCTTGTATAACCTTGGTTGTTATCCGATATCTTTGCTGTATTTAGTCGCTAAAACCATGTTGGGTGAGCAAGCATTTGAAAATTGCTCTTTAAACGCGATGGGGCGCAGAGGTAAAGATGGCAACATCTGTGAATCGAGTTTGCTGATCAGTTTTGGTCAACAAACCTCAGCTTCAGTTCATACGGCTGAAGATCATGGATTGAAGCATCAGTTCACCATTCTGGGTAGTAAAGGTGCGATTACCATGCAAACTAACCCATGGCTTCCAGACGTTGAGAATCACTTCAGCGTCGAGATTTATGAAACCTCGAAGCGTGACATCTCAGTGAGTGCTGACGGCGATGCTTTTTTCTACCAAGTCCGGCAGGTACGCCAGGCTGTGGAAGCGGGCAAGAAAGAATTACAAGGTCCATGTGCGAGCTGGCAGGATTCATACAATATCATGCAGTTACTCACTGACTGGGAGAATATCCACGCCTGATTGGCGTAGACAACAGAGGTAAAGCGACTAAAGCCTTCGCAGTGTTGAAGGCTTTTTAGGATCTGAACTTGTTATTTCTGACTCGAAAAGTAGGCTGCAATATCTTTTAAATCCTCATCGTTCAAACGTGATAACTGCGCTTTCATCATCTCTGCCAGTGGACCTTTCCGATCACCATTTTGATAATCTTTCATCGATTGGAACAGGTAGCTGGCATTCTGACCATTAATGTTAGGGTAGGATGGATTGACGGCAATCCCTGTCTGACCATGACAGAAAACACAACTAGGCGCTTTGATTTTGCCAAGCTGAGGGTCGCCAAACGGCTCTGCTTGTGTGAAAGGAGATAAAATGAGTAGAAGTAGGAAAATGCGTGCCATCAGCGTAGCTCTAATAACAAAGATAGCATTAGCATAAAGCTTCCCCTAAGGGGAAGCTCAAGAGCGTCTGTGCTTTATCAGCTATATAACGCCAATTTTGCTAGCAAGGTATCAATATCTTCACTCGTTACATCTTTGTGTGTAACAAAGCGGATTGGATTCCCCGGGGAAATAGTGATGCCGTCATCAGAAAGCTTGGCCGCGACCTGTTTAATATCAATCGTTGGCTCTAATTTGGCAAAAACGATATTGGTTTGTACCAGCTCAGGCTTAACATGATAACCGTCAATCCTACTCAGACCTTCTGCAAGGCGCTTAGCATTAGCGTGATCGGTTTTAAGCTGTTCAACCTGTTCTGTTAAGGCGAGTTTACCTGCCGCAGCTAAAATACCTGCCTGACGCATACCGCCACCAACCATTTTACGTAGTCGACGAGCGCGAGCGATAAACTCATGGCTGCCTAAAAGTAGTGAACCAATCGGAGCTGCAAGACCTTTCGATAAACAAATCGTCATAGAATCGAAGTATCGGGCAATCTCTTTCACATCAACATCCAGTGCTACGGCAGCGTTGTAGACTCGTGCACCGTCCAGGTGAAGGAGCAGGCCGTTTTCATTGACAAACTCTCTTGCCTCGGCCAGATATGAAAGTGGCAGTACTTTACCGTTAATGGTGTTTTCCAGACTCAATAGCTTTGTGCGAGCGAAGTGAGAATCGTCAGGCTTAATTGCCGCGGCCAGTTTATCGAAGTCGAGTGTGCCATCTGGGTTATTTTCGATTGGTTGAGGCTGGATGGAGCCGAGCACTGCTGCACCACCTGCTTCATATTTGTAGTTGTGTGCCTGCTGGCCGCATAGGTATTCATCGCCACGCTGACAGTGAGCCATTAGACCAAGCAAGTTAGCCTGTGTGCCTGAGGTAGTAAAAAGCGCTCCCTCGAAACCGTGACGCTCTGCTGCCCACTGTTCCAGTTCATTTACGGTTGGGTCGTCGCCATAGACATCATCACCAACGAGCGCTTCACTCATCGCCTTACGCATTGCTTCGGTCGGTTTTGTTACCGTATCAGAACGAAAATCCATACTTTAAATCTCCTAAATATATCCACATAGCTTGGCTTTGCTTAAACACGCGATCGTTTTAGCGTCGGTGATTTCGCCTTGAATAATTTTTTGTTCGAGTTGTTCTATTGGTAGCGAGATGACTTCGATAACTTCATCTTCGTCGCATTGGTAGCGTTGGGTCTGACTTAACTGCTTAGCGACGAACAGGTATTGAATTTCGTCGCAGAAGCCTGCCAGTGGTGTTACCTGACCAAGAGATATCATGCTTTGTGCACTGTAACCAGTCTCTTCTTCCAGTTCTCTATGGGCACAGGCCTCAATGGGTTCTCCACGCTCAAGCGTTCCGGCAGGAAGCTCCAATAGCCATTTCTTAAGCGAAGGTCGGTATTGATTGATAACGATGATATTGCCATTGGCATCAATAGGAAGAATAACGGCCGCTCCCGGATGGGAGATAGTGGTGTGGGTAATGTCCTTTCCATTTGGCAGCGTCATGGTCTCTTCAACAAGAGCGATTTGCTTCCATGAATGGATAGTGTTGATTTTATTTTCCATTGCGTCGTTACATTCGTCCATAGAGCTAGACTGGCCACATTACAGCTTCAGCCGAGAGAGATAAAGATCATTTCAGTCTCTTGCAGCAAAAAGAGCCGCGCTAGATAAGTGATGAAACTCTCAAAAGTGCAAACATTGATTTCAAGGAGTTACGTAAAAACTACGTCTGATATAAAGATCCGTCCAATCTACAAAATGCACTTGTAACAAAGTGATAACAAATGTATAAAATTATACATACAAGGTTTAATGATGGCCCCAGGAGAGCACAACAATGATTAGCCCAAATCGAGTGTCTCACTCACAAAAAGCTTTGCTCTCTGAACGAATCAGTAAACTGGCTCATGCACTATCAGATGGTGTCTATGAGAGAGAAGAAACCATCAAACTCTGTTTGCTCGCAGCCTTAGCGGGCGAAAGTGTGTTCTTACTTGGCCCTCCGGGTATTGCAAAAAGCCTTATTGCTAAACGTCTGATCCAAGCGTTTGATAACTCATCTTATTTTGAATATCTAATGACTCGCTTTTCGACACCGGAAGAGGTGTTTGGTCCACTGAGTATTCAGGAACTGAAAGATAACGGTCGTTACCTACGCCTTACCGAAGGCTACTTACCAACCGCGCAAGTGGTTTTCCTTGATGAAATCTGGAAAGCGGGCCCGGCAATCCTTAATACCCTTCTGACTGTTGTTAACGAGAAGACTTTCAAGAATGGCAGCGATATTGAGCGCGTTCCAATGCGTCTGCTGGTTTCCGCATCGAATGAACTACCTGATGAGGATAGCGGTCTGGAAGCCCTATATGACCGTATGCTTGTACGCGTATTCGTCAACCGTATTCAGAACAAGAATAACTTCAAGTCGATGCTAACTGTCGGAACACCTCAAGAGGCAGTGATTCCTGAAGGACTTGCCATTACAGATGAGGAATACCATCAGTGGCAGTCAGAACTGGATACACTAGAGCTGTCGGAAGAAGTATTCGAAAAGCTCTATGAACTTAAAACCATGTTGGAAAGTGCTGCTACCGCCGGGAGTGGTGTCGATGTGGCAGAGACCGATATGTATGTCTCAGACCGTCGTTGGAAGAAGGCCGTTAAGCTACTAAAAGCGAGCGCCTATTTTAACGGTCGCGATTCTATTAACCCTCTTGATCTGCTGTTACTGCAAGACTGTTTATGGAACAGTCCTGAGTCTCGTGACGTAGTACGCAGTGTTATTAAGCAGTTTGCCCTCAATCACGCTTTCGACCAACAGGAAGTAGAACAACAAATTACTTTATGCCGTGAAGAGCTGAGCGAGGTTCAAGAAGAACTTGAATCTGAGTTTGGCATCATGTTAGCGATGGAAACAACCACTGGACTGATTAAGAAACAGATCCATAGCTACGATATCTCCAACGCCAAAAGCTATAAGGTCGGCAGCGCATTCGACTTGGTCAAATTGGTGCTATTGCAAAGCAACATGTCTGTCTCAGAGTCTGAGAAGGGGGACAGTCGCTGGGTCTACGTACCAAAGAATGAGTTAGAGCGAGTGATTAAAGACGGTCAGGGTGACGTGTACGGCTATGTCAATCAGAACACCAATATGTGTCGCTTACGCTTTGATCTGGATGCTGCCAATAATCTGGTGATTAAAGATATTGCTAACCGAGCGGTACTGGTTTCAGTTGTGACCAATAAGGGCCTTGATGAGTCGCTCTATCAAGAGTGGTTAACCAAGTCTGAGCAAGCGATGGCTCAGCTTGAACACGCGGAACATCATCTACGTAAAGTGCGATCCAATTTCCATGGCGCCCTGCCGCACGGTTTTATAGACCAAGAGTTACCGCGTGCGATGGAAGCGAGTTTACAAAATCTTCAGCAGGTGTTGGAGTCAACCAAAGCCGAGTGTGAACGTACGGTTTTCCGATTTAAGAACTTAAACCAGTTCTTCTCATAAGGAGCCGATATGTTAGGAGCCGACGGATTAAACTTAGCACTGGCCATTGCCGATTCAGGAATCATAGACACTGCGGTTAATGATCTGATGGCGCGTTCTCAGGTCATGGTGCTGGCCGAGAAGCGTGGGGTGAAAAGTTCAGTTAAAAACCATCTGCTGAAGTGGCGTGGTAGCGTTAAAAAGCGCATCACTAAGGTTTGTGAAACGGAACGTTTTCAACAAGAGCTGGCACTGTATCAGGAAGTGATTCATTGGGATGAAGCGAGATTTTTTGAAGAGATCCCGGAAGTCATTAAAAAGTTAGAGTGGCACTCGGCCTTCTATCTTAAAGCGCGTCGCCTTCTGGAAAAGAACAAGGGACTTAATAACCCAATGTTCCCTCACTATTTCTGTGATCAGTGGTATCAGAGTCTGTCTGATGCCTTACGTCAGGCACAGCTTTCAGAGCTAGAAGCGAATAAAGAGAAAGTGCTTAAAGACCTTTACCAACGCATGGAAACCATGAAGAACATGGATAAAGTGACGGAAGAAGGGGATGAAGGTAGCGTAGGTCGTTTATGGGATATGGCGTCTGCCAAGCTAAGTAAGTCTGATCTTTCTGTAATGAAACGTCATGCGGAATTCCTTAAAAAGAATAAAGGCTTGCAAGAGATAGCTGAACAACTTGGTCGTATGGCAGGGCAGGTTGATGATCCTGAACTCAATCGAGCTCCGGCTGAAGAGTTGCAAATGGTCGAAGAGAAATCAGATGAAGCTACCGATGATATTGTTGGTATTCATGAAAGCGACGACCTCAATAAGTTACTGCCGAACGAAACTATGTTTCTTGCTTATCCTGAGTTGGAAGTTGTCTTCTACAAACATCTGGTAGATAAGCGTCTGATGAATTATCGCATGCAGGGTAAGTCGAGAACCTTACGCAAAATTCGTGCGCAGCAACCTGATCACAAGCAAGTCGATGTTGAGAAAGGGCCGTTTATTGTTTGTGTCGATGCTTCTGGTTCAATGAGTGGCTTTCCGGAGCAATGTGCTAAGGCGATGGCGTATGCATTAATGCAGATTGCATTGGCAGAAGATCGCGATTGTTACGTTATTCTCTTTTCCACAGAACAAATTACTTATGAGTTGACTAAACAAGATGGTCTGCGTGAAGCGAGTGACTTTCTCACATACAGTTTCCACGGCGGTACCGATCTCGAACCTGTGCTGATGAAGTCAATCGATCTTATGTGTGGCGATAAGTATAAGAACGCTGATATGGTGGTGATTTCAGACTTTATCGCACCAAAGCAGTCGGATGAGATGGCACACAAGGTAGCGGAACTTAAAGCGCGTAAGAATCGTTTCCATGCCATTAGCTTGTCCAAGTACGGCAACCCAGAATTGATGACCATGTTCGATCATAACTGGGCTTATCACCCTAATCTGGTGGGGCGTCTGATGAAGAAATGGTAGTCGCTGACAAACAAAAAAGGAGCTCATTGAGCTCCTTTTTGCGTTATATCGCGAGTGGCATTTCGTTGGATGGATCGTGTTTACGGTAAACTCGAATCAGACCAAGCAGAGCGAGAATCGACATAATTAGCATCAGTGCGCCAAGCGGCATTTGATCTGGTGCCGGAATCATCGAAGCACCAAGGGTCGCCAAACCTGCACCTAAGTTTTGCATACCACCTAACACAGCACCGCCGGTGCCTGCGTGGTAAGGCAATGGTGACAGAGCACCCGTTGTTGCCGCCGGGAAAAGAATACCAGCACCTAAGAAATAAATGGTTGCTCCGCCAATCAATGTCAGAGCGCTTGTCTGACCCAGTAAGCCAGGTAGCAAGACCACCAGAGAACCTGCCATTATGGCAACCAGTCCAACACTCAGTGCACGTTTCTCGTTCTTTCTTGATGCAATGTAGCTTGAAAGCGCAGCACCGACCAAGTAGCCAGGGATAGGTAATACGAACAGTAAACTTACCGTCGTTGCAGGTAGTTTCAATACCCCACCAAGTAATACGCCTGCTGCAGCCTCAAAGATAGCGATACCAGAGAAGGTTGCAACCAAACAGATTAAATAGCCCTGAAAACGACGGTCCGACAGAACATAGCGGTAGCTGCTGGTGACCTTTTCATAGCGACGCTTCTCGCGAGGCAATGTCTCCATGAAACTGGTCATCATCGTAATCACAACCGCGATACCAAATAGTGCCAGGAACATGTAGCTTGAACGCCAGCCAAATGCTTCAGTCAGGTAGCCGCCCAGTACCGGAGCAATCAGAGGTGAAAAGATCACGCACATGCTGATTAGGCTATTAACCTTATGCAGTTCAGCACCATCGAACAGGTCACGAGTAAGTGTTCGCGACATAGCGCCGCCACAGCCAATCCCTAAGCCCTGAATGAAGCTACCGGCAAGAAACCAATCGTAATCGTGCGCAAAAAGAGCGACGAGTGTACCTGCAATATAGATAAGCAGACCAACAACAATGATTGGCTTACGACCCAAACGATCAGATAAAGGACCATAAACGAACTGCGAAAAACCGTAAGGAATTAGGTAACAGGCCATTACCGCTTGTAGTGCGGATGGACTAACCAAGAACTCACTTGCCATATGACCTATTGATGGGACATACATGGTTTGAGTCATTTGACCAACAGCAGTCAGAATAGCAATCAGAAAAGTTAACTTAATCACTTGAGTAGACGCAGACATTTCTACAACACCTAAATACAACGCGCAAAACATTAGCAATGCAGAAGCAAAGCTAATAACAAATACAAACAAAGGGGACTTTTAGGCGCGAGATATTAAAGGGGGTTAGATTATCTGGCAATGAAAAAGTGTGATCTAAAGCAAGATAAAAATTTGATATTTGGATTAGCAAAACTAATCCAAAAATAATAACTGCAGGTTAGTGAAAAATTATGCGAGGGGAAGCTTCGACAGGCATTTTCGACATAAGCATAATGTGTTGTCGGCTAGCTGAGAAGTATCCCGCTGTTCAATCTCGAAACACCAACATGTCGACTTACCCTGACTAATATCGCACTGGGCTGGTTGGTTACAGGATGGACAGCTATGGGTTGAGTTTGTGCTACTCACTTTTGCCATGATTTCATCACGCTCTTGATCGGTGAAGTGGCGCCAGTTGACGACTTCGTTCATGGTGCGGTAGCAACCACTGCAAATACCTTCATTGTTCTTACAGGCTGCGATACAAGGTGTTTTCACAGTTACAATCCATTTAGCGTCTGTTTAAGTTAAGGCTGAACTATACCGATTCCCGGCCTCAACTTCAAACGGCTCAATCGATCAGAGACCATCAGGCTTTGCTTTTAAATGAAGGCGGCTGGTATTGCAGTGAGGTGTCTTTCTTCATCAGGATGTTACTGGCAATCAAACTACCAACACAAATCAAGGACAGCGCCAGCCAGCCAAGTGGGGTCGGTTGTTCAGCAAATACGGGGATCGCCAGCAAGGTTGCAACTGCAGGGGTTGCGGCACCAAATGCAGCGGTACGTTCTGCTCCCAACACTGATATAGCGTGGAGGTACGTGAAAGCGGCAATAACACCCGCCCCGACACCTTGTAGCATCAAGTGACCGCTCAGTTGCTCCCATGGCCATTCGCTTACTGCGTGAGTATATAGATAGCTATCGAGTCCTCCGCCAAGGATAACAAGCAGCAAGGCAATCGTAGACATTAGGGCAATCAGACCAGATGCGGCAAGTGGGTTCAGATTGGAAACACGTGCGCAGATAGTGAAAGTCGCCCACATAGCGCTACCGATCAGAAATAACAGGTGGCCTTGCAACAGCTGGCTATCAGCATGGCTAAAGCTTTGCGCCAAAAATGTACCAATACCAATCATAACCAGAATTAAACCAAAGATGCGGTGACTACTCAGGGGCTGTTTAAAGAGAACGACTGCGATTCCGGAGACAAATAGTGGCAGGGTACCGGGAACAAGAGCGCTACCATCAGACACTGGAGCGAACGTCATCCCAGTCCCGGCGACGAGCAGATAGGGCAGACCGCTACCGATAAACATACCAAGTAAGTAACGCTTGGGTACGGCAATGATTTGTTGTCTCGCTTTATACACCAGAGGCAAGAGAATCAAGCAAGGGATAACAAAGCGGGTTAAGGCAATATCAGCAGTGAGTAGCTCAGAATGAGCTCCGCTTCTTAATGACAGGAAAAAGCCAGACCAGAGCAAAAGGGTGGCAATCATTGCCAGGTATCCAGAAACCATATCCATACGTTACCTTGATTAGAATTATGATCATTATGGAATGTAAATAGAGGTTAAATCTGGCAATATTAAGTGATAAATTAAAATAATTTAGTGGTTTCAATCAATATTTGAACTCAAATTGATTGAAACAGGCGTGAGGTATTATGGATAGAATAGATAAGCATATTTTAAGGCTGCTACAACAGGATGCTCGTCAGGCAACAGCGGAAATCGCTGATAAGGTCGGCTTGTCAGCTTCACCATGTGCAAGAAGAATTAAACGGCTTGAAGAACAGGGGATCATCGCCAATTATCGCGCCAGCTTGAACAAAGATCGGATTGGCGTCGGGATGACGGTGTTTGTCGAAGTGAGCTTAAACAATCACCAGGCTGCCAGTATCGATGACTTCGAACATGCAATTCAGGAGATGGACGAGGTGATTAGCTGCCACGTGGTGTCCGGAGCGTATGATTACTTGCTAGAGGTGGTAAGCCATGATCTCGCTGGTTACGAATCGTTTACGCGTAAGCTGCAGCGTCTGGAAAATGTCAAAGATATCCACACCCACTTAGCGATTAGACAGGTGAAAGGTGGCAGTGAGCTGCCTATCTTTACAGGAAGCAACTAACCAGCGTTTTCCTGATGTTGTGGCGAAAGCGGAGCTGCTTGATATGCATCGTCAGCACCGTAGCGGGTCATTCGGTTGCGTCCGGCTCTCTTGGACTGATACAAAGCCAGGTCGGCACGCTTAATCCACTCTCTGGCTTGTTCTGATGGCTGACACTCAGCAATGCCGATGCTAATGGTAATCGGCTGTTCACTTGGACTGGGTAGTTGACGAACTCTATTGAGAATACGGCTGCTCTTCTCCTCTGCTAATAATTGATCTTTGCCATGATGAAGCAGCAGAAATTCATCGCCACCAAGGCGGAAAAGCTTATCGTCGAGCTCCATTTCTTGTTGGATGCAAGCTGCAATTGAAATCAGAACACGGTCTCCAACATCATGACCAAATAGGTCATTCACATATTTAAAGTTATCGACGTCGATTAAAGACAGACTAGAGCAAGGATAGTGTTCAATAGCGCTCTCTAATGAATCATTGAGTTCGTGACGATTATAAACACCTGTCAGGGCGTCTTTCACTAACAGGGTACGTAGCTCAACTTGCAACGCACGTATAGCTTGGACAACCACGTGAACAATAATAGCGGTCACTATTAGCGAGATGACGTAACGCAATGTTACGGCGACGTCCTGATGCATCAGCGCGGCGAAGCCTGAGCCGGAAATCATAATGAAATTAGAAGTAATGGCTTCTCTTTTGGGAAGAAGAAATATCAGGCTGATTAAGATCGGGTAGATCCAATAGGTCGCCAGAGTGCCGAATACCCGGACAGCCAGAACCGCAGATATGAGGAGAAGTACCAGGGGCAGGTAATGACTGAAGAGACTTATTCGATTGTAGATGATGGCTGTGATTTCGAGTAGTAGAGATATCTCGAAAGCCAGTAAAACCATGCCTAGCATGATTTCACCAGCAATTATATTTTTAATTCCGAGTGGAACGAAGATTATCAGAGTGATGGCGGCGATAATCTTGAGGAGTTGCTTCTGCTTAGCTAAGTCGAGTATCGCCTCGTCATTTATATCTGGTAACGTCTTGCTCATAGCCATCACACCTTACAAACCGGAACAACATTTTTAGATGTTTACCTTTAAACGTAAGCGTAAAGTGGGGGGAAAGCAAACCAGTAACTGATTATTCCGGCTTAGTAATACTGCCGAGTTCGAGAACCGGAGCTACATCGATATCTTCAGCGTTCATCATCGATGAAATACGCTGCACAGACGAAAGTAGTAGTGACTGCTCCCACTCTTCCAGACGTTGAAACTTGGTAATGAAGCTTTGCTGTAGAGGGGTTGGGGCGTTATCCAACAGT
Organism: Vibrio brasiliensis LMG 20546; assembly: GCF_000189255.1. Taxonomy (GTDB): domain Bacteria; phylum Pseudomonadota; class Gammaproteobacteria; order Enterobacterales; family Vibrionaceae; genus Vibrio; species Vibrio brasiliensis. The sequence goes on along the minus strand of NZ_AEVS01000090.1, from coordinate 38,102 downwards.
TTCTTACCTTCATCGGTAAGATAAGCATGAACTTTACGTTTATCTTTACTACTACGAACGCGCTGGACCAAACCATTACGCTCTAAACGATCAAGAATCGTTGTCGCGGTTGCCTGACTCATATTCGTATGGTCAGAAAGCTGACGAATTGTTACTTCCCCAAGTTCTCGAATAGAACGCATCAATATCAGTTGCGGGCCCGTTAATCCAGACTCTTTACTTAGCTTCTTAGAGTGTAAATCAATTGCTCGAATGATCTGACGAATCGAGATTAGGACTTCTTCATGCTTTTCCAATGCGGTTCCTTAGTAAGTCGAGAGTTATTTAGTCAAGAAAAGTAGGCAAAAATACATGAAATAGAAGACGAAAAAAAGCCTCTATTATCACAAATGAACAAGCCAAATATGTAATTACTGTTATAAATATTAGTGTAATTATTTAGTGTACGAACATTATCAAATGTTAAGTGTATCTTAAATTGCTCAAAACATAATCGGTCGCGTGGCGATTTTCCTAAATTGTGTCCAAAAAACAGCTTATTAGTGGAACAAAACGACAAGAAGCGTACAATAATGAGAGGTGTATCAGATTGTAACTAGCAGAAAATCATTTTTAACTCTAATGATTTCCTTGAATGGACACGCTGTTACGCATCGGAAATAAGATGCTAGAGAGGAACGATGACTAAAGGCATAGATAAGTACAGTATCGATAGTACCGACTACACAATCGGTCAGGATAACGTACAGAAGTGGGGATTTGACGTGCACAATCCAGTGTTTGGCTGGAGTGCGAGTCTAATAGCGATATTTTTAATTGCTGTATTGGTTATGGATGCAGAGTCAGCGAAAGCGACACTGGATGGTATCAAGTGGCAGATCATTGGTAGCTTTGACTGGTTGTTTATCTGGTCAGGGAACATCTTTGTTATTTTCTGTCTGGCGCTGATTGCGTCACCATTAGGTAAGATCCGTCTTGGTGGTAATGACGCAACGGCTGACTATTCATACTTATCATGGCTGTCGATGCTTTTCGCAGCAGGTATGGGTATCGGCCTGATGTTCTGGAGTGTGGCTGAACCTGTCGCTTACTTCACCGGATGGTATGAGACTCCGCTGGGTGTTGAAGCGAATTCACCTGAAGCGGCTAAACTTGCTCTTGGCGCGACCATGTTCCACTGGGGTCTGCACCCATGGGCTATTTATGGTGTTGTCGCACTGTCACTTGCGTTTTTCGCCTACAACAAAGGCTTACCACTTTCGATTCGCTCTATTTTCTACCCACTGCTTGGCGATCGCGCCTGGGGTTGGGCTGGTCACATCGTTGATATTTTAGCGGTACTGGCTACTCTGTTCGGTCTGGCGACTTCATTAGGTCTGGGTGCGCAGCAAGCTGCGAGTGGTATTCACCATGTATTTGGCATCGAGTCTGGCTTAGGTTTGCAGATCGTTGTGATTACCGCTGTAACATTGCTTGCCGTGGTATCTGTTATCCGTGGTATTGATGGTGGTGTAAAGGTCATCAGTAACATCAACATGATCGTTGCATTCTTACTGCTGATTCTGGTTGCATTAATTGGCTATGCTATCGTCGTCGGCAACATTGGTACCACGTTAATGGCTTACCTGGAGAACTTAATTCCTCTAAGTAACCCTCACGGCCGTGAAGATGAAGCTTGGTTCCAGGGCTGGACTGTATTCTACTGGGCTTGGTGGATCTCTTGGTCACCATTTGTAGGTATGTTCATCGCTCGCGTTTCTAAAGGTCGTACCGTACGTGAGTTCATTACCGCAGTCTTGTTGGTACCAACAGCAGTAACGCTACTTTGGATGTCGACCTTTGGTGGCATGGCGATTGATCAAGTGATCAATAACGTTGGCGAACTGGGTAGTGAAGGTCTTACTGATGTATCGCTAGCCATGTTCCAAATGTTTGATGTGCTTCCTTATGGTTCGATCCTGTCAGTGATTGCTATCATTCTGGTATTGGTATTCTTTATCACTTCATCAGATTCTGGCTCACTGGTTATCGACAGCATTACCGCTGGTGGTAAAGTGGACGCTCCTGTAATCCAGCGTGTTTTCTGGGCCTTTATGGAAGGTGCTATCGCAGTCGCGCTATTGTGGATTGGTGGTTCTGAAGCGGTACAGGCATTGCAGGCGGGTGCTATCTCGACGGCACTACCATTCACCATCGTATTGCTATTGATGTGTGTAAGCTTGCTAATGGGCATGCGTACTGAACGTCGATAGACAAGCAACTAAGTGCTAGAGAAGGGGACGATTTTCGTCCCCTTTTTATTTGCTTGAAATCCAATGAATTACTTAGATTTACACTGTTAATTATTCTCATAATCGGACAGTGAACTCGCTGGTATTTCGTCTATAAAATCGTTACTGTGATGAATAGACAGACAACTAGTGAGGCATAGGATATGAGTTATTTAGTCGAAGGATCTTGTCAGTGTGGGCAGGTGGAATACAAGTTACATCAGCCACCTAAGGTGGTAATGGCTTGCCATTGCAGAGAGTGTCAGAAGCTCTCTACGGCACCTTTTAGCGTTACTGCGGTAGTCGCCTCCAAAGACATTGAGTTTAAAGGCGAGCTTAAAGAGTGGCAGAGAATGGCTGAAAGTGGCAACAAGAACTTCGCTAAATTCTGTCCGGAATGTGGTAACAGAATCTATCATTTTAATCCGGACGATATGTCGACCATTAAATTAAAACTTAAATCAAACCATTCTGGTGACGACACAATTTTCGAACCTACTGCCCATGTATGGGTTAGTGAAAAGCAAGACTGGTATCAAGTTCCTACAGGTGTCCCATGCTTTGATAAGCAGCCTTAGTTCTAAATACTCCAGTTCTTGCAACATCATTCTTTTGAAAGGCGCCATTAGGGCGCATTTTTTATGCACGGCTTTGGCCGCCGATCCACATCCCATCAAGTCGCTGTGTTTTGGTTGGGTGAAAAACAACCAATATCTAATAAATTAAATTATTAGTACTCGAATTTTTAAATCAATAAACAATTCCTTTTGGTTGGCAAAGTGAGGGCGCTTTTTTTGTTGTCGACTTGTAATTCTTGTGTTCTCGATTTTTTCTGTAATTTTATTTAAATCAATATCTTGAATCTTATTTGATTGCTGTTCTTAGGTTGCTGGCGCCATTTGTAATTTAATTGTAACAAGTGATAAACGCTTAGATGTCGCATGGTTTTGCTGCAGGATATTATCCTGAAACGCTCTGTTTTTATAAAATTGATTTGAGTTCTAAGTAATTTTGAGGCATTTTATATTTAACTGAACGTTCAATAAAAAATAAAAGGTGCCATTTATGCCCAAGGTAGGGATGCCAAGCATACGCAAGCCACAACTCGTGCAAGCGACGATGAGAGTGATAGACAGGGTGGGTTTACACTCAGCCAGTATTGCTTTGATCAGCAAAGAAGCTGGCGTGTCTACAGGTATCATCAACCATTACTTTGGCGGCAAGCATGGTCTTCTTGAAGAGACGATGAGGGAAATACTTCGTCAGTTGTCACGTACGGTAACTGAACGCCTGAGTACGATTCCTAAAGATGCGCATCAGCAAAGAATCAACGCAATTATTGATGGCAACTTTGTTGGTTATCAGGCGGAAAACAAAGTAGCAAAGACCTGGCTGGCTTTCTGGTCATACTCTGTTCACGATCCTGAGTTGCACCGATTACAAAAGGTCAATGAAAAGCGTTTGCTTTCCCACCTGAAAATTGAACTCAAAGCATTATTCGATAAAGAGCAGGCTGAGTTAATTGCTCATGCTATTGCAGCACTCATAGATGGAATCTGGCTACGTGGAACGCTCAACCCACAAGGCATAGATGCGCACAAAGCGCGGCTAATCATCAACGATTATCTCGATAAGCAGCTCACATTCTACTCACAAAAATAGTTATAGAAGTCAGATCTTTACATGGAAATGAAATCATTATTTATCGATGGTCAAGCTTGCAAAGCGACATCGAACCAAAGTTTTGTTACTTACAACCCGGCTAACGGTGAACCTCTTGCTGAAGTGGGACAGGCTAGCGAGCAGGATTTAGCTCGTGCAATTGAATCTGCTAAGCAGGGTTTCAAGGTCTGGTCGGCGATGACGGCAACAGAACGTAGCCGTATTCTGCTAAAAGCCGTAGCGATTTTACGTCAGCGCAATGATGAACTCGCTGCGTTGGAAGTCGCTGATACAGGCAAGCCTCTTCAGGAGGCGATTGCCGTTGATATCGAAACGGGTGCAGATGTGATTGAGTATTTTGCTGGTTTGGCGCCTGCTCTGCAGGGTGAACAGCAGCCTTTGAGTGAGACTCAGTTTTTCTATACTCGTCGTGAACCACTCGGTATCTGCGCTGGCATCGGGGCGTGGAACTACCCAATTCAAATCGCGATGTGGAAATCTGCACCGGCACTTGCGGCGGGCAATGTAATGATCTTTAAACCTTCGGAAGAGACGCCGCTTAGCGCGCTGAAGCTGGCAGAGATCTTTACTGAAGCAGGTCTTCCAGATGGTGTTTTCAATGTACTTCAAGGCGACCACCGTGTCGGTCAAATGCTGACTGCTCACCCAGAGATAGCCAAAGTGTCATTCACTGGTGAATCAGGTACCGGGAAACTGGTTATGGCTGACAGCGCCAAAACTCTTAAGCAAGTGACGATGGAGTTGGGTGGCAAGTCGCCAATGATCATTTTCGATGATGCTAAGTTAGATGATGCCGTTTCTGCGGCGATGGTTGCTAACTTTTACACCCAAGGTGAGGTGTGTACCCATGGTACGCGCGTCTTCGTCCATGAATCTATTCACGACGCTTTTGTCACTCAGTTAAAACAGCGTACCGAAAAGCTGATAGTTGGTGATCCTATGGACATGGACACCCAAATTGGTGCTCTGATTTCCAAGCAGCACCTTGCAAAGGTTCTTGAAGCGATCGAATCGGCGAAACAAAGTAAAGCGACATTGCTGACAGGCGGTTATCAGGTAACGGATAACGGTCTTGAAAAGGGTAACTTTGTTGCTCCGACTGTCTTTATCGATTGTGAAGATGATATGAGCTATGTTCAGAGCGAAATTTTCGGTCCGGTAATGTCGGTGCTCAAGTTCAGTGACGAAGAGCAGGTTATCACACGGGCAAACGATACTGATTATGGCTTAGCGGCAGGTATCTTTACTCAAGATCTTTCTCGTGCCCATCGCGTTATTCATCAGCTTCAGGCAGGTATCTGTTGGGTTAATACCTGGGGTGATTCTCCTGCAGAAATGCCGGTCGGTGGCTACAAGCATTCAGGCATAGGTCGTGAAAACGGACCGGAAACGTTACGTCATTACACCCAGACCAAGAGTGTGCTGATTGAACTTGGCGGTTACGAAAGCCCTTACGCATAAACGCTGATATTACGGAGAATCTCAATGCAACAAAGCTACGATTATATCATCGTTGGCGCAGGGTCGGCTGGCTGTGTACTGGCAGACCGACTAAGCGAAAGCGGGCAGCATAAGGTGCTGCTGCTCGAAGCCGGTGGTACAGACAAGAGCATCTTTATCCAGATGCCGACGGCACTCTCATACCCGATGAACAGCGAACGTTACGCATGGCAGTTCGAAACCGAACAAGAAAGTGGCCTCGACGGACGTAAGCTCCACTGTCCACGCGGTAAAGTTCTGGGTGGTAGCTCTTCGATTAACGGTATGGTTTATGTTCGCGGCCACGCTTGTGACTTTGATGAGTGGGAACAGAATGGTGCTCAGGGCTGGAACTATCAAGGGTGTCTGCCTTATTTCAAAAAGGCAGAAACTTGGATCGGTGGTAGCGACGATTATCGAGGCGGTGAAGGTCCGTTAGGCACATGCGCGGGTAATGACATGGCGATGAACCCTCTCTACCAAGCGTTTATTGATGCTGGTAAGGATGCGGGCTATCCGGAAACTTCCGACTATAACGGCTATCAGCAAGAGGGCTTTGGTCCGATGCACATGACGGTTGATAAAGGTGTGCGCGCCTCAACGTCAAATGCTTACCTGAGAAGAGCTCTGAAACGTTCAAACCTGACTCTGATTAAAGGCGTTGTGGTGCGAAAAGTACTGCTTGAAGGGCAAAAAGCGCTAGGCGTTGAGTACCAAAAATCGGGCAAAGTGACACAGTGTTTTGCTGAAAAAGAGGTAATCTCAAGCGCAGGTTCGATCGGTTCCCCACATCTACTGCAACTGTCGGGCATTGGCCCAGAGGCGGTACTGAAAAAGGCGGGAGTATCGGTCGAGCACGATCTACCGGGTGTAGGTCAGAACCTTCAAGATCACTTGGAAGTGTACTTCCAGTATCACTGTAATCAACCTATCACGCTTAACAGCAAGCTTGGCTTAGTGAGTAAAGCCAAGATTGGTACTGAGTGGATTCTCACTCGCAAAGGATTGGGTGCAACTAACCACTTCGAGTCATGTGCGTTTATCCGATCTCGTAAAGGGCTGAAGTGGCCAAATATTCAATATCACTTTCTGCCAGCAGCTATGCGTTATGACGGTCGCGCTGCATTTGATGGCCATGGCTTCCAGGTTCATGTCGGGCCAAACAAGCCCGAAAGCCGTGGTAGCGTCGAAATCACTTCGGCTAATCCGAGCGAAGCGCCAAAAATTGAATTCAACTATATCTCAACAGAACAGGATCGTCAGGACTGGCGTGATTGTATTCGCCTCACTCGTGAAATTCTCCAACAACCCGCTATGGACTCATTCCGTGGTGATGAGATTCAGCCGGGCCTCGCGATCACCAGTGATGAAGCGATTGATGAGTGGGTTAAGAGCAATGTAGAAAGTGCATATCACCCTTCGTGTAGCTGCAAAATGGGTGCAGACGATGACCCTATGGCGGTACTTGACGATCAGTGTCGTGTACGCGGAATTGAGTCATTACGCGTGGTCGATTCATCTGTTTTCCCAACCATTCCTAATGGCAACCTCAATGCGCCAACCATCATGGTGGCAGAGCGAGCTGCGGACATGATCTTAGGTAAGCCATTGCTTAAACCAGAACAGAAGCCTGTTTGGTTAGCACCTGACTGGCAGCACCAGCAACGTATTAATACACCGAAAAGAGCTGTGGAATCAGCTCAATAAATAGTCAGTACTCATTACAAGGAATCCAATATGTCTATGATGACAAAAACTCTTACTACTCTGGCAATCAGTAGCTTTGCGGTAAACGCATACGCAAACCAGTGTGAAACTGTACGTTTTGCTGATGTCGGCTGGACCGATATCACTGCAACAACCGCAGTAACATCTGAACTGCTAAAAGGTATGGGATACAAAACTAAAACTGACCTGCTATCTGTGCCAGTGACATACTCTTCAATGGCGAACGGCGATATCGATATCTTCCTTGGCAACTGGATGCCAACTATGGAGGGAGATATCGCTAAATACCGTGAAGCGGGCAGTGTTGAAACCGTTCGTGCAAACCTTGAAGGCGCTAAGTACACCCTTGCTGTACCAAAATATGTTTACGACGCTGGCGTAAAAAGCTTTGCCGATCTTGTCAAGCATAGCGACAAATTCAAAGACCGTATCTACGGTATCGAACCGGGTAACGATGGTAACCGTCTGATTCAGTCAATGATCGATAGCGATGCATTTGGTCTTAAAGATTTCAGTCTGGTTGAGTCCAGCGAAGCGGGCATGGTTTCACAGGTAACACGCGCAGTACGTCGTAACCAGTGGATCGTTTATCTTGGTTGGGCTCCGCACCCAATGAACAGCAATGTAGAAATGGCTTATCTGGCTGGTGGTGACGACTTCTTTGGTCCGAACTATGGTGGTGCAAATGTTTACACTAACGTGCGTGCTAACTACCTGTCTGAGTGTAAAAACGTAGGTCAAATGCTTAAGAACCTTGAGTTCAGTCTGGAGATGGAAAACCAACTAATGGAAGCGATTCTTAACCAGAACGTTAAACCATCAAAAGCGGCGCAGCAGTGGCTAAAAGAGAATCCGCAGCAAGTTGAAGCATGGCTGAAAGGTGTGAAAACACTGAGTGGCGACGATGCAGCAGCAGCGGTAAACAGCTACATCAAGTCAAACGCGTAATGTGATTAGGTGGGGCGGCACTGTCGTCTCACCTTAAAGTAAGGTTTTAAAGTGAATTTTATTACAAACAACAAAATCCCTGTGGGTGAATGGATGGAAACGGGCGTTGACTGGCTGACTCTCAATGCTGCTGGTTTCTTTGATGCCATTTCAATTTTTCTGGAAACCGTCATTCTTTTTGTTGTCGATATATTTAAATGGATGCCGCCAGCCCTGCCAATTCTGATGACAGCTGCGATTGCCTGGTATCTGCATAGAAGCATCCCTTTGATGCTGTTTATCGTTGGCGCATTGCTAACAATCTTAAACCTCGGTTATTGGCAGGAAATGCTGGAAACCTTTGTTCTTGTCTTTGCAGCGACAACGATTTCCGTATTAATTGGCGTTCCGATTGGAATTATGGCATCTCATCGCCCATGGCTTTACACCTTGTTGCGGCCCATTCTGGATTTGATGCAAACCGTACCTACTTTCGTTTACCTGATCCCGACTCTGGTTCTGTTTGGACTGGGTATTGTTCCTGGACTGATCTCGACGATTATCTTCGCCATTGCGGCGCCGATTCGTCTGACATATTTGGGGATGACCAAAGTTCCTGAAGAGCTTATAGAGGCCGGTAAAGCGTTTGGTGCCAGCCGGATGAAGCTATTGTTTAAAGTCGAGTTACCCGCCGCTATGCCAAGTATTATGGCAGGTGTGACTCAATGTATCATGCTGTCGTTATCTATGGTTGTAATCGCCGCACTTGTCGGCGCTGACGGTCTGGGCAAACCTGTGGTTCGAGCTCTGAATACCGTTAATATCTCGCAAGGGTTCGAAGCGGGCCTTGCTATTGTATTGGTTGCGATCATTCTTGACCGTCTATGTAAAACTCCTAACCAGAAAGAGGCGTAATTATGGATGCTATTACAATTAACAATCTGGATGTGGTGTTTGGCGACAAGCAACAGTTGGCACTCAACCTGCTGGATGAAGGAAAATCACGCCAGCAAATTATTGATGAAACTGGTCAGGTAGTGGGCGTAGACAATGTCTCTCTGACGGTCAGGGAAGGTGAAATCTGCGTATTAATGGGACTTTCTGGTTCAGGAAAATCTAGCCTGTTACGTGCGGTCAATGGTCTAAATGAGATCAGCCGAGGCTCACTTGAGATTAAAGATGGTGATCAGGTCGTTGATCTTGCCAATTGTGATGAAGAAACCTTACGCCACCTGCGCACCCATCGTGTTTCTATGGTGTTTCAGAAGTTTGCACTGATGCCATGGCTGACTGTACTGGATAACGTTGCTTTCGGTCTGGAAATGAAAGGCATGGCAAAAGCGCAGCGCCGTGAGAAAGCTCGCGAGCAACTGGAAATGGTTGGTCTGGCGGAATGGGAAAGCAAATATCCTCACGAGTTGTCTGGTGGTATGCAGCAAAGGGTCGGCCTAGCTCGCGCTTTCGCAATGGATACCGATATCTTGTTGATGGACGAGCCTTTTTCTGCACTGGATCCGCTAATTCGCGCTCAGTTGCAGGATGAGCTGATTCAACTGCAGAACAAACTGAACAAGACCATCTTATTTGTTAGCCATGATTTGGACGAAGCATTAAAAATTGGCAACAATATTGCGATCATGGAATCAGGAAAGCTGATTCAACATGGTAAACCTGAGAACATTGTTCTTGCGCCAGAGACTGAATACGTAAAGGACTTTGTTGCTCACACTAATCCGCTTAATGTCCTGAAAGGGCGTTCACTGATGCAGGCACGCGAAGAGCTCACTCAACGCGATGATAAATGGCAAATCTGTTCTGCTGAGCAGTTATGGGTCGAAGAGAGCTCAAATGGTTTGAGCTTGGTGGATTCTAGCAAGACCTTGATTAACTGGAGCGATAACTCCGTCGCCATTGAAGATATTGATAGTTCTATGGTGGTTCTGGCGAGCCCGGAAATTGGCATGCGCGAAGCGATTGAATTAAAGCAGCGCAGCAACCAGCCGATTCTGCTAGTTGAAGAAGACGAGTTGGTCGGTGTGCTTTCGGATAATGAGCTTTATGATGCACTACTAGGCAACTTTAAGACTAAGAAAGTCGCCTGACGCCACTGCTCGGATTTAATAGCATGAGAGTGTAAAAGCCCGCGGGAGATGCCGCGGGCTTTTTGCTTAGATACCGTGCTTAACCACGCATCATCGCGCAAGCGTAGGCAGTAGTGAAAGCTTGTTCCTGATATTGCTTAAGGCCAGTTTCTTTAAACTGAATGGCAAGCGGGTTTCGTTTCAGGCTCTCTTTGATCTCTGTTGGAGACACTACTTTTACGTCGATACCTTCGATGAGCTGGATCGCTGCTTCTAGTTTAAAACCAACCGCACCACCGGCAAACTTACCTTTAGTCTGACGCTGACGAATAACGACTTTTTCGATTTGGTAGTCCTGAATTAACTTCGCAAAAGAGAACTGGAACTTCTTAACTTCTTGCGTATCGTTAGCATTGCCAATTGTCAGCTTAGCTACGCGGCAGTCTGGTAGGTGAACTACGCTATCAGCATGTGAAAGAAGGCAGATTACTGCGTCGTTCCCTTTTAGTTCTACACCACAAATTTTCATGTTTATACCTGATCGTTTTAGAGCGGGCTATTATATCTGGCATTTACAACATATCGACCATTTTGTTGCGTTAAGGACGAAAGAGTTTATTAACCCCTTTGTTGAACAACCCTCGCTCCGTTTTGCCTGTTTGTCGCTTATGGGCAAAGTTCACCTTGCTGAGCAACCTGATCAATCATGTAATCATTCCGCAGGTTTCGGTAGACCACAGCGTGCCAAACTTCACCATTCTCCAGAGTAAACTCAATCGCATAGTTAACGCCGTTGACGACTTGTGTGCGAACTTCATTGACCTGTTTTAAAGGAGAAGCGGTGTTCATCTGCGACATCACGGTGTCGATTGCACGTTGCGAATCTGGTGTTATCTCAGAGACAGACCATCCTCCCGGCATTGGCTTAGATTGACACATTGCACTAACAGGGCGACTTGACTGTTCTGAGTTGGTATTTTGGCTACAGCCAGCCAGGGTGGCTACAGCAATAAGAGAGGTAAAAAATAACTTTGTTCATTGTTATACCCTTAGGTTAGAGACACATAGATAAAGTTAATCAGAGAAGAGTGTGTTAACGAACCTGATATGCAGCGAGTATAGCTGCCTTCAAACAATCAAAGTCAAGAAACTGCAATAAAAAAGGCCGCTTTAGTAGACTAAAGCGGCAAGGCAGGGGGTGGTACTGGATTAACTATTGCCGCTTTCGCGGAATTTATACTGGTAGCCGACATCGAGGACAGCTTTGTACTCAATGTTCCCTGGGCTACGAGCGAATTCATCGATAGATACCGACATGTCTTCTATTTTGACACTTGGTGTGATGACGTTATTTTCATGTATAGGTAGAGCCGTTTTTAGTTCGGCACTATTCATTGCCTTCATCTCATCCATGAGGTTAAAAGCCGCATCATAAGCTTGTTGTTTGCTTGCGTAAGCATCGGTATAAACGCTAGTGTGTGACGTCATTGTGTTAGTACTAGCGAAGACTGATGCACTCATTACCAGCGAAGCTAAAAGAATTACTTTTTTCATATGTCTTTCTCCTGATGGGTAACCTTCAGTAATTAGATTACGCCTCAGACCGTAAAGCGTCTGTCAGGCAATGTAAGATTATTCCTAGTTTTCGTAAAGGTTACCTTTACGTTGATAACCGTAAGATAACAGTGTGATGAAATCATCGATTAGCCACCGCGAATGTCATTGTTAGGTGATGGGCGGCACTTTGCCGCCTGAGGTGAATCTGTCATCAGACGCGACGGCGAGTGAACGAGGTTAATCTTATTAACTTGCTTGTTTTACAGGAGTTACTGCCATTCTTTTTAGGGTTGGTATCTAAGTTGCAATAAAGTTTGCTGAAGACACATAGGCTGATTGTGTCTATGGTAATAACAATGGAACTAGCAGTGCGTTGTGTAGGAAGAAACAATGAAAAAACTAGCAATACTATTCGCTGTTTGTCTGGCACTTGCCGGTTGTAGCTCCAAGTTTGTTTACAACAATATGGACTGGTTGCTGCTGGAATATCTGGATGATTATGTTGAGCTCAATGATGAACAGGAAGAATTGGTTAGCCAGAAAATCGCTGTATTAAGCGAGTGGCATCGTCAGGAAGAGATCCCAAATTACGTCGAACACCTCGATGAACTGATGGCGATTGAGCCGGGCACATTCACTTTACAACAACTTGAGAGCCAGCAACTTAAATTTCAACAACATTCACAACGTCTGGTGAGTCGGGTCGCTCCCGAGCTATATTCTATAGCTCGCGAACTGTCCGACGATCAGGTAGAGCAACTGATGAACAGTATTCGTGTTCGTCACACCAAATACAAAAAGAAATATCAGCCACTATCAGAGCCACAAGTAAAACAGCGTTACCGCGAACGGATCGAAGAAAATCTCGAAACATGGATTGGCAGCCTAACCAATCAACAACAGACGTTACTTGATGACTGGGTTGGGGAGTTGTATGTCACGTCTCACGACTGGATTGATCATCAGACTAAGATGCGAATCGAGATGAATGCCTTGCTCACCAACCGTCTGGATATAAACAAGTTTCAACCTGAATTTAATAATTTGATGTTCAATCCTAATAGCTTTTATGCTCCGGAACTGGAACAGAAAATTGATCACAACAAGCAGGTTGCCAATCAGTATCTGGTTAAAGTCATTAATTCTATGACCAATAAGCAGACCGAGCACTACCGAGAAGAGTTACTGGATTGGAAAGTGGTCGCGCTAGATATTCAGTAGTTTGAGCACAAAATTGGCAATTCACTATTTGTTCAATGTAAAGAGCAGGTTAGAGTGGGTAACCCCTAGCATAAACTCGTAACCAAAATGGAATGGATTCTACTCTTTGGTGCAGGTGTTCTGGGAGGCATACTTAACAGTATCGCTGGAGGTGGTAGCTTTATCACTTTCCCTGCGCTTATGTTTGTCGGTGTCCCTCCCGTGATCGCTAATGCAACCAACACCTTCGCAGCGTGCGCAGGTTATATCAGTGGCACTTACGGATTTCGTCAGGATATTGCCCATTTAGCAGGCTCGCTCAAGTCAATGATCTTCTTTAGTTTACTTGGTGGGGCAATCGGTGCCTATTTGCTTCTTAGCGTATCTGAACAGCAGTTTCTGGTCGCTATTCCCTGGCTACTTCTGTTTGCTACCTTACTGTTTGTCTTTGGCAATAATATCAGCTTATGGTTTGGTAAAGCGGCTAAATCTGCTGCTTTGAATCCTCTTTGGGCCGTCGTGAGTGTTACTCTATTGCTGATAATGGTTTCTGCTTATGGTGGCTTCTTCAATGCTGGTCTGGGGGTGATTGTATTGAGCTACTTAGTTCTGGCGGGGCATAGTGATATCAACCAGATGAACGGTTTGAAGCTGTTGATCTCTTCCTGCGTATCGATTATTGCCATCGTGGTGTTTGTCATCGATGGGGCGATTGACTGGCCGAGGGGGGGGGCTGTGATGCTAGGTACCCTATCTGGCGGGTATGTCGCGGCCAGAGTGTCACGCAAAGTCGACCAAGCGTATGTTAAAGGTTTCGTTGCACTTTCGAGTATCGCAATGACGATCTATTTCTTCATTGATGTCTATTGGTAGCCGCTAAGCAAATGATTGCGATGCATCACACCACTAGCTATTTTGAGTTCAATTTAGGTTAATTTAGTTTTCAGTACGGCATAATGAATTGGTCAAAACATGGCCGGTTGTTCGTCTTTTTGGCCATGATTCTTCGTTTGTAATAGGAGGCGTTATGAGCAGAAAACTTGGTCGAGTAATGTCAGGCAGCCGCATGATTACCTTCGTCGCGTTCCTCGCTGCAACCTTCGCATGGATATTGAACATGCCGGCACTTTTTACCGTTTCAGTGATTGCCCTTGTTGCCAGTGGCGCACTTTATATCAACGACAAACGTAACAATAAAGATAAGCATAAGAGTGCCTGAGGGCACTCTCGCGTATTGCGTTTACTGCTAGCCCAATTGTGACGATGTGACCTGGCTGCTATCGCTAAAGGACTGGTGTGAAATCGCAGGATGGTAAAGTGGCTGAATAACATGACCTTCAGGGTCTAAGCAGTGAAAGCTTCTTGCTCCGTCACTGTGGTCATGTGGTGTGTCTAGTACTTTAACCCCATTATCTAACATAAACTCATACCATTGCTGTAAAGCGTCTTTATTCGATACGATAAAACCGAAGTGGTCAACGCTGGTTGGTGACGTAACTCTTTGCGAACTTGCTCGTCCCAATGAAAGGTTATCGCAGCCATTGGTCAGATATACCAGGTTGTTACTGGCTCTGCGTAGTACCTTCATTCCAATAATCTCGGTATAGAAGCGCTCACACTCCTCAAATTTTTGCACCACCAGAGCGATATGTCTCATCCCAGTGAATCCTTGTGGTCTACTCATATACATTACTCCATTGTTGTATTTGATTTAAGTTGTTATTGTATACAATGTTAAGTGATTTGATAGCTGTTATGCAATGAGATAAACAAAAGGAATGATATGTACTGTATTATTGTTACCAACAAAGTTGTTGTGGGACGAGAGAAGGAATATCTTGAAATCATGTGTGAGAATGCCAGAGCATCTTATGAAAATGAAGATGGTTGTATACAATTTGATGTTATTGCCGATCTAAACCAGCCGCAGACATTCCACCTGTATGAGATCTACAAGAATCAACAGGCGCTGGCAGCTCATAAACAGACGCAACACTATCTAGCCAGTAGAGAAAAGCTAGCTGGGATCGTAATAGAACAGTCGGTAATACGAGCTGATGTAATAGAGACAAGTGCCGTAACAAATACTGAAGGAGTAACAGCATGAAATGGAAAGTATATTTAAGTGGTGAAATACACACTAATTGGCGTGAACAGATCGAGGAGGGGTGTCGCAATCGAGGGCTCGAAATCGAGTTCTATTCTGCTAATACAGATCACGATTCGAGTGACGCAGCTGGCGACTTATTGCGTGAAAACAGCAGTGACTTCTGGCGCGACCATCAATCTTCCAAAGTGAACGCGATTCGTACCAATACTCTCATCAAGCAGTGTGATATCGGCGTAGTCAGGTTTGGTGATAAGTATCGACAATGGAATGCGGCGTTTGATGCTGGCTTATTGAGTGCACTTGATAAGCCATATATCACGTTACACAGCAAGGAGCTGATTCATCCACTTAAAGAGGTGGACGGCGCTGCAATGGCATGGGCTGAAACTCCAGAACAAGTGGTCGAGCTGCTGAGCTATGTGACTCGCTCTTAAAAACAAGAGGAGCCTATCAGCTCCTCTTGATTGCGGTTTACCTACTACAAGCCACCTTGTTGCTGAGCCTGTTTAACCAGAGCCTGACGTTGAGCTTCCTTACTTGTTACTTTATTTCCTTTGAGCTGCTTTGTTCCCCTACCTGTGGAACGAATACAAAGTACTTGTTAATAGTCATGTTAAGGACCTCAATTAATGTTGTTCAACCATCCAGGTTAGATTAGTCACCGATCGCCGCGGCATTCATCTGCGGCTCCTTGTTTAGGTATCAAAAAATAAAGGATGCTAACTCAGTTAACATCCTCCTTATACGCCTTAACTATAGGATGAGATCGTAGGCTGATAAATAGCCACTCTCATCTTTTTACCCTGTGCTGACAATAAACCCATACGCAAACGAGTGCGTAAATTTTAATCGCCAAGATTCACATTTTCCATCTTGGAAACGACGCCTTTCCTCAACTGATTGTATGCATCTATTACAATATCCTTAGGATCTATGTACACGGAGGTGATACACGTTTTATTAAACCCAGCCAACTGTCACTTGGCTATCAGGAAAAGTAAAATATGCTCACGCACTACACTTCAGTCGCTATAGAACAAGCCCCTTTGCTCGATGAGAGAGAGCTGTTCATCGCATCCAATGTCCAGTCGCTGGAAGACTTTCTAAAAACGGAACTATCTATCGGACGGCACATCTATTGTTCGTTTACTCAGTCGCAGTTAGATTTATGTATTGCCAAATTACTCACACGACGACGGATCAAAAGTATCAGTTTCTATGATGGGCAAACGCTGTTACTTGTTGACACTCTTTCAGCATCTGTCGCTTGAGAGGTAGGGCGATAGGGATAAATACGAATAGGCTGTAGGGCATTTCTAAAAACATCTTCGCTATATAAAACCTATGATATAACGGCCAGTGTTGTGGATGAGTTCCTGGCGGCAGTATGAGTGGGATCGAACTAAGTAAAATAAAGTCAGAGCTTGAAAGGCTCGACAATCAGCAGTTAAAAAACATTAGGCATGAAGTTGACAAGTTACTGAATGAGAAGGAAAAGTCGGGTGAACTATTGTCCGAAGAGGAAATAGAGTTTATTCGTGGAATATACAAAAAGTAAATATTGTTAATGCCTTATCGGCAATTTTGAGCTTGTAGCGACCATACACCATTGCCAAACAAAAAAGCCGATTTGCTCAGCAAATCGGCTTTTTATCAAACGGCTAACGAATTATACGTCGTAAGTCGTAGACGCAGTGTCACCGCCTGTACCAGTCCAGTTAGTGTGGAAGAATTCACCACGTGGACGGTCAGTACGCTCATAAGTGTGAGCACCGAAGTAGTCACGTTGAGCCTGAAGTAGATTCGCTGGCAGGCGAGCTGTTGTGTAGCCATCCAGGAACGAAAGCGCCGAGATAGTACAAGGCATTGGAATACCAGCTTCAAGCGATTTAGCCGCTACTTTACGCCATGCTGCCAGGCTGTTTTGTAGGATGCCTTTGAAGTAGTCGTCTGAACCAAGGAACGCGATATCTGGGTTCGCTTCGTATGCATCACGAATGTTGCCTAGAAACGCTGAACGGATGATACAGCCACCACGCCACATTAGCGCAACGTTGCCGTAGTTTAGATCCCAGCCATTTTCGTTAGAAGCTTCGCGCATTAGCATAAAGCCTTGAGCGTAAGAGATGATCTTTGATGCAAGTAGAGCCTGACGAAGTGCATCAACCCACTCCTGCTTATCGCCTTCAACTGGTGTGATTGTTTTGCCGAATAGAGACTCAGCTTCAACGCGTTGATCTTTAAGTGCAGACAGACAACGAGAGAATACCGACTCAGAGATTAGCGTCAGTGGAATACCCAGATCTAGTGCGTTGATACCAGTCCATTTACCCGTACCTTTTTGACCAGCGGTGTCCAGAATCTTCTCTACTAGAGGTTCACCATCTTCATCTTTGTAGCCAAGAATGTCAGCTGTGATTTCTACCAGGTAGCTGTCTAGCTCAGTTTTGTTCCAGTCAGCGAATACTGCTTGCATCTCGTCTGCAGACATACCAAGACCATCTTTCATGAACTGGTAAGCTTCAGTGATCAGCTGCATGTCGCCGTATTCGATACCGTTGTGAACCATCTTAACGAAGTGACCTGCACCATCGTTACCAACCCAGTCACAACAAGGCTCGCCAGCGTCAGTCTTCGCTGAGATACCTTGGAAGATAGGCTTAACTGCTTCCCAAGCTTCCGCAGAGCCGCCTGGCATGATAGAAGGACCAAAACGCGCACCTTCTTCACCACCAGATACGCCAGTACCGATAAAGTGAATACCTTTTTCACGTAGTGCAGCAACGCGACGGTTAGTGTCAGGATAGTTAGTGTTACCACCATCGATGATGATGTCACCTTTGTCCAGAAGTGGCGTTAGTGCTTCGATGAACTTGTCTACAACTTCACCAGCACGAACCATTAGCATCACTTTACGAGGTGCTTCTAGTTTCTCAACTAGCTCTTCCAGAGAGTAAGCACCGATGATGTTTGTGCCTTTTGCTGGTCCTTCAAGGAATTCGTCTACTTTCGCAGCAGTACGGTTGTGAGCTACCACTTTAAAACCGTGGTCGTTCATGTTTAGGATAAGGTTTTGACCCATTACTGCCAGGCCAATTACACCGATATCACCTTTCATTTTATCTCTCCAATTTTCTATTTGCGCATTCGCATTACGCGATTTTTGCTGCTGCGTCTGAATCTAAGTACCACTCCGTCTGACCCGCTTTAGACTGGATCTTGGCTGCTGGATAAGGCAGCTCACTTGCCGGAGTTGTATGAATTTCGTTTACGATCTCTACTTTGCCTGCGCCAAGCACCAGGTAGCTGATACGTTTTGCTGCTTCTAACACTTTAGCTGTTTTAGAAACGCGAATCTGTCCTGACTCTGGGTGAGAAGCCAGTACTGCCAGATTTTGATCCTGATAGTCTGTCTGATTTGGGAACAGGGATGCCGTGTGGCCATCAGCACCGACACCTAGCAGAATCCAGTCAAAAACAGGCGTACCGTTTTCACATGGGATCACTGCCGCCATTTCTTGAGCAAAGCGTTGTGCTTCTGTTGCTGGCTCATCTTCACCACGGATACGGTGGATGTTCTCAGCAGGTAGGTTCACCTGGCTAAACAGTAGCGCGTTTGCTTCACCGTAGTTGCTTTCAGCATCATCAGGGGCAACACAGCGTTCATCACCCCACCAGAAGTGAAGGTTGTTCCACTGAATTGAAGTCGCGTAAGCTTCTGTCGCGAGTAGTTTGAACAGCATTTTTGGCGTACTACCGCCAGAAAGCGAAATATGAACAGGACGGCCAAGTTCGCTAAACGCTTTCATGTCGTCAGCTAAGCTGGCTACTACTTGCTCAGCTGTTTGAAAAATCTTGTGATTGATCATAGTTCACAGTAATCCGTGTCAGTTAGGTTCTTACAAGGGAATCGCCATGCGCGGTTATCACGCTGTAACAAGTCATCAGACTCTTTTGGTCCCCATGTACCACAAGCGTATCCAAATAGTGCTTGTGGGTCTTGTTTGAAGTCTAGAATCGGCTGAACGTATTTCCAGCACGCTTCTACCGCGTCGCTACGAGCAAACAGGGTTGCATCACCGTTTAGCGAATCGAGTAGCAGACGCTCGTATGCTGTAAGCATTTGCGTTTCCTGAAGAGAAGCATAATGGAAGTTCATCTTCACTTCTTTGGCATGGAAACCTGCTCCCGGCTCTTTGAGACCGAAGCTCATCTGAATGCCTTCGTCTGGCTGGATGCGGATGATTAACTTGTTTTCAGGTGCATTCTGACCAAATACCGGGTGAGGTGTCTGTTTGAAATGGATAACCACTTCAGTAACACGTGTAGGCAGACGTTTACCTGTACGCACGTAGAAAGGAACACCGTTCCAGCGCCAGTTGTTGATGTATGCTTTCAGGCCTACATAAGTCTCGGTACGCGAATCTTCGGCAACTCCAGGTTCATTACGGTAGCCTGGTAAGAACTCACCGCGTACATCTGATTCAGTGTACTGACCAAGAACGAGGTTGTTACGCAGGTCATCTTCTTCAAGTGGTTTTAGGCACTGAAGGACTTTTACTACTTCATCACGCATCGAGTCAGCGTTGATCTGCGCTGGTGGCTCCATACCTACCATCGCCAATACTTGCAATAGGTGGTTTTGGAACATATCACGTACAGCGCCAGAGCCATCGTAATAGCCACCACGCTCTTCAACACCGAGGAACTCTGCGCCTGTGATTTCGACGTAGTCGATGAAGTTGCGGTTCCATAGCGGTTCAAACATCGCGTTAGAGAAGCGGAATACCAAAAGGTTTTGCACTGTCTCTTTACCCAGATAGTGGTCGATACGATAGATTTGGTGCTCTTGGAAATGCTCGTGAATCTCTTTATCGAGTTTCTGAGCGGAAGCAAGATCGTAACCGAACGGCTTCTCGATGATCAGGCGTTTCCAGCCATCATCTTCATTATTCAGACCGTGCGCTGCAAGGCTTGCTGGAATAATGCTGTATAGGCTAGGTGGTGTCGCTAAGTAAAACAGAGTATTGCGCTGTTCAAACTGATACTGGTCTGCAAGTTGGTCAAGACGCGATGACAGTTTGGCGTAATCTGAAGTCTCAGAGGTGTTGATCGCTTGGTAATGCAGATGATTGATAAAAGCATCTAATGTTGCCGGCTCAGTCTTCTCCATTTCCTGAAGAGAGCGTTTTAGCTTTTCACGGTAAGACTCATCGCTGTACTCGGTACGACTTACGCCGAGGATAGCGAAGTTCTCAGGCAGCTGTTTGTTTGAGTAAAGGTGATATAAAGCAGGGATCAACTTACGATAGGTTAAGTCGCCCGAAGCACCAAAAATAACGATGCTGCTGTTTTCTGGTATTACCATCATCTTTCCCTTAGAAACGAGGTAGTTAGCATGTGCCTAGTCGGCTGGCATTAAAGTAAGCCAACACTATCAACGACACCTCAAATTATAAAATCGGTCCTGCCTATTAAACTGATAGGCAAAAGCCATATAAAGCGTGCCACTTGTTTAATCTGCCAGCTCACGCTGACGCCAAAAAACGGTGCTGAATGTTCAGATGGCAGCGTATTGTCTATGACTCTTTGACATACATCAACCTTTGAGAGGGCAATCGATTAAATATTGACTTATTGTTACCCTAACTTGTTGAAAATTATAGGCAGGACGAAATTTTGCATTTTGCAATAAAAATTACGTATTTACTCTAATTTAATCGTTTATTAAGGGGCTGGTCAGAAATGAGATTTTAGGAAGGTTTTAACGGTTCGTATATGCGCTTCACGATCGATTGCACCACATTGACTTGGTGCTAAGAACCTCTCAGCGTATCGCTGGTCAATTTGTTGTTCGAGGAAGATAAGGTACAGCTTAGGATCAATATGGCCGCTGGTTGCCATGTCGGTCATGATCTCTATCGATTCGCACAGTGTTTTGGCTTTTTTATATGGTCTGTCACTAGACGTTAACGCTTCGAACACATCTGCTATCGCCATTACACGGGCTGGAATAGAGAGTTGCTCTTCAAACAAACCTTTAGGATAACCGCGTCCATCCATTCTTTCATGGTGACCACCGGCGATCTCAGGGATGTTTTTGAGGTGTTCAGGGTAGGGAAGCCTGTCGAGCATCATTATGGTCTGAATGATGTGGTCATTGATGATAAAGCGCTCTTCATCGTTGAGCGTTCCGCGCTGTATGGAAAGGTTGTACAGCTCACCGCGATTGTATTTGTAGTCACCAGGTTCCAGAACGAACTCTTGTTGCCAGAAATCTTGTGGCTTGCTACCTTCCTGCCATTCGATCAGGTGAACTTGTTTGTCGCAAAGTAACTTCTCCTCAACGGGTAACGGTTGATTCTGACCCGCACGTTCTTTCTCTATCCATGAAACCCCGGCTTGATCGTCTAAAGTTCGGGTCCAGGTGTACTGGCTGATGCTGTTGAGGCGGTGTATTGCTTCTTCACTCATGCTCTCGCCGCCGATATTACACTCTGCAACGAAATAAAAATCATCGTCTAAGGCTTTATGTTTAAGGTTTAACGCTTCTTTAAGCTGTTCTTTGTTGCCACCCTGACTGATCCCCTTCCAGTAGTCGATTTCAGCTTGAGCCTTGAGGAGTTCAAAGCGCATGCGAACTTCATGAATACGGTCATAGATGGTTTCTAGTTTGGTTGCTTTATCAATAACATATTCGGGTGTGGTGACTTTGCCGCAATCATGTAGCCAAGAGGCAAGGTGCAGTTCTTCCCATTGCTGCTTGGACATGGAGAATAGTGGAAAATAGCTGTCGTCATCTGCAGTCGCTTTAACCAACATTTCAGTGAGCGCTGGTACCCGTTGACAGTGGCTACCGGTATAGGGTGATTTGGTATCAATAGCTGATGCGAT
Organism: Vibrio brasiliensis LMG 20546; assembly: GCF_000189255.1. GTDB lineage: Bacteria > Pseudomonadota > Gammaproteobacteria > Enterobacterales > Vibrionaceae > Vibrio > Vibrio brasiliensis. The sequence continues at coordinate 16,173 of NZ_AEVS01000090.1, read as the reverse complement.
AAGCTCAACGAAGGCATTAAGCATCTCTTTTTGTTGCTCTATGCGGTCGATGTTTTCTTTTGCGATGGCGCCAAAGCTGAGTAGCTCTTTGAGGAATGCGTGTTTGTCAGCTTGCTCTGGCGTGATTGCCCGTTCATAGCCGAGCAGTAACACACCGATTAACTGGTTAGTGCGATTGTGTAACGGAAAGAGGTAAACATCCGAGTTGTAGATGATATCCCGATATGGAGCCAGTGCATTGTCATCGCGGTTAAGGTGAACAATATCGCCTTTAAGCAAATCTGTACTAACCCATGCAGTCGATTCAAGTAGCTGATTGATGTCTATTTTAAATGGGATAATGGCTTGAGTTGCTGACGGAGTAAGTTGGTTGCTTTTCTCATCACGAATATAGAGCATGATGGTTTCAGCCCGGGTGACTAAGAAACTTTGATGGGCGATGGTTTTGGCCAAGACCGCGAAATCCTGATTACTGGCGGTATCACGCAACAGATGAAGCAGGTCGTAGAGAGTATGCTCCATCAGCTCTATTGACTGCGTCAGGTTAGCGACTTCCTTGATAACACTTTTTGAGTAGCGGGTCTTTTTGAAATCAAAGCGCGCGATATTGTCGGTTTGCCTCATCAGCGCCTGGAGAGGGTTGGCGAGCCGCTGTACCACCAACCAGACCACGACGAAACTCATCATTAGCATCGCAAGTGCGACTCGTACCTGTTTGTCACGCATCGACAGCAATGAGGCGAGTAAGTCGTCTTGAGGGGTTGCTTCAGCGAGTAGCAATCGAGTTTTATCATTGAGGCTGACCGGCGTTAAGGTCACTGACCAGTTCTGGTTACCATGCTCTAAGGTTTCATAAAGGATTTGGCTTGAGCTGCGGTTAATTACAGTCCTGAACACGCTGTTATTGAGTGAGTCGGTACTAGGTTGTTGCTCGTCACTGAGGAGCAGATCCACATTGTGGTGAGCTAGCACATTAAACTGATTGTCGAACAGGACTAGTTGAGTATTTGGTGACTGTCCCATTTGGGCGATTTGCTCAGATAATGACGTTAGGGTGAAATCAGCCCCCACAACACTGCGACCATCAGGAGAACGACGTGAGAGTGTCACTCCGGTGGTTTTCAAAAAGTAAAAAAAATATGGCTCAGTGAGGCGTATTTCTCCATCCAAATCAGCCCCTGAGAACCAGGGTCTTACACGGGGATCAAACTGATTATCTTTACTTTGTCGCTTACCAACCTGACGGAAGCTACCATCGAGAAAGACAAATCGATTCAGGCCAGCAGCCTGAGTGCTATTGATCATCAATGCGGCTTTCTTTGGTGCGTCAAAACGCTCTCGATCTGCATTGGTTCGTAATGCTCGTATCAAGGTCATATCGCCCGATTCATTGGCATAATAGAGTGCCACAACGCCTGGGTTGCGCTGGAAAATGAGTTTAAGAGAGGAGAGAAAACGTCGATGTTTTTCTGGCGAGCGGTGATCGTCAATCTCTTCGCTCATCGACATAAAATCAAGGGTAGTGAGAATCGGACCTGCTCTGACCTGGAACGTCGATTCCAGTTCCCGACTATGCTCGCGACTTAGCTCTTTAGCGCTCCCTGTCAGCAGTTCCTGAGCGTGACGGTAACTTATGGCAATAAGAACCGACCCCACCAGTGTCGTGAGGATCAGAAACAGAGTAGTGATATGAATACTAAGGGAGTAGCGACGCTTTCTCATAATCTGTCCGGTTACAAGTACATACTAAGTATTGAACAAACTGAGGAACATGCAAAAAAACCTCTTGGTATTGATGCTTTTATTACTACCGGAAAGGATTTGATATGAGTTTAAGTGGACTTCAACGCAGCGAAATTGATAGGCTCTTGCACAGGTTAAAATGGTCGCGAGCAGCTGTTAATTATGAAATTGGTTATTGATACCCACACTCACACGTATGCGAGCGGGCATGCGTATAGCACCCTTATCGAGAATGCGCGTCTGGCGAAGGAAAATGGTCTAGAAATGTTCTGCACTACCGATCACGCAGAGTCTATGCCGGGAGCACCTCATTATTGGTTTTTCTCCAATCAACGTGTGTTACCTCGCTTTATCGAGGGCGTTGCGATTGTCCGTGGTGTGGAAGCTAACATTCTCAATGTCGAAGGCGAGGTGGATGTTCACCCGACCTCGTACAAGAATCTCGATTGGATTATCGCCAGCTTTCACGAACCCGTCTTCAGACCAAGCGACAAAGCCGCTCACACCCAAGCGCTGATTAACACTATCCAGAGTGGTAATGTGGATGCACTTGGTCATCTTGGCAATCCTAATTTCGACTTCGATTTTAAGCGCGTCCTCGAGTGTGCCAAGCAACATAACGTAGCGATAGAGATCAACAATACGACACTGCGTGGCAATAGCAGGGTAGGGAGTGTTGAGCGTTGCTGTGAGATTGTTGCATTAGGTAAAGAGATAGGTGTCTACTTTACGACAGGGAGTGATGCGCATTTCTGTCAGGATGTAGGTCGCTTAGATTTGGTGGCAGACCTTTTAACGAATGCTGGTGTTGACAGTCAGCAGGTTATCACTCATTCAGTCGAGCAGTTCTTAGCATTTTTGGCTCTGCGTGGGCGCGAGCCAATAGCAGAGTTTCAACCGTTATAAGTTGATACAAATTTAACCTCAAGTGTACTGAGTTTATTCAGTACACTCTGTTCTCCTTTTCCATATGAAGAATAAATACAATGAAAAAACTCTTTCCACTATTAGCGTTAGCAATGTCAGCTCAAGCATTTGCCAGTGACTTCGATTTGAAAGCGACCATGAAACAGATGAAAGTCGAATTCAAACAGGCCGCTCAGGCAGAAGAGATTACTCAGATGCAATCAGCGGTTGCTAACTTGTCTGAGTTGATTGAACAATCGAAACAGGGTGAATACCCACCAGAGAAAACCGACCTTTATCTGGAAGGCTTCAATAAGCTATCTGTCGCGTTAGATTCTGTTGAAGCAAAGCTCGAAGCAGGTAATTTAGAAGCCGCCAAAGCTGAACTGAAGCTGGTGGATGATCTGCGCGTTGAGTACCACGATAAACGTAACCCGAGTATCTGGAGCAAGCTGTTCGGCTAACTTCTCTTAATGCCGCACTAGCCATGCTAAAAAACCATGATCGATGTTAGGTTTTTTACCGCAGGTTACTGAGTTTGTTAGCAGAAGGTTATATATTTGCGCTCTATTAATTGAGAGTGCCAATGAACAGAGCGTCTAACTTCAAGCGAAGCATGTTATTTGCAAGTGCCCTTAGCTGGGTGCTTGTGACTCTGATGCCTGTAATAAACGCCCATGGCGCCAGTGCTGGTGTATGGGCAACACTCTGTACCATCAACGGTTTCGAGCTGGTTCAGGTCGAAGAGGGCACGGCAGAGACTCAACATAGTAAGCCATGTCCATTCAGTCACTTTTCCAGTTTTCACCAGGATTCTCTTCCAACACCCCAACACGCACGCAGAACGACTTTAGCGGATATTGATTCGTACACTTATTTGGCTCTAAGTGAACGTTTTCAGCTCGCTATCCCTCGCGCGCCACCAATGATTCCTTTTTCCAACTTTATCTCTATCACATAACAATTAGGCAATTTGCCACTAAGTAAAGTTAATGCTCAGCGCTCAACCTCGAAGTGATTCGGGGTGTAATGCTGTGCGCCCAAAAAAGGAAAATGTAATGCTGGGTAGTCAATCACAGACTCAAGCGAATCAACACACTTATTCATCTAATCAGCAAGTTATTGCGAGTAAAAACGCTAAAGCGCGCTATTTTCTCGCATGGCGTTGGCACTTTTATGCTGGTCTATTCGTTATCCCTTTTATGTTAATGCTCAGTCTTACTGGCATTGTGATGCTGTTTGACGACGAAATAGAACAGCTTCGCTATAGCGATATTATTAGCGTTATTCCCAATGGTGCTACTCATTCTGTAGAGCAACAAATGCAAGCAGTCCAGGCTAAGTATCCAGACGCAACTATCACCCAGTTTGTCTCCGCTGCAGATCCTTCAAGTGCCAATCGATTCAACGTTCGAATGGCTGACGGCGAGTCTGTTCTGGTAACGGTTGACCCCTATCGCGCCTTGGTGCTGGGGGAAATTGACCGCAGTAATAGTTGGTATCAACTGGCGAACGATATTCATGGAACCTTATTGATTGGTCAATGGGGTGATTACCTGATAGAAGTTTCAGCCAGTCTGGGTATTCTGTTATTGATCTCTGGGATCTATATGTGGTTACCAACGGACAATGCAGCGAAAGCCGGGTTTTTAACAGTAAGATTTGCTAGCGGTAGCCGCATTGTGATGCGCGACCTCCACGCCAACCTTGGTGGATTACTATCGGTTGTGTTGCTGCTGTTTCTTCTTTCTGGTCTGGCATGGGCGGGAGTCTGGGGCGCCAAAATGGTTCAGGGGTGGAATACTTTTCCAACGTACTACACATGGGGAGATAAGCCTCAATCTACGCAAACTCATGCTAGCTTAAATCACGGCAGTGAAGAAGAGATGCCATGGAATCTGGAGCAGGCTGCAGTGCCGCAGTCCACTGGTCATCATGGTGGTAGCCACGAGCATCATGTACAGGGGTATGATTCCAGTCAGTCTGTGGCTATTGATAATGTCATTGCACAAGCGGAGCGACTTGGATTTACACGCTTTAAGGTCTTTTTACCTCAGTCTGAAACTGGTGTTTATACCATTGCTGCGAACTCAATGGCGGGTGATGTTACGGATCCAAGAGAGGACAGAACCACTCACATTGATCAATATAGTGGTGAGGTATTAGTAGACGTGACCTGGCAGGATTATAGCGTGATCGCGAAGTTGATGGCGGCTGGCGTATCCCTTCATCAGGGCGACCTTAGTGTCGTCAATAAAGTGCTTAACCTATTGTTCTGTATTGCATTTATTGTAATTTCGATTACCGGAGCCATGATGTGGTGGCTGCGCCGTCCTAGCAAACAGAATAAGCTTGGTGTACCCGCTCGTTTTGAGCAGGACGGGATCTGGAAACTCGGTTTAGTTTCTGTCGTCGTGATCAGTCTATGCTTCCCTCTGGCTGGCGCTGCGATTGTCGCTACACTAGTGTTTGACGCACTGGTCGTCGCCAGAAGCACCAAACTACGCGAGTATTTAGCGTCTTAATCTAAATAAGCTGAATGTATTGCCCCGGATTTTCCCGGGGCTTTTTTATTTGAGGTGGCTAAGCTGCTCTGTCATATAGTCGATGAAGCCACGCAGACGCGCAGGCATGTATTTAGTTTGCGGGTATTGCATTGCAATTGCACCGTGATAGTTACTCTTGATCGTCCAGTCAGGAAGTACCGGAACAACGTGTTTAGCGGCGATAGCGTCGGCAATAACGAAGTCATGAAAAATTCCGATACCGAGAGCATTTTTGACCCCGGTTAAACGCATCTGTGAATGGTTGACCGCGTACCGACCACTTACTGGCACCGAGTGGTATTCGTCTTCTTTAAAAAAGTCCCAAATATGGTCGCGGTCTGTCTCAGCAAGATACAAACAGTCATGTTGTTCAAGCTGTGTTGGGTGGGTGGGCATACCGCGTTGCTCAATATATTCCGGACTTGCGCACAGTACCAGATTGGTTTTGCTAACCTCACGTAATACCAGGTTCTCATCGGGTTTATCGGTCAGTTTAAACGCGACATCAATCCCGTCCCGGATCAGGTCGATTTCACCATCTGCCGCGCGTAACTTAAGTTGAATCTCGGGGTACTTCTTAAGGAAAGGAACAACATGAGGCTGAAGCACTGAATTAAGGAAAGCTTCTGGGGCAGCCACTGTCAGAGCACCAGTCATCTCTTGGTGATCAGAGGTAGAGATCTCTACTGCCTGTTTGGCTGCATTCACCATGACCATCGCCTGATCATAAACCTGTTGTCCTGCTCGGGTGATGATCAGTTTACGCGTGGTTCGCTCAAATAACTTAACCGACAGCGATGATTCGAGGCGGGTAACTAACTTACTCAAGGCCGAAGGAGTAACATCGAGTAGTTTTGCCGCTGCAGTAAAACTTCCTTCATCGACGATAAGGATAAAGCTGGCTAAGTCCGGTAACAGAGCGATCAGTTTGGTGTTTTTCATAACGGGATAGTTGGGTGGCAGTTGGTAGCAAGTCTAGCTGCATTTTTCGGCTCAGTCATCATTAAAGCGGATGATTTGTGCCTCAGATTCAATAATGTTTTTCCGCCCGACGGGATAATGGAATTTACGTGCTTGAATTACACTTAAGACAACAGATTTTAGTCTTTAGCTCTAAGCTGAAGACAATCGATAAGCGAAAAGCTTACTACCATAATAACTAGGAAGGAATTTGAAATGTCTTCTGCATTCTACCAACAGATCCAACAACAACTTGAAGAAGTAAAGGCTGAAGGTCTTTACAAATCAGAGCGTGTCATCACTTCTCAACAGCAAGCTCAAGTAAAAATCTCTACGGGCGAAGAAGTGCTTAACTTCTGTGCGAACAACTACCTTGGTCTTGCTAACCACCCAGCTCTTATTGAAGCGGGTAAAGAGGGCATGGATGTACACGGTTTTGGTATGGCATCTGTTCGTTTTATCTGTGGTACTCAAGACATCCATAAAGAACTAGAACAAAAACTATCTAAGTTCTTGGGTAAAGAAGACACTATCCTTTACACATCTTGTTTCGATGCTAACGCCGGCCTGTTTGAAACTATTCTTGGTAAAGAAGATGCGATCATTTCTGATGCACTAAACCACGCTTCAATCATTGACGGTGTTCGTCTGTGTAAAGCGATGCGTTTCCGTTACTCAAATAACAACATGGAAGAGCTAGAGCAGCAACTTATTGCGGCAAAAGAAGCCGGTGCTCGCAACATCCTGATTGTTACTGACGGCGTATTCTCAATGGACGGCGTCGTCGCTAACCTTCCAGCAATTTGTGACCTTGCTGACAAGTACGGCGCACTTACTATGGTTGATGATTCACACGCTGTCGGCTTCATGGGCAAAACAGGTGCAGGTACTCACGAATACCACGATGTTGTAGACCGTATCGACCTAATCACAGGTACCCTGGGTAAAGCGATGGGTGGCGCTTCAGGCGGTTACACTTCAGGTAAAGCAGAAGTGATCGACTGGTTACGTCAGCGCTCGCGTCCATACCTATTCTCTAACTCAGTTGCGCCAGCGATCGTTAATGCTTCAATTCGTGTTCTTGACCTGCTTGAAGAGAGCGGTGATCTGCGCGACCGTCTATGGGAAAACGCGGCACATTTCCGTACACGTATGGAAGCGGCTGGCTTCACTATGGGCGGAGCTGACCACGCGATCATTCCAATCATGCTGGGTGATGCAAAAGTAGCGGCTGAGTTTGCTGAGCGCGCTCTTGAAAAAGGCATCTACGTTATCGGTTTCTCTTTCCCTGTCGTTCCAAAAGGTCAGGCACGAATTCGTACACAAATGTCAGCTGCACATTCCCGTGAGCAGCTAGATCGCGCTATCGATGCATTTATCGAAGTGGGTCGTGACATGGAGATCATTAAGTAATGAAAATCAAAGCACTATCAAAATTAAAGCCTGAAGAAGGCATTTGGATGACTGAAGTAGACAAGCCTGAGCTTGGTCACAACGACATCCTGATTAAAATTAAGAAAACCGCGATTTGTGGTACTGATGTTCATATCTACAACTGGGATGAATGGTCACAGAAGACAATTCCTGTTCCTATGGTTGTTGGCCACGAGTACGTGGGTGAAGTGGTTGGTATTGGCCAAGAAGTGCGTGGTTTTGAAATCGGTGACCGTGTATCGGGCGAAGGCCATATCACGTGTGGCCACTGTCGTAACTGTCGCGGCGGCCGTACTCACCTGTGTCGTAACACAACAGGTGTTGGTGTTAACCGTACTGGTGCGTTCTCTGAATACCTGGTGATTCCAGCATTCAACGCATTCAAAATTCCAGCGGAAATCTCTGATGATCTAGCGTCTATTTTTGACCCGTTTGGTAACGCGGTACACACAGCGCTATCTTTCGACCTAGTGGGTGAAGATGTACTGATCACGGGCGCAGGTCCAATCGGTATCATGGCAGCAGCTGTGGCTAAACACGTTGGTGCTCGTCACGTTGTGATTACTGACGTCAACGAATACCGACTAGATCTGGCTCGTAAGATGGGCGTGACTCGCGCAGTCAACGTAGCAGAGCAGAAGCTTGAAGACGTGATGGCTGAGCTTGGCATGACAGAAGGCTTCGATGTTGGTCTTGAGATGTCAGGTGTACCTTCAGCATTTAACTCAATGCTAACGACAATGAACCACGGTGGTCGTATTGCTCTACTAGGTATTCCACCATCAGATATGGGTATTGACTGGAATCAGGTTATCTTTAAAGGCCTTGTGATCAAGGGTATCTACGGACGTGAAATGTTCGAAACATGGTACAAGATGGCTTCATTGATTCAATCTGGTCTGGATCTAACGCCAATCATCACTCACCATTACAAGATTGATGACTTCCAACAAGGCTTTGACGTAATGCGTAGTGGCATGTCAGGTAAAGTTATCCTTGATTGGGAATAAGAGGATTTAGGCTCTTATTAGTAAAAGGCGACAGGTTAAACTGTCGCCTTTTTTCGTTTGAAAACCGACAAGTCGCCACGCTATCCCCTAATTAATGATTCGATTAATACAATTATTCGAATCACAATTTGATTTGAATAATACTGGTATTCACATCATAATGTGATTTGAAAAACATGAGCTTTCGAATCAAGGTATCGATATGTGGATCTGGCAACAACCTAATTGGCCTAAATTTAACTGGGATAGAACAGTCGTAGAGCCCTTACTTAGACAGACACGCTTAAACCAAGGCATCTTACTGGGAAAGATGACAAGTCAGCCTCAAGACCAGAAAGAAAGTATGCTTGATACCTTGCTAGCAAACATTATTCATTCCAGCGCAATTGAAGGTGAAAAACTCAACGCGTTTTCTGTTCGCTCATCATTAGCTAATAAACTTGGTTTGACAGAAGAACGTCCTTTTCCAACAACAGAACAAACAGACGGACTTGCTGAGATTATGCTGGACGCTGTCGATAATCTGGACGATCCCCTTACACTAGAAAGAATCTTGCACTGGCACGATAGACTTTTTCCTGAAGGTTACACCATGTTTAATCCGGTGGTTGGGGGCCGGCTCAGGGGGGCGGCACCTATGCAGGTTGTTTCTGGTCGAATCGATAGACCCATTGTTCACTTTGAAGCGCCTGGACGTGAGATACTAGACGCTGAGCTTACACAGTTCGTAGAGTGGTTTAATGCCTCAAAACAAGACACCACTATTGATCCATTACTTCGAGCAGCTATCACACATCTGTGGTTTGTCACTCTGCACCCACTTGATGATGGCAATGGCCGAATCACTCGTTTGCTTACGGACTTGGCGTTGGCACAAGCTGAACAACAATCGGTTCGTTTCTATGCGATGTCGGTAGGTATTTTGGCAAACCGCAAAAGTTACTACGAGATCTTAGAGGAAACTCAAAAGGGTGATGTTGATATTACGGCTTGGGTTGTATGGTTTTTTGACACCCTAAATGAAACCTTTGATGAAGCTTTAAAAGAGATTGAACAAACGGTATTTAAGGCCAACTTTTGGCGTCGTATCGATCAAACCCAACTAGCAACAGAGCAAGTGAATGTACTCAATAGAATGCTTGATGGTGACTTTACGGATGGGATCAATACATCTCAATATCACAAAGTTGCCAAAGTCAGCAAACCTACCGCGACTCGTCATTTAACAGCACTAGTTGAGCAGGGGTGTTTAGAAAAATCTGGGGCAGGGCGAAGTACGCGATATGTTCTGACTGATATAGGTTAAGTTTCGGTGCTATGAGTGCGTCTCCAATGACGCAGCTGACAAGTCGTTCGTCTCATATTGTCTTGAACTTGCATTGAGATTCTCAATGATTTTGCTCCGAAGCTTGGTGGGAGCGACAATCTCACCAACATTCGGACTCTTCATTAGCCACCATTCAAAGGTATGACCGCCTCTTGATTCGGCCTCTACAGTTGTGAATTCATCATTTGGTGAATGGCCTTTTGAGTCGGCGAGAGTAACGTATCACTTTTCTGGGGCTGTGGTGGCATATCACTCACCATTGCAAGATTGATGACTTCCAACAAGGCTTCGACGTAATGCGTAGTGGCATGTTAGGTAAAGTTACCTTAATTGGGAATAACCCACTTAAATAACAAAAGCGCTCCGGTTGGGGCACTGTTTGTTTTTACCATATGAAAAACAGCGCCTCAGAATCAATCCCGAAAATATTATCTATCTACCCTCATTGAGAATATAAATACGAAACTCGTGAGTGGCTGATTCGATCTTAGTTTCACTAATGCGTGTAACTATGCAGTAGCAAGGGTATAAGGAGGTCTTATGCTGGTATAAAATCTGATGATTTCATCTTGCTTGATAGTTTTTATATGATCGATATTAGTCATTAATTAAACTCTTCGAGCTTTGTGCCTGTACTATATATACATCGAAAACTCTGCCTTTTACTTATTTCTGTTTTCTGTTTTAGCGCTAATGCAAACCAAGTTGATTATCGTTACAACTTGCGCGGACAGTTGGTTGCAGAAACGAGAGATGAGAAGCATAACTATCATAACCTAGACGCTCTGGGAAATCGCTTAAGTGTTTTATATGGCTCTAATGGGGCGCATTTAAGTAGACCCGTTCTGAATGAACCAGCCAATGGTGCAATATTCAATTTCAGGATAGTCGACTTAAGCGTATCGATGGCCCGTGGCAGGACGATACCATAGAGCTAGATTTTGATAAGCTCAACCGTGTTTCAGCACTCACGTTAAACGGTCTTAACTTTGGCAAGTATCAGTACGATACATTTGGGCGTTTGACCAGTGTATCAGCGTTAGAGCAAGTGTTTGAAATCACTTACGACGATACACCGCAAAATGTAGCCAGTCGTTTGACGTACCCCAACGGTATGGAACAGGTATTAAGTTTTGACGACATTGGTGATATCTCCAAATTGGAGTATCGAAAAGGTGAGAAGACTGTCGGTAACTTTGTTTTCGGTTTTGACGTTGCAGGTAAACTCACCCAATTAGAGTCTAGCGAGTTACTTCCTCTAGAGAGACCACAAGTACAAGCCACGTACAATTCGCTTAACCAGATTTCCTCGTGGGATGGTGATAGCAAGGCTTTTATTTACGATGCAGACGGGAATTTAATTCAAGGCTTGTTACCAGGTGAGGTTCCATTTGTCGCAGACTATGACGCTGAAAACAGACTGACCGAGATTCGTTTCGAGCAAAATGGCGCTCAGGTTGAGGAGCGCTTTGAATATGGTCACGATCATTTTCTAAGAGTGTATCAGCGCTTTGAAAACAATATTAAAACCGCAGAGAAACGTTTTGTTCGCTTAGGTCTTATTGAGCTTCAAGAGCGTGACAGCGAAAACAACGTATTAGCAAACAATGTATGGCGACCAGATAGAAAAGGCGGTGTCGCTGGCTTATTAATGCGTCAGCAGAGCCAGCAAAATACTTATTACATGACTAACCATCTTGGTCATGTCTATGGTGTGTTTGACCAGGCCGGAGAAAGACTCAGCCAGCGAGGTTATTCGCCTTACGGTCGAGTAAGTGGCGATGATTTCGTTCTACAGCCGTTTGGTATGTCGACCAAACGCAGCGATTTTACCAGTGGTATAGTTTACTTTGGTTATCGCTTTTACATGCCCAACTTAGGACGTTGGCTTAACCGCGATCCACTACAAGAGCAAGGAGGGATAAACCTTTATGCGTATGTGGATGGTGACCCGTTAGGGTATGTGGATCCGGATGGGCGTTTAGCGATGGTTACTCCTCCACCGGCTTTGCCGATATTTCCGCCAACAAACACAATGACGAATGCTAGTCCGGAAAAAGGTTGGGTAGATGACCGCGAAGCAAGTGTAATGTATGACTATTATAAAAACTCCTGTGGTCCCGAACTTCCTCCTTCTGGTGATGAGTGCCAAGACTACAGAAATGAAGCACACCAAGCTAATATGTGTGCCCACCTTAGAGCACAGTGGGATGAAAAATTTTGGCCAGGAAGACACACAAGCTATCAAAGAAGCTCAGAGAAGGGCGAAAAAGTATAATAGGTTAGCAGAAGACTGTGAACGAGCTAGAGAAGTTATGGAGTGTCAATAATCTTAAGGGGAATAGGATTGTGGAGTATTGGGGCTATATTGACAAAGGTGAGCTTAACAGACGTTTTAACAAAGCTTTTCCAGATGTTCGGTGTCCAGATGTAGACGCTTTTTTTGCCGTCGGTAAAACTAATATTATCAGAAAGATGATCAGTGACAGAATACCTGTAGGGGTATTGGATAGTGATGTTAATAATTTGGCTGAATATTATGACGAGTATTTATGTGTAAGTAACGAAGGCATGAAATGGCTGTTACCATCTTTGTGTAAATATATAATAAAACAACGTATTGGGCATGAGAAAATGATGCCGTTTTTATTACTTTATATTCAAGGTTCTGGTTTTAGTGAAAGCTATGACTTTCATTTTCTAAGTGATGAACAAAAAGAGGTATTATTTAACCTTCTAGAATACTGCTCTGAGTTGTATGATGTTTCAGTTTTTGAAGAGCAAAAAATGCTAGAAGACCTTTAACCATTTAACTTGAAATGTTATTTTTACAAATTCAGGTATTGCTATTTTAAATGACGCTGAAAACAGACTGACCGAGATTCGTTTCGAGAAAAATGGCGCTCAGGTTGAGGAGCGCTTTGAATATGGTCACGATCATTTTCTAAGAGTGTATCAGCGCTTTGAAAACAATATTAAAACTGCAGATAAACGTTTTGTTCGCTTAGGTCTTATTGAGCTTCAAGAGCGTGACAGCGAAAACAACATTTTAGCAAGCAATGTGTGGCGACCAGATAGAAAAGGCGGTGTTGCTGGCTTATTAATGCGTCAGCAGAGCCAGCAAAATACTTATTACATGACTAACCATCTTGGTCATGGAAAATATAGAGATGGGACTTATAATGAAGATGGCAAGAAATTAAGATGTTAATATGAGAACAAATAGTAGACGAACATTTAATGTTTCAAAAGCTATGCAAAAAGAACTAAGTTCAGTATTTCCCAATCTTATAAGAATAAATGACGGTTGCGATTCTATACAGGAAGAATGTGAGTCTGGAGCGATTTCTGTATTTGATCACTGGTTGTTAGAAAATGAATATGAAAAACTACACCTTTATTCTGATGACGTTATAGATATGTATCTAAAAAAGCTGGATGTATTTTTATATTATTTAATTGATAACTATGAGTGTTATACATTTAGAGTGGTTGGCAGAGGAAGAAAAAGAAGAGTTTCATATAGGAATTTCTCAAATAGGGAGTGTGCAATCTCCGTTTTAAAACAAAGCAGATACCCTATACGCTCAAAATACCTATATAGATTGGTTATCCCAACCTTAGGCATAAGCTATTTTGAAGGTTGGGATTATACAAATTATTTATATTCTTATGATTTGAGAAATATCGAAAAAATAAAACTTATTGCAGAAGCAATGGACCTGTATTTTTTGGATACTTAGAATTGATGACGGATTTTACTTAGAGTCAAGAACCAATGTTGAAGAGTTATATGATATCTGAAAAGGTTTAGTAAAACCACGTGGATACTAATTACTAGGTTGTATTATTATGAGTTTAGTTTCAAATTTTAAGAGAAGTTTATGTAGTGAAGAAACTAGTTATATAGATCTGAAAAAAAAACTGATGAATTGGAGTGTGTTGATAGAAATGAAATAGGGATATTTATTAAGAAAAATATAATTTTAACTAGCTCGCATCTTGTAAAAAACAACATGGCTTTGATAGTGAGGGATATTGGTGATGATAGTTTTCTAGAGTGCCTTTTTGCTTGTATAAAGTCAGAAGATAATTACAGAAGAAGAGGAACTATACTGTACGCCATTTCAAAGTTCAATGCGAAAGAATACTTGTATGAGCTGACTCACTATGTAGTTAATGATACTTTGGAGTCTAGGTTGAATGCTTTGGATGCAATTGAAAACATAGAGGGTACTATAGATAGTGAAGTTGTATCGAAATGTAAGTCAATGGTAGAGGAAAAATACTTGTCTTTAAGAAACAATGAAGATTTAGGTGATGATGAAAAATCATTTATGTCAGATTTAGAGTATCTTTTATATTTACTAGAAGGTTAATCATTGCTGTGATTATAAACTATGGATTCGTTTATAAGGGAGGGGATATCAGCAAAATTACGAAAGAGGCGGGCAAGTGACCCTGTAAATAATTCTGTGTATGTGCCTCGATTACATATATTCAACTTAGGGACCTGGCTTAACCTCTATGGTATGTAAATGGTGACCCGTTAGGGTATGTAGATCCGGATGGGAAGCAAGCATTCCCAATACCATCTATACCCAATAGGCCTACAGAGGATTATTACCCGCAAGAGGTAAAAGACAGTATTGAAAAAGGTGAAAAAAAAGCTAAGAAAAAAGCATGTGATGCTGCTGGATATACACAAACGGTAGCCGACATGGCTAGTACATTGTTTCCACCATCGAGGCCACTATGTGTGGGAGTTGACGCGTATAGTCGATTGGTCAAAGGAGTTGTATGTGAGAAATAATCTGAAAACCCAAATTAAAATGATGTTAGCTGCAGTGACTGCGTTTGTACTGGTTTTTATGATGTTCCAATTAACTCTAGTAGGGAGTGGTTCGAGGGAGATAGAAGAGTTTGAAATTAAGAAGGTTTATTGTAAATCAACAATTAAACTTGCTAATGGCGCTGAATCAAACAATGTATGCAGGTTTAAGGGGATTACAAATGGTGAGAAAATTTCTGGTTATGCACTACCAGCGTGCGAAATTGATAAGAGCTATATGACTCTTAAAAAAAGTAGTAGCTTACTCAATCAGAGCCCTAATTATACATTAATATGCCATTGAAATTTAAATGATAGGGCTTTGTTTCCAGAAAATGCTAATCGGATCAGTTATTTCTTTTGCCAAAGGGTAAAACACCTTAATACCTAACTTACGTGATTGGCCGAGTTGGCAAAATAACAAGAGTGTTCCAGAAAGTTGCGCAGATGATAAAAAACTGTCGAAAGGTGAAATTGATAAATTGTAAGGTCAAGGAGTAGATCTACACGACTTGAAGCCGAAGAATAATGATTAAAATACGATTTATTCAAAGATAGAGATGGAAATACTTTTTGTTAAGCCTATTGGTCCTGGAGAGTTTACTGGTTTCAATATTTATAACTTGTGAGGTAAATATTAGAGTTTATGCAAGATTAAGTATTATGAATGAGAGTGTTTCTTCTAAAGACATTTCCGGGCAGGTTGGAATGAGCTTTGATGAGCTGTGGGATGTTGGTGATAGAAGGAAATTAGGTTCAATAGTTGAGAAAGATAATGGCTGTACAGTAAATTCCGAAGTCGATTATTCTTCAACAATTGCAGATCACCTTGAAAGCTTATTCACGAGAGCTGTAGATAAAGAACATTCGATTAGATTGTTGTCTGACAGAGCGGACGTGTATATTCAAGTATCACTTTCGATTTACAGCGAAGATGCACCGCCACTAACCTTTGAAAGAAAATATATTAATTGGATTAGTAACATTGGTGCTAGTTTAGATGTGGATCTATACCCGTTTGAGTAATAGATATTGTCAGGGTAAATAGAGATTCGATGTTGGACGCATGAGCATTCATGCATCTACTTGTTTGTTAGAAAATGAAGATATTTATAAATATTGTTAATTACATAATTTTTGTTCTAGTGTCTAGTTCGTCATTGTTATCATTCGATATACTATCGAAAGAAAGAGAATTGGAAATGATTGACATAGTAAAGGAGTGTGAGGTTTTAAAGGAAAATGTCGATAACGGTGACTATAAAGGGTATAAAAAACTAACGGATTGCTATTTTTATGGGATGTTGGGGAATATAGGTGAGATAAACTATAAGAAAATTGATTATTATCTAGAATTGGCTGTGGATATCGTGGATGATGATCAAAGTAAATTATTACTTGTGCGGTCATATATGC
>NZ_AEVS01000091.1 GCF_000189255.1 Vibrio brasiliensis LMG 20546 | reverse complement strand
CTTAAACATATTAAATACCGCAGTTGTTTTAGCCGTCGGTAAGCCGTTGTCATCAAGGAAATAGTTGCCTTTAAATACCAACACATCGTCCTTTTCTTCTACGCTATCTGCGCGCATTCCATCAATGTAATCGTCGTGTTCCTGAATAATATGGTTAGCAATCATTAACAGTTCAAGTTGAGAGACGACTTTCTTTTCGCTCATTAGGGGATACCTTCTTTGATGGTTTGTTCTTGATGAACAGGTGTGTTGAAAATTGTATGGATAAACACGGCAAAATCAATTGCGATAGATCAATCGAGTGCTTAACGCTGAAAGACGGAAGCGTGTAGGTTTTGTGACTGGTGGCAAAAAACCTTACCTTAAGTTGGCATCGTCGATCTTAAGACGTTTAGTATGTGGCGTTTTCATAACTTGGCCGAATTGATTGGGCGACTTCTACTGTTTTAGATTGTTTTCCATTTCTAAGACATCGCTGCATTGTCGAGCAGTCAATGTAGAAATTTAAAAAAGATATTGATCTTCTTGCAATCTCGCTCAATAGTAAAAAAAGAAGCAAAGTATTAAGTATGTCGTGCGATATATTGTCGCACTCGATAAAGGACACTTGAGTCAATTATGGGTAAGTCACTGGTTATTGTGGAGTCGCCTGCAAAAGCGAAAACCATCAATAAGTATTTAGGTAAGGACTTCATTGTAAAGTCCAGTGTAGGTCACGTTCGTGATCTACCGACTGCTGGCCAAAGCACAGGCCAGAAAGCTGCGGCGGTATCAACCAAAGGCTTAAGTGCTGAAGAAAAAGCACGTATTAAGAAAGAAAAAGATCGCAAGTCATTGATCAAGAAGATGGGTATTGACCCGTATCATGGCTGGGAAGCGAACTATCAAATACTGCCAGGTAAAGAGAAGGTAGTCGCAGAACTACAAAAACTGGCCAAAGACGCGGACAGCGTTTATCTAGCAACCGATTTGGACCGCGAGGGAGAGGCTATCGCTTGGCACCTTCGTGAGATCATCGGTGGTGATGAAGAGCGATACAAACGCGTAGTATTTAACGAGATTACAAAAAATGCTATCCAGCAAGCGTTCGAGAAACCGGGCGAATTGAGCATGGATGGTGTTAACGCACAGCAAGCACGTCGTTTCATGGACCGTGTGGTAGGCTTTATGGTCTCTCCACTGCTATGGAAGAAGGTTGCGCGTGGCTTGTCTGCTGGTCGTGTACAGTCGGTAGCCGTAAAGCTACTGGTAGAGCGCGAGCGCGAAATCAAAGCGTTTATTCCTGAAGAATTCTGGGATATCCACGCTGATACTAAGACTCAGGACAAAACAGACTTCCGCTTGCAGGTTGCTCAGAAAGACGGTGTTGCATTTAAGCCTGTCAATGAAGCAGAAACCAAAGCAGCAATGTCGGTGCTTGAAAAAGCACGTTACGAAGTATGTAAACGTGAAGACCGTCCTACGTCTAGCAAACCGTCAGCACCATTTATCACTTCAACACTGCAGCAGGCGGCGAGTACGCGTTTAGGCTACGGTGTTAAGAAAACCATGATGCTTGCTCAGCGTTTGTATGAAGCAGGTTACATCACTTATATGCGTACCGACTCAACCAACCTGAGTGCTGAAGCCGTTGAAACGGTTCGTGGCTTCATTGGTGACGAGTACGGTGATGCTTACCTACCGGCTAAGCCAAACGTATATGGCAGCAAAGAGGGTGCTCAAGAAGCGCACGAAGCTATTCGTCCTTCAGATGTCGCTGTTAAAGCTGACGACCTGAAAGGTATGGAAGCTGACGCTCATAAACTCTACTCGCTGATTTGGAATCAATTTGTTGCGTGTCAGATGACGCCGGCTAAATATGATTCAACTACTGTCAGCGTTAAAGCTGAAGAGTACACGCTGAAAGCGAAAGGTCGTATTCTTAAGTTTGATGGCTGGACTCGCGTTCAACGTCCACTTGGTAAGAATGAAGATCAGATCCTTCCTGCGGTACAAGTTGGTGACAGCATCGACCTGATTAAGCTGGACCCTAAACAGCACTTCACTAAGCCGCCAGCGCGCTTTACTGAAGCCGCATTGGTTAAAGAACTTGAGAAACGAGGCATCGGTCGTCCTTCGACTTACGCATCAATCATCTCAACGATTCAGGACCGTGGTTACGTTAAAGTTGAGCAGCGTCGTTTCTACGCAGAGAAAATGGGTGAAATCGTCACTGACCGTCTCGACGGCAGCTTTGATGACCTGATGAACTATGAGTTCACTTCACGCATGGAAGAGAAACTCGACCAAATTGCTGAAGGCGACGCTAACTGGAAAGGCGTGCTGGATGACTTCTTCACTGACTTCACAGGCGATCTAGCGAAAGCTGAACTGGATGAAGAAGAAGGCGGTATGAAGCCGAACCACATCGTTTACACCGATATTGAATGTCCGACGTGTTCACGTCCTATGGGTATTCGTACTGCGTCGACAGGTGTATTCCTTGGCTGTTCTGGTTATGCGCTACCACCTAAAGAGCGTTGTAAAACGACGATTAACTTAGGTGACGAAGAAGGCATCATCAATGTTCTTGAAGAAGATGTTGAAACAGCTGCGCTTCGTGCTAAAAAGCGTTGTCCGATTTGTGAAACGGCGATGGACGCTTATCTGATCGATGAGAAACGTAAGATGCACGTTTGTGGTAATAACCCGAACTGTGACGGTTACGTTGTCGAGCACGGTGAGTTCAAAGTGAAAGGCTATGACGGCCCTGTTGTTGAGTGTGACAAGTGTGGCAGCGATATGGAGCTGAAAAACGGTCGCTTTGGCAAATACATGGACTGTACTAACCAAGAGTGTAAGAACACACGTAAGATTCTCAAAAACGGTGAGGTTGCTCCTCCTAAAGAAGATCCGGTTCACCTACCAGAACTTCCATGTGAGAACTCTGATGCTTACTTCGTTCTTCGTGACGGTGCATCAGGTCTGTTCTTAGCCGCGAGCACGTTCCCTAAATCACGTGAAACGCGCGCACCGCTGGTAGAAGAGCTGGTTCGTTTTAAAGATCGAATTTCGCCTAAGTTCCACTATCTGACAGAGGCTCCAGAGAAAGATCCAGATGGCCTGCCTATGGTAGTTCGCTTTAGCCGCAAGTCGAAAGAGAACTATGTCCGTTCTGAAGTCGACGGTAAACCTTCGGGTTACACAGCACTGTATGTGGACGGTAAGTGGGAAATCACGGACAAGCGAAAAAAACCTGCGAAAAAGAAGTAGGTTCTAGATAGTCAAAAGGCAGCTAATCTTAGCTGCCTTTTTTCTTAGCCGAACGAATGACTGTTTTCATATAAATGCGATCAATATAAAACTATTTACCTAATGGCGAAGTTTATATTGAGATTCTCTGCTGCTATTTTGACAATGTTATCCGTAGCTTCTAATCCTTTAGAGGGGCAACTGGAAGGACGAGATGGGACAGAGACTAAAGCTTCTTATTATCATTGTTGTTAGTAGTGTCGTTTTTGTAATGACTACGTACGCTATTTCTAAACAAGTACTCGATAAAGTGATCGGAGGATTGCTGTGGGAGTATGCGCAAGTCTCTGCACAAAACGATGCCCAAGTATTAAAACCAATAGCCGTTCAGTCTGATTTAATCAAACAACTGGCTAATCACCCCAATATCACTTCATGGGCTCAAAATAGTGATGATTCCGTTTATCAGGCCGTTGCTGAAGATACGTTAGAGCATTTTCGCTGGCGACTCGATTCGAAGAATTTCTTTATCGCTTTAGACCAGAATCTTGCCTATCACTACAACGATGTAAATAGTATTCGCCAATTGAGTTTTTTCCGCCACTATCTGGATCCGGATGCGGTTATAGATAAATGGTTCTTTGAACAAAAAGAGAACGGGGTAGAGCTGTCGGTCAACATCGCCCACGATGTTCACCTTAATTTGACCAGAATCTGGCTTAACCAAACCATCGAGAAGGATGGACAGTTCTTAGGTATCGTTGGAACAGGCATAGATGTAACGTCGCTATTTGAACAGTTTTCGGACTACCACCCTTCGGGTATAGAAACCTTTTTCATTGATGAGCAGATGAGAATTCAGTTAGTACTTTCTGCGGATTCCACTCATTATCCATTGCGCGATAGTCGTTCAAGAAAACCACTACTGAGTAGTGTAATCAGCAACCACAGTGACTATCTGGCACTAGAAAAACTGATGAAGTTACAGAAGAAGGGCCAAGAAGCTCAGGTTTTAATGGTAGAGCAGGCTTCAGGTCAGTCTGCGGTAGCGATTCACTATATTGAGTCTTTGGGTTGGTATGAGGTGACATTTGTCAGTGTTGACACCATGGTACCGGGTTGGGTGACGAGTCAGCTCTACTTTCCACTTTTGGCGATTACCTTATTGTTTGCAACCATCCTTTTTGGCTGGCTGGTAAAACATTGGCTGATTCCACTAGAGCATTGGACCGAGCGCCTTGCTCAGTTAACGAAAGAACCACCGGCTAATCAACCACTCACTGCAAAATGTATCGACCACTGTTTTAATGAACTCGAGAATGAATTACATCACAGCCGCAAAGGATTGGATCACCTTGTTGCGTCACGAACCGCCGCTCTTGATCAGTTAGCGACATTTGATGTCTTGACCCAGCTGCACAACAAGCGTGGACTGGAAAAAGAGCTTAGTGCCGAATTAGCCCGTTCTTCTCGCGAGCAGCATCAGTTTGGTTTGTTATGGATTGATGCCGGCATTACGCCTTTGTCAGACTCTGAACAGGCTCAGCGCGATTATCAAAGTGCGTTGCAGCTAGTGGCAAAAGGATTACAACGAGCGATTCGAGAATATGACGTTGCTGCAAGGTGGGCTGAAGACGAGTTTCTTGTCTTGGTTCGTTGTGAGCAGACTCCGACCCTGGAGCGTATCGCGAACCGCATAAAACAATATGTGGATGCGCATCAAGATGTCGCAAGGCAAGATTTTCGTCATCCGATTAAGCTGTCTATTGGTGGCGCTCTTATTGAACCTCAGATGAGTTTACAGCAAGCCCTGGCGTTGGCTGATAGTTCCCTCTATCTGGCGCAATCTAAACAAACCACAATCTATATTCACCCAGATTCTCGTCAGAGGAAGAGAGCCTAAGTTGTCCACACGGTTCTACCTCTATTTATCACGCTATCCATTCACCACGTCTATGCGAGCAAAGTCACACCAATGTAGTTAATTTGTTGCCGTCTTGTGACCTTGTGGCGAGATAGTGTGAGCTATCGCAGAGCCCCGACAAGCAACAATTGTGTGGTCGATGGGACAGCATGTTTTAAATTGTAATCTTCCTGAAATACGATAACTTATAATAATCCTTTGTTGCTAAGAGTTCGGCTTTGACTCTTAAATGGCATAAAAAGCTGTGTTTACGCCTGTTAGGAGTTTGCGTGGACAAAAGGACTTAGATGAGCCCCCCTAAATAATGGCTCATTACAATATAAATAAAATGGAGAGAATTAAATGGCTGGTGTTTTGGGAATGATCCTTGCTGGTGGAGAAGGCTCTCGCCTGCGCCCACTTACGGAGTCTCGTAGTAAACCCTCGGTTCCTTTTGGCGGTAGCTACCGTCTTATCGACTTTGCACTGAACAACTTTGTAAATGCCGACTTGATGCGCATTTACGTACTAACACAGTTCAAATCTCAATCTCTGTTCCACCACCTTAAGAAAGGCTGGAACATCAATGGCATTACAGACCGCTTTATCGACCCAATCCCTGCTCAGATGCGTACAGGTAAGCGATGGTATGAAGGTACTGCTGATGCAATCTATCAAAACTTACGCTTTATGGAACTGTCTGAACCTGAACAAGTGTGTATCTTTGGTTCTGACCACATCTACAAAATGGACATCAAGCAAATGCTCGATTTCCACAAAGAGAAGCAAGCATCATTAACCGTGTCTGCTCTGCGCATGCCATTAAGTGAAGCGTCCCAGTTTGGTGTTATCGAAGTGGATAGCGAAGGGCGTATGATCGGCTTTGAAGAAAAACCAAGTCAGCCTAAATCTATCCCAGGAGATCCTGAGCATGCACTCGTCTCTATGGGTAACTACGTTTTCGAAGCAGAGACGTTATTTGCTGAGCTGATAGAGGATGCGGATAACCCGGATTCGAGCCATGATTTCGGTAAAGACATTATTCCGAAAATGTTCCCGCGTGGAGATGTGTTTGTTTATGACTTCAGTACCAACCGCATCACTGGTGAGAAAGAAGAAGTGTACTGGCGAGATGTCGGTACGATAGACGCTTACTGGCAAGCGCATATGGATCTGTTGAAGAAGGACGCTCCATTCTCCCTCTACAACCGTAAGTGGCCGCTTCATACATACTACCCACCTTTACCGCCAGCGACTTTTACCGATTCCGATAACGGTCGGGTACAAATCATCGACAGCTTGGTGTGTAGTGGTAGTTATGTTCGTGGTTCACGCATTGAGAAGTCAGTGCTTGGCTTTCGCAGTAATATCGCCTCAGCGTGTGATATCAGCGAAAGTATTCTGCTTGGTGATGTGAAAGTAGGTGAAGGTTGTGTGCTGAGACGTGTTATCGTCGATAAGGATGCGGATATTGCACCGGGTACCCAAATTGGTGTAAACCTGTCAGAAGATAAAAAACATTATCATGTATCTGACGAGGGAATCGTTGTTATTCCAAAAGGAGCACGTATTGGCTACTAAGAATCTTTCTATTCTTTTTGTAGCATCGGAAGTAGAAGGGTTAATCAAAAGTGGTGGCTTGGCAGATGTTGCCAAGGCACTGCCTGAAGCATTGCTCACATTACAGCAAGATGTTCGTATAACGTTACCTGCTTACCAGAAAGTAGCAGGTATCGATCAAGCCCCGGTGGTACTTGAGACGCAACTTGAGTACTGGCCTCACACTCACTATAAGGTCAAGCAGCTTGAAGTGGCTGGTGTCACCGCTTACGCGATTGATTGTCCACAGTACTTTGACCGTCCTGAAATGTATGCCGAAAACAATCAGGCGTATCAGGATAACGGTGAACGCTTTGCTTTCTTTAGTGCTGCATGTCTCGATATGTTGCCTAAACTTGGTTTCCAACCTGATATCGTTCACGCTAACGACTGGCATACAGGGTTCGTACCTTACTTGCTTAAGCATCGTTATGTTGCTGATGAGTTCTTTGCGCAGACTAAGAGCATCCTTTCAGTACATAACGCCGTGTTTAAAGGAGTCTTCAGTTACGACGAACTGCAGTTTCTTCCAGAAATGCATACACGCCATGCGTTTGATGCGGCGGTTAGTGATACTCATGTCACCATGCTAAAAGCCGGGGTAATAAACGCTGATAAGATCAATGCGGTAAGTCCGACGTATGCTGAAGAACTGACGACCGAACTGGGTAGCCATGGTATGGCGGCTGAGTTCCAGCACAGAGCGAGCGATCTGGTTGGCATTCTCAATGGCTGTGACTACTCAGCCTGGAACCCGCAAACTGATCCAGCTCTGCCGGTGAACTATAAGGCGAGTCGTCAAAGTATGGTGCGTGGTAAGAACGCATGTAAGAAAGAGCTGCAGCAACGTCTTGGACTAGAAACCGGTGATGTGGCTATGTACGGTATGGTATGTCGACTGACGAACCAAAAAGGTATTCATTACCTGATACCTATTTTAAATGCTTTCTTACGCCATCAGGTTCAGGTTGTGATTGTCGGTACCGGCGATCCAGTATTGGCTGGTCAATTGAAGGAAATCGAAGCCATCAACCGTGATAAGTTTGTCTTTGTTGAGGCGTATGACAATGAGCTTGCTCATTTGGTTGAAGCCGGTTCTGACTTCTTCATCATGCCTTCTGAGTTTGAGCCCTGCGGTCTGAATCAGATCTACAGTATGGCTTACGGCACTTTACCGATTGTTCGTGGTGTCGGCGGATTGCGTGACAGTGTTAATGATTACGATGCTGACCCTAGCTGTGCGACAGGTTTCGTCTTTGACCAACCTGAACCTCAACAGCTACTCAATGTTCTGCAACGTTCGCTGCTGCTTTATGCGCAAGAGCCTAACGAGGTAAAGCGTGTTCAGCTATATGCGATGGAGCAGGACTTCTGTTGGTCCAAAGCGGCTGATGAATATATCAACTTGTATCATAGTGCACTCAATGCATAACCCAATCAAAGGCGTCTTTCTGACGCCTTTTTTGCATCATATTTACATTTTTTAGCCAAAGAAATAGGCATAAATGACACCTGCTGACTTAATTCCTTATCGGTTTATGGTAATCTCCTTAGCCAATGTTTAGAACCTGAGTGATTCCTGGCTGCTATGAGCGATACTTTGCTATTTCACAAAACTTTTGCCCACCCAACCAGTGACGAGTGGGTCGTCTTTGTGCATGGAGCAGGGGGAAGTTCATCAATCTGGTTTAAACAGATCAAAGCATACAAACAACATTTCAACTTGTTGTTGATTGATCTTCGTGGCCACGGTAAATCCAATCAGTTACTTAAAGAGCTCATCGCCAATCGCTACACCTTTAAAGCTGTCACATTGGATATTCTCAAAGTTCTTGATCATCTGAAGATTCGCTCGGCACACTTTGTCGGTATGTCTCTTGGTACCATCATAGTGCGTAATATCGCTGAATTATCGACTGACCGAGTTAAGTCTATGGTGCTAGGAGGCGCTGTTACGCGCCTCAACACCCGTTCTCAGGTTTTAGTGAGGCTGGGTAACCTTTGTAAGCACATTGTCCCTTATATGTGGTTATACAGCCTTTTTGCATACATCGTTATGCCGCAGAGAACCCAGAAAGAGTCGCGACACCTGTTTATCCGCGAAGCCAAGAAACTGTGCCAAAAAGAGTTTAAGCGTTGGTTTATTCTCACCGCAGAAGTGAACCCGCTGATGCGATACTTTAAAGACCGCGAGCTGCCGATCCCTACACTCTACTTAATGGGGGAGCGCGACTATATGTTTATTCAGCCGGTTAAAGAGATGGTGGCAGCGCACCGGAAAAGTCAGCTACTAGAAATAGCTGACTGTGGTCATGTATGTAATGTTGAGCGTCCGGAAGAGTTCAACCAACACTCGATTGCGTTTATTCAACAGCAAATTGATGAAAAATAATCGCTAAGGAGCGCTGGCTCCACACTGCCAGCATACTCCGAATTGCGCTTCATTGAGCTCACCACACTCTTGACAAGGCCAGTCAGACCCAGCCTGTTTACTCCTGAACTCAGCAATTATCGCTTGTGCTAATGGTAATTGCTGCTCATCAAGTAACCAGATATAAGGTTCGCTATTCTCACCGAAAGGGACTTCTCCCTGCAGACCAAACAGCCCCTCTCCACGAACCTCACAGTCGATGTGGCGTGATTTGAGCAGCTCACAAACAATATGAGCCTCTGGTGGTGTTGCCGCAGAGTAAACGCGCATTAAACCTTCCCGTTAGAGGTTGAAGGCGCCGCCTTGAATTTCCCCATCACCCATTTAGCTATCACTGGGAACAGACCTAATAGAGCGAAAGAGGCCAGAACGCTTGGCGAAACGATACCGGATAGACTATCAATCTGCGCAAGTTGTGTACCAGCGTTAAGGTAAACCGCAGTGCCAGGTAGCATACCCAACTGACTCACCAGGTAAAATCTTACCGTCGCCAGAGGAGTCAAACCCATGAGCAGGTTGATCAAAAAGAAAGGGAATACAGGGATAAGACGCAGTGAGAACAGGTAAAACGAACCATCGCGCTCAATGCCCTGATTGATTGCTGACAGCTTCTCACCGAACTTAGCTTGAACCCAATCGCGCAATAAGTAGCGGCTACTTAAAAAGGCGAGGGTAGCACCAATTGTGCTGGCAAAAGAAACCAGAATCAGGCTGGTCCAAAAGCCAAACAGCGCAGCGCCTAAGAGTGTTACTACAGCCGCTCCAGGTACCGAGAAAGCCGTGATGGCGATGTAGGCAAAGAAATAACTCGCAGCTGCGACAACAAAGTTATCGGCAATAAACAGGGCAAGTTCAGCTTGTTGTGCCTTGGCGTTTTCAAGGGTGAGGTACTGACCAAAATTGAGTGCTAACAGGACAATTAAAGCGATGAAAATCACGCCAAGGATTAATTTTTTATTCATACTACATCTCCATCACATATCAAAGCTGAATAAATCAAAGTGTTAATAGACTAGACAGGGAATGCAAGCAGTAAATTTCACACACAATAAAAAAGTCAGCCCTGAGGCTGACTTTTGCTATAGAAATAAAAAATCTCTATTAATGGCTGAGCTCGTTTAGCAGCTCCTGACGCCTGTTTTGTGGAATCACAGACCAGTGAGTACCATTAATTGCACCTTCTAACGCCCAAAGCAGTTCGATGTTAACATCAGAGGAGTGGGTAGACTGGATTGCTTTAAATGCGTTAACAGAGCCGGTTTGCTCAAGGTTCTCAACACTCTCGATGCCAGCTTTCTTAAGCATACGCTCAGTCGCCAGACGCAAATTAGGCAAATCTTTGAGACGATTTGGCTTAGCCTGAGACTGAGTCTTCTTCTCTTTATTTGCTGCGTCGAGCGCCATTTTGGCAACTTCAAGTGTTTTGTTTTGGTCGCAACTCCAATCTTCGCACAAGGCAAAGTATTTCGTTACAACTGGGAATCCACGTTTTTTATAAACATAAGGTTCGAGTCCTTGAGACTTAAACTGTTTAGTCAGTGCCGCGTCGGCACGAACGTGAAGCTTGTCGTTGACTACGAGTGCGAACATCGTGTCATCAGCAAAAATGCCAAAGCCACCAAACATTGAACGAGACTTGATGTAGCCAAGTTGCTCAAATAATCGCATTGAGTCTTTTAGTATTGGTTTATCCATGCTGTGTATTCTCGGTGTATTGTTATACGCCACCAATTCAGGTCCGAGAGATTAGCAAATTTATGCAGGTACTGTGTTAGTAAGGTGTCATACAAACGTGAGCAATTCGCGTATGACCATTGCATATTTACCATCGGCAACCCCGCTACCTGACATAAAATGTTGAAGGCCGGAGGCTTTGCGTCCCACCCTTTCGGAGTGGTTTGCCCTGTTCGTGGCATTATTCGAACATTTAGAGCATAAATAAAATATGCGCAGAACATCACGCCGGAATCGGATAAGTGTGATCTTGGTTCAGTAAAAAGAGGGGAAACATACGCTTAGCCAATAGTGATGCTACCGGCTAAGCGAATAGGCTAACTATTTGTTAAGATTACGAACTGTATTTCGCTCAACGATTTCTGGATGCATTTCGAAGATACGCTTTTCGTGCTCTTTATCTTTAATTCGCTCAAGCAAGATTTCAAACGCGTTCTTACCAACACGACGTTTTGGTTGGTGGACGGTCGTTAGCGGAGGAGAGAAGTACTCAGCCAGCTCAATGTTGTCGTAGCCAATCACTGACATATCTTCCGGAATACGAATGCCTTTTTGCTGTAGACGGCTCATCAGACCGAGCGCCATAGTGTCGTTGAAACAGAAAACAGCACTTGGTTTGTTGTCCATAGCCGCAATCTTATCAGCCGCTAAAACTGCAGTGTCACACTCAAAGTTACCTTCAAGGATCCAATCTTCATTCACTGCCAGTTCTGCTTCAGTCATCGCACGTTTAAAGCCGCGAATACGCTCCTGACAGGCTGCCTTTTCAAAGTGACCGCTCAGACAGGCGATATCCTTGTGACCACGTTCGATAAGGTATTTGGTTGCCAGATAGCCGCCTTCTTCTGAGTTATCGATGATTTTGTCCGCTTGCGAGCTTTCTGGACCCCAATCCATAACTACTTTAGGAATGTCTTTGTGACGGTCAAGCATTTCGCTCAGCTCTTCAGTAAGGTCTGAACACATCACTAGAATGCCGTCTACACGTTTCTCTGCCAACATACGAATGTAATCGCGTTGCTTCTCGTAGATGCCGCCTGTATTACATAGAATGAGTGTATAACCCTGACGGTAACAGTAGCTCTCTACACCATCAATAACTTCAGAAAAGAACAGGTTTGTTGACTGTGTCACCAGCATACCGATAGTACGAGTGGTATTGCACTTTAAGCTACGAGCAACGGCACTTGGCGCGTAGTTAAGCTCGTTAACCGCTTCCATTACTTTTTCTTGAGTAGCTTCAGCAACAAAGCGCGTTTTGTTAATCACGTGAGACACAGTGGTTGTTGAAACACCGGCTAGGCGAGCAACATCTTTAATAGTGGCCATAAGGTTTGTCCTGTCGATGACTGCCACGGAAATATATTCAAGTGTAGAATAAAATAGTCTGGCAGAAAGTATCAGAAACACAAAAACCGCCCTTATTTAGCGGTTTGTATTTGAATCGTTCATTTTTATCGTTTGCGGTCACGATTTTAGACCGCAAACTCTCAGAGAGCAAACAAAAAAACGTCAAAGGAGCATGTTACAGCTCACAATGTGTTGTTTTATTCGCCAGCTAGATAAGTGCAATCAAGCTCTAGGAATGCATTAGTCAGGCTGGCAATCGCTGAGTAAAAGCCAAATTGGTCCAGTGTCTGACACTTAGCAGAGAATTTTGGCACCCAGCTTAGTAGGTGTTGTTGAATGAACTCTTCTTGCTCTTTTAGTGCGTCTTCAAGGTGACGTTCTTGTTCCAACTCGTTGGAGCGAATAATCAGGTTGCCAAGAAAATCCAGTTCGATGGCTAGGTGATCCGCTGGTTCGTTAAGATCTTTCTCTACCGCAACACCATGTTTCGCCATCAGATCTTCCATTTCCTTAGCCGGTGCATCGTTAAGAAGACCAGTATTGCCAATATACATAGAGGCATAGGGAAGCGCGGAGTCTCTGTCCGATTTTAAGAACAGATCACAGAAATCTGCAGCCAGTTCTAGTTGGGCATCTTCACGGTCCATTAAACGATTAAGCGCATCAGTCACTCGTTCAATAGCAGGTTTTAAAGCGGCATTTTCACCCAGACCAGTGAGGAAAGAGCGGATTTCAGCGGAATGATACTGGGCAATGTTTTCCTCTGTTAGCTCGTTAGCAAACAGGCTCGACAACCACCAGTAAATCTCAGCGCGTTTTTCATTAAATGCTTTAATTTCTTGCATTAGGTTCAACTCCTAAAATAACTATCTACTAGTTTAACCAATAAAAATGAATAGTGATAACGGCTTGTGTGACAAGTTAATATTACTTATGAATGGATATGAATAGATGGGTGAGTTTTGTCTTGAATCAAGAAAAAATCATCTTTCTTGGTTTTAAAGTGATAAATACTAGAAATGTTACTATTTATGAATAGAATACACTTTAGAGCAATTCCCAATGTAAATGAAGTGGTGTAGATGAGCTATCATGTACTAGTTGTAGAAGATGACGCAGTAACTCGTAGCAAGCTTGTTGGATACTTTCAAAACGAAGGTTACAACGTTAGCGAAGCGGAAAGCGGTGAACAGATGCGTGATTCGCTACAAAACAACGCGATTGATTTGGTGATGTTAGACATTAACCTTCCTGGTGAGGATGGCCTAATGCTGACACGCGAACTTCGCAGTCAGTCTGACATTGGAATCATCCTGGTAACAGGACGCACGGATAGCATTGATAAAATCGTTGGCTTAGAAATGGGCGCAGATGATTATGTCACCAAACCATTTGAGTTACGTGAACTATTAGTTCGCGTTAAAAACCTTTTATGGCGTATCTCATCGGCACGCAACGCTTCAGTTTCGCAAGATGCAGCGCAGCAGGACGACAATATCGTTCGTTTTGGTGAATGGACATTTGATGTTCAGCGCCGTGCTTTAAGTCGTAATGGGGAGCCAGTTAAGCTCACTAAAGCAGAGTACGAACTGCTGGTAGCACTCTCCTCATACCCGAATCAGGTACTGAGTCGTGAGCGAATTCTTAACATGATCAGCCACCGAGTTGACGCGCCAAACGACCGCACTATCGATGTTCTGATTCGTCGTATGCGAGCAAAAATGGAGTTCGATCCGAAGAACCCGCAGATTTTTGTCACTGTTCATGGCGAAGGCTACATGTTTGCAGGCGACTAACAAATACTGAATAAAAAA
>NZ_AEVS01000092.1 GCF_000189255.1 Vibrio brasiliensis LMG 20546 | reverse complement strand
GTACATACGCACACAAAGGTATGCACATCAAACAATAGCAACATGATGCACTGTTTAATACGTTACATCAATTAGTAACTATTAAATTATTTGTCACACTGAGAGGTTAAGCGGTTAACTGTCAACAAAATACCCACTAATACAGATGGATAATATTTATAAGAAGAGCCTTTGCACCGGACGTAAAAGAACAGCGTTTAGGTTAATATTTTATAGAACCTTAATATGAATTCCTTCAGTTCTCTAACTAACAATACCTTCCTGAGTTCATACCCCAACTTACAACTTATGCCAACATCTCACACCTTAGCTTCCTTAGCTCAAGTCTTAGCTTTCTTCTCATCCTAGCTCTCGAGATAATCTGATAAGCCAACGTCACGGGTAAGAGAGCCAGAGAAACGGTTAAACCAATTATCGCCACCAATATATCTCCAATCTTTCCTACCTCACGTATTTCCCTCAAGACATGCAAACTTGGTAGAAAAAAATTGTCAAAGTCGTACTTATACGTGGAACTTAAGCAGCGCTCTTTGAACTCAATCTCTTCTTGAGGCGTACGACGATAGCTAATACAGATTCTATCAATATAAGAGTGGTTTCTATCATCAGAGTCCCTGTCCTGCATATCATGCCATCCTTTCCAGTTAGTTTTTCGAGTCCCCAGTTAATTACCAGTCTATGTGATAAACAACTTGATTATCGTGATCAGCTATCTTCTTTCTCTCCTTCAGCGTTTGTTCAATCAATTGAACTTGTAGTTCATCCTTTTGAATTGTCATTTCATCACGTTTTAGCTTCGACATCGTAGCGTTTAGTGACTCAATACGTGCAATTGTTCTCTCTTCTGCATCCACCAGCTTCGTTAGCACTTCTGAAAGTTGAATTTTAGATTCGACACTAGTGCACTGATGCCACTGCGCTTGAAGTTCTGAACGGGTTTTCAGTACTGAAGCCAACCTTGAACGACACACCAAGAGTTCATCGTCAAGACTTTGCACTTCTATTGCTACTTCGACATCATCGCAGTCGAGTAGTGCTGAATACGCACCGTGTCTACGCGCTACTTGATTGCCTTTCGAAAAGGACGTGTCATTCGCCTTGTTTGGTTGGCTGACCTTCACATTTTGCCGTTTCGTTTTGGAACGATGTTGAATGGCCTCTTTTACGTCTCTAACGCTTATATGCTTTCTTGCATTTGAGTAATCGACACCTTGCTCAATACACCATTGCTTTAGGCTCACCTGTGAACTTTGATAATCATTCTTGAACTGCTCTTTAAGCTCCTTCCAATCCATCAGATCTCCTAGGTATGGTTAATATATTAAGGTGTCTTGATTTAGGACAAGTAGCCCTTTGACTCTGTTTACATAAAGCATTGATTTATAGCGATCTAGCATTTCTTCCGTGTCACAATTTAAGACTTTAAGAGCGATCTCTTGTCTTTAATTAGGACCCTAAACAGCTTTTACTAGTCTCAAATCAGGACGCTGGTTTTGTTTTCTCGGCTTTAAAACAGATATCTTTTCACTATCCAGTACCATGCTCCTGTACTTTGCAATACCTTCATCTAAGGAATACTGAAAAGGACGGTCACTGCGTTCATCAGAAGGTTGCCAATTGATACCGTATAACGAGGCATGTTTTTTGCCATTCGCAATCCCACCCTGAATGGTCTTAGTAATAATCCCTGCATCAATTAACGCCTCAATAGCTTTTTGGTTAGAACCTGGACTCTTAAAGCTTCGAGCTTTCAAGTCTTCACGCGTCATGCTCAAATAACCGTTATTGCGAGCATTGTACTGAGCTGCCAACTCAAGTAATAAAGCTTTACTTAGGGGACTAAGTTCGGTGTATGCTTTCGATTGAACCAAGGGATAAGGAACACCAACAAACCTGCCAGAATTTTTTTTGAGCTTCTTCTTACTCATGTATAATATACCTCGTGGCTGGTGGTGTACGGTCGCCAAACTAGAACACCACCAGCTGTAAGCTAATTCAACTGGCGTTGGGTTAGCTTCCTCTAACACCTTTACCCAATAACTCAATATACTCATGAGCATCCGCACCACTTAAGGTGTTCAAGTGCCGCTTTGCTAAGCGCTTTAAACTCTGTGTCTTAGCATTGGCTTTTACCATTCTTTTTTGTTTTCCTCTCTCAGTTTGATACAAATGAATATCTTCAGGCTCCATATACCAATAAGCCTCCCCTGCGACTCGTGCTAATACTATTGGAACGTGCTTATGATTTCGGATTGTGTTTAACACTCGACTAGAGTCATCACCAGTTATGTCGACTAGCTGTCTTTTGGTATACTTTTTACCCGTAAGAAAACCATCAATAACCCTTTGAATTGCATTGCCCTGTTTGTTACTCATATAATCATCCCCTATCGCGTCTGAGTTACAATGTTAGACTCGATGAATGCATCTAAGTCTGACTTCCTATAAAAGACCTTGCGCCCTACTTTGACAAAGGGGAGCTGGTATCGACCTGTCGAAGCCCAAACAGCGAGGGTTCCCTCAGATAAACCTAGGTACTCAGCTGCTTGTTTCCTGTTGAACTTATTGTTCATCTTTTACCTTTACTGTTAATTAATTCTCCTTCACCTTAATTAGTTCGACGAAATCTGGGTACGCAACAAGTACTTGTGGTGGTTATAGACAGAAGCTCCAGTAAACTTAAATGCAATATCAACCAACTATGTCTAATAAATTTCTCTTACTTTAATTCGATAACAGCCCAGCATCACAATATGCAAAATATGCACTTGATTTAATAAATACTTTCAAGGGAGCATACGCAATTCGGTAAACATAAAGGAATATTCATGCGCATCTTGGTTAAACTGTTGGAACAGAAGTTAGAACTAGCAAAGGATGACTCTGACTTCACTTTTTTTTTCAATCTTCTAGTTTTAGGAGAAGCACTAATCAAACTTCATGTTCTGGTGTGCGCGACAAATGTAGTGCACAGCTCAGATAGACACCAATACAGGATCCTTTATAACTTGGTTAGAGCAAACGGAATTGGAGAATGGAGTAAAGCACTAGACGATCTATTAGTCGGTACAGCCTCGCAGTACATTGCTACAGAGTTTAGAAGCTATCAATCTGAAATTACCAAGAAATATAGGGACCAAGAATGGCAAAAAACTGCGGTTGAAGATCTCTGGAAAGCCATGAGTTGTATCGGTATAAATACGCCCCCTTTACCAAATAAAGTAGACCTAAAGTCGTGGTTCAAACTTTTCACTGAGCTTAGAAATAAGACTAGAGGGCATGGTGCAATCACCGGTAACGAAAAAACTACCGAAGCGGCTGCATACCTTGATAGAAGTCTCAAGAGTATTATTTATAATTCCGAATTATTAAGGATACCCTCAGCCGTCATCAAAAGAAATTTAAGTGGAAAATACCGTGTAACATTACTTGGGCAAGGCTCTGAATCCTTTGAGTCTCTTAAAACAAATAAAGATAAAGCTCTTCGTGATGGCGTCTATATTGACCTAAATGGACTCAAAAAAGTCCCTCTTATTTCTTGCAATATTGATGCATCAGACTTTTTTATTGCTAATGGTGGCTTTAGCTCTAATAACTACGAGATGCTTTCCTACTACAGCGACAATACGAATTTAACTGATTCATCCGAATACTTAGCTCCAACAGGAGTGCTACCTCCTAGTGAATCCGATGGGTTGGGTGAATTGATTCCAAAAGGTAACTGTTTTACAAATTTACCAGCTCTTAATTACAGTTATATTGAAAGGACAGAGCTTGAGAATGAACTATTTAGTTTATTAAAAGATGACAGAAGAACGATTGTCACTTTACTAGGAAGAGGAGGTATTGGAAAAACGTCTTTAGCACTCAAAGTAGTGCCAAGGCTATATAAGGAGCACAATTTTGAAGCAGTTATTTGGTTCAGTTCACGAGATATCGATCTAAAGGAAACAGGAGCAAAGCTTGTATCAGCGTCTGTGTTGAGTACAAAAGATATATCTAAGTATTATTGTGAACTAGTCCTTTCTAAAGAGCAGTATCAAAACAAAAATTTAGATTACATTTCTTACTTCCAAAGCCAGCTAACTAAAAGTGATATCGGTCCCACACTATTTATATTTGACAATTTTGAAACAACTGATAGCCCTATAGAGGTATTTAAATGGGTTGACACATACATTAGGTATCCAAATAAAGTATTAATTACTACTCGATTAAGAGAATTTATTGGAGATTTCCCCCTAAACGTTCACGGTATGAATAAGGATGAAAGCTATAAGTTAATCGAGCTTACAGCTCAAGGACTAGGTGTAGAAAGCCATATAACTGAAAGTTTGAAAGAACAAATATTTTCTGTTTCAAGTGGCCATCCATACATAATTAAAATAATGATGGGTGAGTTATCAAAAAGGAGTATGAAGGGAGCCTTACCAAAGATCGTAGCTGGTAAAGACGATATCCTTACAGCTTTGTTTGAAAGAACATACTCCGCACTTACACCCTCAACTCAAAGAATATTTTTAACTCTCGCCTCATGGAACTCCGCTGTCCCTAGAATAGCTCTCGAAGCAACAATAATGAATTCGTTTGATAATAGCCATGAGATTGAAGAAGCAATTGATACTCTTATTCAATACTCTTTAGTCGAGGAACACCAGTCTAAGATAGATCAACAGTACTTTATTATTTTACCTTACGCAGCATACGCATTTGGGCAAAAGAAACTAAAGGTAAGTCCAATTAGAAATTTAATATCCCCTGATGTTAAATTTATTCAACGGTTTGGAGTAGAAAAACTAGAAAACGAAAATTTTTGTTTTGATACTCACCTAATTTCTTTTTTTGGAAGCTTAACTAATCACGAAAATGACTTCAAAGAATTTAAAGAGATAATCGAGTGTATTTCTTACTCTTATAATCCTTCATGGATATTAGCAGCTGAGTGGCTTGAAGAGTCTAATGATAGAAAACTATTTGAAGATGCTAAGAGGTTTTTGACATTGTACCTTGAGCGTGAGTACAGTGCCAAAAGTGAAGAAAAGCTTCGAGTATGGAACTCACTTGCTAGACTATCTAATAAGCTCAACAATCCCTTCGATGAAATACATGCATACGCGGAGGCATCACAAATTGATGAAATAAACTTTAACGAGCTCTCCACAATGGTTAATAAGGTAAATCATCTATTAACAAAACCTGATTTAGATATCGATAAACCAGAGGTTAAGAAAGAACTTCTTAGCGAGCTATATAACAAAGTTTTTGACAGCCTATCGAAAGCCAACGCTACAGACTGCTCAAGAATCGCTTGGTTAGCCCTTCACCTTGATAAAAAGACAGATGCAAAAGCAATTGTAACTACAGGGCT
Source organism: Vibrio brasiliensis LMG 20546 (assembly GCF_000189255.1). Taxonomy (GTDB): domain Bacteria; phylum Pseudomonadota; class Gammaproteobacteria; order Enterobacterales; family Vibrionaceae; genus Vibrio; species Vibrio brasiliensis. Next base: position 23,438 of record NZ_AEVS01000092.1, on the reverse strand, counting down.
CGCAATCGATCCTTCCAACATTTATTTGCTAAAGCTTGAAAACAAACTAAACAGCAGCCACCGGACACCACAAGTTCCAATAGCTTAACTGGTCACGAATAAAACTGCAAAACCAGACAGTTTGCAGTTTTTCTTGGCACTGGGTAACAGCAACCTAGTGCCATTGCCGTTTAATTTAGATTATTTGTAACTAGACGGGTAATTTTTACGAGTGTTGCCCTGAGCAAAATGAATTTCAGTGAAAAGGTCGCATACATTCGTAGTTTTATAGCGAAAGCTAACAACCACTTAGTTCCACTTCTCTTTATTTGCGATCCCCTCTATATTTCGAAAGCCAGTTTTCGACTGTTCGCCTAGGAAGCTCATCAAAACCATTCACACCGCTTCCAAACCGAAAATTAGGTTCCACCACCTTAACGGCAACTTCTATATCTACTCGTAAATCTTCAACTGTCCCTTCCTGGCTATCAACGTACGTCTGTAACTTTGGCTCAATAATCGAGTCCCAGAACTTGTCATACTTCCCCCTTTTTCCGCCAGAGCTTTGCTTAGCAGCGGTAACTCGCCTTGGAACATCAAACTTGCATACGTATTGATGTCTTTTCAACAAATCGATGGATTTATGTATTTTTTCGCTGAGATATGTAGCTGTCGTCGTACGTCCTGTTACGACAGCTTTTGCATGCTGTCTTTCGAGATCAAGGAGGTACACAAATGAGTTTTTTAGCTCACCCATTTTTGGCAAATCGGCTCTCATCAAATAAAGCATCATCGGGACAAGATCAGAGCCATCATCAAGTTCAACCATAAAGTCTCTAGACTTAAGCTCAAGACCGTAATACTCCATCAGATCTAATATCGTCTGGTAGCGTTCGTTGAAGTATCGTGATTCACGATGAGAGCCTGATTTTAAAATCTGGCTATGATAGCGAAATGAAGCAATGGTTGGTTCTGAGGTGATTGCCACGATGGGCTTAACGAGCGTAACGTCGTTTATGCAAATATTCTTATTGGCGGTCATACAAAAGATAGTTCAGTTAATGCAGATTAAAGCTTGCCAGATCTATTCAACTTGTCTTTTAGGATCAACCGTTACTGTGATGAAGTTAAAACACTATTCCAAAAACGTCTTCTCCCAGCGGCACCACCACGGCACCACAGAAACGACAAAGCCCAGACAACTCATTGAATTATCTGGGCTTTTTGGAATAAATGGCACGCCCTGTAGGATTCGAACGTATATATTAGGTTATATATAAATAGAAAATAAAGAAATACATATAAACCCTAATAAAACAAGTCATTAACGCAAAAAACAAAATAAATCACCATTGCACCACTGGTGCAATGATGGCTACATTACTTTACTTACAACTGTTGCTTAGACTAGAAGAGGAGTTCAGCTTATCTTTAGTTACACAAAGAATAAAAAACCACTTTAATGCATATCCTCGCTTTGAACGCTAAGTCAACCGATAACGCAGATAGGATAATAAAATCGACGATCCTGCGCTCCCCGTTTTATGTTGGCGTATCTAACCAAATATCTGAAACGTCATTACAGTACAGTGATAACTACTAAGTTGACCTCTTGACCTTGCAGCTCTAAACAGTTTATATTTTCCGTGCGTTTAACATTGTACGCGCAGAGCGCATTGCAAAACAATATTGCTACTCAACACAAAGTGCTACGCAATTTTCTAATTTCAATAACTTCTGAGCGCTCCAGATTAGACTTTGATTAAGGGAACTTACGTATGCGCGCACACCAAATACCACACTTTCACGTTCTTAAATCTATACCGGCAGATATTCAACGACTAGCAAGACTTGAGCAAACTCTGTCCCATGGTTATATGCATGCTCGAAACTCTATACTCGGAAGGCTCGGTTGGGAATCTAGCCATGAGTTTGATAAATGGTGCAAGAAACAGAAACGATCTTTTCACAACATTCAAAACAATAGCGAAAGACTGCGTTGCATTGTGCGTGAGAAACCGCAGTTTACCGACAGCGTCTATATTTTTGAATTACCTTTGGAAATCGTAACGAATTTAAACGAATTTTCATATCTTATTGATCGTACGCCTTATACAAACTTAGTCTCAGCAAGATCCATCGGCGAATTAGCCGACATTTTAGATGACAAAGAGATAGAAGATCATGAACCTAGTAATCAAGTTTCTCTTGATATAGCCCCGAGTTATTCCAGCCTAAGTGCGATCGGCAGCATTTGGGTTAAAGATGTCAATTGCTACGCTGAGAAGCTCGAGCATAGAAAGCCTTCTGGTACTTGTAGCGCTGGTTGGGCGTTTGAATACGCAGACGCCACTAATCAAGAACTGTATTTAATTACTACTCCTGAAGAATTTCATAAATGGGCTACGGTCTGGGGAGGCTTGGCCATTATCCCTAACGGAGTTACGAAAAAGTTAGATAAAAACGATCAAGTTGTAAGTTCAATCTTTGCTGACTTTCTAACTAGACGTAGGATGCGCTAATTTGAATATTTCTATGAGTTAAGACGCTGACATATCCGCCTCTTTAACAAACGTCTGCAAAAAGTGAGTTGTATGGACTACAAAATAAACGTTTAACAAGTTGCTTGACCACAATACCATTACTCACTTGTGAGCAATTTCTGATAATCCTCAGCTGCTTATAGCTATTTCTAAAAGTCATATATATCTAATACTTAAGGGTCTAACACAATGAAACTTACTGACGAGCAAATTGAAATACTCTTGCATTTAGTAAAAAGTGAAATGAACAATTTTTGTGGTGATCGCGGGTACGCAGAGTTGGCACAAATCAAAGTAACGCTCGAGCAACATTTAGCTCAGCGAGGCTTGAATAGTAAGTGAGCCTCTTAGTTTTGGATGAAGGTTCGAGCGCTACATACGTCGCTTTTGTATAACGCTCTCCCTGTACATAGGACTAATTATCGTCGTCGATGATGATGTGTCCCTCACGAACCATTGAACAAAACCTCGCATAGTCGTGCGAGTAGACGAACCGGCGATGTGGTACTGTTGAACCCGCCATAAAAGTTTCGAATGCAGCAAAAGTCGGCGATGGAAGTGAGCTTGGATCGACAACTTTAAACACTACGTTCTCCAATTCAAATTCTTCAAGAGTAGGGAGCTGCTTATCGTATTCATTTGTCATCGTTTTTCCTCGTCAATAAATGTCTGTCTCAGTGGCTCATCACACATGGACCACCTATATTTTACGCTTATCGTAACACATAAAAATCAACATCAAACTAGTTGCAATCTACTAGTAGACGAGAACCACAATGACCTTTCTCCTTTAGTTTGTAACAATGAATTGGCATCCATTCACAGAAAGAGGATGAAGCTTTAGTTGGCTGGGTTAAATGCACTGTTAAATATCAGAGTTAGGGCGATAATGTCTTGTCTGATAGGGAAGAAGTAGGCGTATAAGCACATTCAGATCACTATTGAGTCCCCACTTTTGTGCAGACTTGGAAATGTCATCCCTACTATTTGGGGGAATGATTAAGTCCTTTTCCAATCGTTTGATGATATCGTCTATCTCACCATAGCGATCGTCGTTAACACAATTGAATCTAATCAGCCGCTCCAGCAAGTAGCAAGTCACCTGCGCTTCATATCCAGAAACAGCATCCACGTTGGGAGTAAACCCTTCATGCCAAACTGCGAGAGCTAAGCGTTTTAGATCCTCAAAATCAGCATGCATCGGCTCACGGGAAATCAATCGTTCAAAAGAAGCTTGTGGTGACGACATTATCAGCTTTCCTCAGGTTAAGAACCTTGTACTTATGTGTTATTCCTTGCAGAACTGTAGCAGATAATTGTAACAGATCTTCATTCTCATCTATTGATTGAAGGACAGTAACGTTATCTGAAAAAAGAAGCTTTCCATTCTCTGTTATCTGATCGGTACCTTCATCACGTCAATATGAACATACTTCGTCGAATTCATTGCTTTTACTGCGCCATATTAGAAATTAGAGAAATTGGCTTTGATTACTTTTTAACAACCCTACCAGTCGTGTTATCCATCCTATACAGAGAGATCGTCCCATCGAGAATGTATTTGATCACCTCTAACACTGTATTCAATGGAACATGAAACCACTCTTTCGGGTTGTATGTCTGTCCTGTATGACCTTTTAGAGTGATGTTCAATCTTCGATGCCCTAAGAAGCCGTGAATTAGCGTCTCTAGCTTGTGCGCATCAATGTTGTAGCACTCCGTTGTCATAACTACTCGGACAGGTGCTTCTAAGAACGTCCTATCCTTTTCTGCATACTTGATGCGCTCTTCTACCGTACCATCAGTAAATCCAACCTTGTATAGATTTGATTTATATTCCGCTAAAGCTGCGTCTGTGCTCTTTGTTGCCAACACATAAACGAGTCCAGTTGGAACGGGGGTATCGTCAGGAATAAGAGGAGCGCCTTCTCTTATAACCTTAGAGCCTTGCTCATCACGAACTAAGCCATGTGTCAGTGACTGAAATAACATATTCATTTCAGTTCCGTTGGCAAATATCAGGTGCAGTCGAGCATTGTAAGAACTGTAGCCCTCTAAACGTTCTCCAGCTGAATGCACGTACCCCATTACCCCATTAAGGATAAATGCGTCCCCTACATTAATTTTTAGCTCATGACGGAATCGTTCTGGCGATGCAAAGCCAGACTTCAACTCTTGTTGCACAAGGTCAAATATTGGAGAGTAGCGATGGAAGTCTGCACAAGGCTGACGTTTTGCGATCTCGTCGGGTTGCTCTTTCCTTTCTACTGGCACATGACGCATTGTGAAAAGATCTGGAGCATCAAACTCTAATAAGTCGTCATCGTCATCGAAGATATCATCAAGCGACGTGACTAGCTCAGCTTTATCTAATTCAGGTTCGGCAGGCTTGGGTTGTACGCTGATAAGATCATCAGATATATCAATCTGAGCCACTAGATCGTTCTGTAACAAGTTATAGGGGTCATATTCAGCTAATGCCTCACATTGTCCAGGGTTAGCTTTAAATGCCTTTAAACGGCGAGCTAGACGCTTCTCATCAAATGTTTGAGCATCACTGCTTGGTAGATGGCCGTTCTGTTCGTAAAAATCTGAAATTTCTTCAAACTGGGTAGCTAATATATTCCCAGCTGGAGCTTTAACCTTCAGAGGGGCAACATCGAGCAGCCCCAAGTCATCCTCTTCTGAAAATATATCATCTAAGTCGATCTTTTCGACCGTTTTAGAAGCTCGTAATCGGATCATTCAATTACCCCTGCTTTGCCATTCGTTGTTGCTTCATTTTACGAATGTATGCAAGCACTTCAGCATAGCGCTGCTCGATAGGGTCGGAAGAGTTCAGTGAAGGCTCACGTTGGTGTTCGACTCTGAATGCCTTGATTCGAGGCCAAAGCATCACAGCTTCTTCCTCAGAGACATTAGCTTGGCCCGCTCTTACAGTTTGTTGGATGGTCTTAAGTACATCGGCATCCACTGATTTGGATAGGATCTCATAGGCTCCATGAAACGGGTTCACTGAATCAATTAGATCAATATTCAAGTTTTCAATGTTCACGAACTTATCACCCATCTTAATGAACTGATTATTCGGTCCCGAATCACCGCCCTCTGAAGAGTCTTTACCTTTACCATAAGAGCTGTCGTCTTCCTCAATCACTGCATCATCAGGAAGATCTTTACCGTCGATTAAGCCACCTTGCTGCCCGATATAAAGGCTCTGTAAAACCCCCGTTCTGACTTGTTCTATCTCATGATCTTCAAGGTCTGGGTATAAGGTTTGAATGACTGATGGAAGCTCAATTTCATTGATAACTTCAGCAGGTGTCGTTTCTGCAATTGCCCCCTTGATCACAGACTCTTTAGCAACAAGAGCCGATAGGATTTCTCCCTTATCGCCATTAAGAATGTCGAGCACCTTTTGTGAAACAGGTGTGGTGGTGTCATCAACAATAACAGTATTCGCAGGCAGATCTTTTCCGTCCCATTGGGAGCGAGGTTTGAACTGGATGCTTGGAGCTAGTATTTGCTCCATTAATAGCGATGTTGTGATAGCTTTAAGCATATTGTTTACGGAAACCTTAACGTCATCATCCTGTGCGTCAGGCTGAGCAATAAGGTTAGTAAACTGAGCATGACTTTTCCCTTCGCTATCACGAGTCGCTCGACCAATGATCTGAACAATTTCCGTCATAGAGCTACGGTAACCGATAGTCAGGACATGTTCACAATAAGGCCAATCAAAACCTTCTTTTGCCATGCCTAACGCGATAATAACGTCCATCTGTTCAGCAGACTCAATATCACGCAAGTAAGCCTGAACCTTAGGGCGCATATCACTATCATCAACTAAGTTAGCAACCAGTAATGTTCTGCCAGAATGCGTACATTTCACCTGATAAATTCCAGTATCAGGATCTTGCATGATGACATCACCTAGTACCTCAAGAATAGAGTCCACTTCTGTGTATTTATCTTTGGTTGACTCACCAGAGTTCACATTGGGGATATGAACAATTGTCTTCTTAGCTGGATCTAATACCGAAGGCAAGGCGTTGATATAAGTGCCTTGATAGAAATGATACCCAATACCTAAGGTCTTTAAGTGCTTGTAACCATTAAGCTGTTCGTAATAGGTGTAAGTGACCTTGGTAAATAAAGCTTCGTCTTCAGGGAGCAAGATAGGAACAGTGTCACCTCTGAAGTAAGAGCCAGTCATAGCGAGGACATGAGCTGATGATTGCTTCATTAAATCATCAATTAATCCGCCTAAACGACTGTTTTCATCTGCTGAAACGTGGTGGAACTCATCGATAGCAACAAGGCAGTTATCAAAATCACTGGCAGATAGCTTACCGAAGACACTTCTAAGTGTTGAATGAGTACAAACTAATGTTTGATCATCACTTTCCATAAAGCGCTTAAAAGCATTCGCTTTACCACTTTCGCTACCACTGATGCATAAGTTGTTTTCTGGCTTAACAGTCCAATTAGCAAAGAAGCCAAACTTCATCAGGTCAGTGTCTTTGAAAGACCCACCTATGGACATCTCAGGTACAGCAACAATAACTTTACGGACGCCTTGATTAATGAGCTTATCCAACCCTAAAAACATCAGTGCCCTTGACTTACCTGACGCTGGCGGAGCTTTGATCAGCAAGTATTGACTAGCACGCTCAGCGAATGCACGAGCCTGCATCTCTCGCATGCCCATATCATTGTGAGAGGCACTTTGACCCGTTTGGTTATAGCTAACCTGTAAAATATTATTTTTCATTATTCAAACCTTTGCCAACTTGATTTTATTAACTCGTAACCATTTCTTCATAACGTGCTAAAAGAAAGCTTAAGCGCTCCGATGAGTCTTTAAATGGTTTGGCTCTATAGAGCTTATCTACGGCAACATCTAAATCCTGATGGGCTTGCAATAACTCAGATGGCATAGTGTCTGGGTTATAAAGTTCAGCAAGAGTCTTTCCGGGAAAATCTTCTCGTACAAAGAGGATGTTTTCAGCAAGAGCTTCTATCTCTTTTCTCTGATCATTAGTAACTGAAGGCCATGGAAATGCGTTATAAACAACCGAAGCTGTATATCTATAGTCACTCTTGATTCTTCCGGCGACTAAACGCAGCCAATCGTTATGGGAAAGTGACACTAAGATACCAAACTCATACAGAGTGCCGTTTGGAAGAATACTATTAGCATCGGTAGAAATCACATCTTGATTAAAAAGTCCCATAGGGACATAAGTTCGACGCTCAGAGGAATGCCTAGGGATCAAAATATAACTATCAGGATTGTTCAGATCTCTAAATAAGTGCGACTTCTCAGCAAGCTTTTGTGCACCTTTGTCAGGACTTTTTCTTCTTGTGTCCTCAACTCTTTCCACTCTTTTTATTACTTCTGGCATAGATTGGAGCTCTGCCATAGATATCCCGTCCAACCATAAGCACCAACGCTCTTTAGCATTGATAAACTCGGTAGCACCTAGTGCCTTTTTGATCCACTTAGCTGCATTAGGTTCTTTGCTGATTAACTCTTCCTTTTCTACACCAGTTAAGAACAAATGGCCTCCATCTGTAGGCTTATTACCATAAACTAAGTTAGGTACACCCGATACTAAAGGCGATCTTCTTCCTTGCACAGCTATATTCGAGCCTTCAATGAGATAAGGGCTAATGTTTTTTACCTTTGTAGAATGCCAGTCTCCATCTAACTTTTGATAGATAAACTTATTAAGTTTATCTCCGGAAGCTAGACCTACAATCACTACATGAACAGCCGCTTTATCACGAGCATTATTTGCCCAAGAAAATGCTTGGTAGGCGAGATGAATCGAGGTTCCCAATTCAAAGATGTAAGGCCATATGTTGGCAACTTGTTCGCCTTGGCATAAAGAGTTAGTTGCTACGAGAGCAAGCTCAGACGAAGTACCTGCTATATACTGCGCTCCTTTCCAAAACCAACAAGCGACATAATCCAAATTCCCTAACGATTTAAAACCGGCGAAGACAGCTTTCATATCTTCTTTTTGTTCATCAGTTCGCTCTAAAGTCCCGTGAAAAGGTGGGTTGCCGATAATATAAACTTCATCATCGATTTCCCGTGGACACACTTTTAACCAATTTAATTTGAGGCTATTCCCTCCAACAATATTACCACTAGCTCTAAGAGGCAAAGCTGGTTCAGCTGGACCAATATGTTCTTCCCACTGCTTATTGATTTGATGCTCTGCTAGCCATAAAGAAAGACGTGCTATCTCACAGGCGAAATCATCGATCTCAATACCGTAAAACTGATCCAAATGAATATTGCTGATAAAGAAGCCTTGATCGACCTTCATAAGAGCTTGAATCACTTCAATTTCAAGAAGACGTAACTCTTTGTAAGCGATGATTAGAAAATTGCCCGAGCCACAGGCAGGATCAAATACTTTAATCTCCCCTAATCGAACCAGCAATCGCTTCAATCCGTTAGCACTGTTGCGTTGCTTTTCAAGCTCTGTTCGTAACGGGTCAAGAAACAGAGGTTGAATCACCTTCATGATGTTGCTGTAGGAAGTGTAGTGCTGACCTAGTCGAGCGCGCTGATCAACATCAATAACCGCTTGGAACATACTACCGAAAATATCCGGGTTAATTGCACTCCAGTCTTCTAAGCCACACTCAATGAGAATACGGCGACCCTTTTTACCCAATTCAGGGATAGGCTCGTCGGCTTCAAATAATCCACCATTTACATATGGGAAGTCAGTCAGGTGTTGCGGTAGACGTGAGCGTAAGTCACTGTCTTTAGGGCTGTTTAGAATAGAGAATAGATTGTAAAGAAATTGATCTAAATCGCTGCCATCTTCAGATGTCACACTCTTGATAGCTGAGGTGAACTGCCCCTGCTGCGGGAAGATCCCTGTGTCCTCAGCAAACAAACAAAATAACAAGCGGGTCAGGAAGACATTTAAGGCATGGATATCTTCTGGTGTATTGAGATCATTGTGAACGCGAATCAGGTCGAACAACTTACCCATTTTCACAGCCGCTTTTACATCCGCTGGCTTTTCACTATTTAAGATCGCTTTTTCAAGACCAACCAATGGTAAGAAGAAGCTGTAGTTGCGATGAAGAACCTCGAAGTCGATATCTAACCGTTCACTAGTAGCGGTATCCCATGCTAAGAATCGTTCAAAATCGGTAGTTAGAACATAACGAATCTTATTCTTTGCGATCATCGAATCAGAGATGACTTCATCTAGAGCTACATCAATATCTTGATCTTCATCAACCGGAAAGTAATACAGCTTATTTTTCAGTCCGACATGGCCTTCAAGCTTAGCGACGTTGCGATTACCACCTTGGCGGATTTGAGTAATCGTGGCTTTAGGAAATTTGAATGCGGTAAGGAATCCATATATGAATTCACTAGGATCAGATGCTTCAACAAGTAGCTCAAGCTGCTCAAAGATCTTGGCTTGATTGACGGCCATGTTTTTTCCTTGGTAAGGGGACTCTAGTAATGGGATAGAGTATATCCTTGAAAACCACATGGCACATTGATTTACTTACAATATTTAGCTTTAGGGGAAAACATGTTCTTTGAGTGTGCGGGAAAGAACTTCGACATAGGTAGCATGAGATATACCCCTTTCTGCTGGAACTATTTCATAGATACAAATGCCGACACCTAAATGCCTAGACTTAGGGTTTTCTCCTATCAGAAATATATGAAAAGTAGCTTTCGAAATCATTTCGATTAAACAGCTCTTCCTCTGTAACAGAGTCAATTACCTTTTCTGATGTTATCTCGTAAGTACCATCTAGTTCGTTCATCAACGTTTCTATGACGTGACAAGCTTTATCTAGTTGCCTTTCATTCTTCTTAAGCTGAGAGCGAAGCTCCGAAAGCTCACTTCTAGTATAAGTTTCAGCTTGTGGGGGTTGCATTGTCGCGACAGCTTTACTTCGAACTTCCCGCATATCAACCAAAAGTAGCTTTATTTCGTCCTCTTTCTCGGCTAGTTCAGCAGTTTTTTCAACAAGTTTACTCTCCAGATCTGTGATGAGCTTATTTTGCTGACGCAGCTTCAAATCTTTCTTCATATTCTTAGCCGCGACTTTCTTTGAGCTACCGGCAGCGATATAGTCGTCAATCAGAGTTTTGTAATGGGAGCCAGCCCTTCTTAGTGTCGAGCTATCAATATGCTCCCCATGCTCAGCCATTTTTATAGCAAGGTACTCTGAGAGTTTTCTAGCTGATTTAAACTGAGAGTTAGATTTCACGAGCTCGGTTAATATCGCCTTAACCATTTCTGCCCTGCGATTAGCTAAAGATACTTTATTTTCGATTAAACCCACCATAGTGTCTTATTCTTCCTCCAATAGAAGTAGCTTAAGTTTTTCGCTATTAGTTATACCTTGCAGATCAGACTTAAGATTGAACACTTGCGCAACATACTCGATATCAGACATTACATCACATTCTGCATGACTATCCTTTGCTTTAAGTTGAATCTTTCTTCTAAGCCTCAATGCTTGCAGCTTCAGTTTTTCGCTGTGCAATTTTGGGATACCCTCCGTCTCCCTTAGCCTTAGGCATAGCCGCGCTTGTTCGCTGGCTTCTGCCGGATTGAACGTGCGCATGATTTCCAACCCTTCTTTCGAGACGTAGTAAATTTCTCCATTTTTTCCGCTCTCTTCAGCAATAGCTCTTCTTGCCTCCCAATAAGATGCCTCCGCTATCAAGTCGGCCCGCTGGTTCTCAAGTTCATCCTTCTCTGTTTCGAGCATATCGAAGTGTTCTAGATACGTATTCTTTGTTTTTATTTGGTCACATAGCGAACGAATCGTCGCCACGATTGCAGGAAGATGATTGTTCGTAACGACAGCTAGAGGGCAAGCAAAGCACTTTTTTTCTCCAATTTCGTTGATGACTTTTTTCGGACAATCCCCGCTCACGGGACATATATGCGTTCGATAATATGCAATGCAATTTGGAGTAGCTTTGTTTAACTCCATCAGGCCATTTAGCTGCACTTCACCGTCATCAGTGGCCCCAAAATTAACTGAACGCGCATTGTATTTATTTACAGTTGCAGTTGGTGATTCCTTAAGATCATCCTCAAAACTTGCTTGATCGACTTCAGCCTCTTTGACTGTGACTAAATCTATTGGAGTTGTTGATTTATCTATAGATAGATACTCAATCACTTCGTTAATAAAGTCTTTAGAAGCACTATCGGGCAATTCCTTTGTATAATAGCCGACAGTTTCTTCTGATTGCCCTGACATTAGCTTACCAACCACGTCTGCGCCCAGAATTGGTGCGAATATACTGTCAGACATAGTTCGTAAGGAATGTGGACTAATTTGAGTTTTCTTTGCGATAGGAACAAAAGAAGCTGCTTCATGAACATCCCAGTAATCGACCGCTATCTCACAATGTCTAGTATCGAAATTAATATCGTTTACCAAGTGAACAAATTCATCTAATTGGTAATGCAATTGTGGCGCATACAAAGTCGTCGGCTGAAACTCGATAGCATTTCGAGACAGGAATGCTTCATACTCATTAATTATCTCATTAAAATAATGACGACACGCCACCTCATCATGCTTGTTTTTGATTCGAAAAAGAGGAGAAATCTTCCCCCATTTAGAGTCCTCATAGCCCTTATAAGGAATCGCTTCGCCCAAAGTGGGATTTGATTCTACGAAAGCTTTTTTGGTTACGGACACTTTCTGCAACATCGCCATAATTTCTGAAGTCAGGACAATAGGGAACGGTTCCGTCTTAGCTTTATCAGTTGAGACAAGAAGTGTTTGAAATGCTTGGTCCTCAGTCGTAACCAGACTAAAGCACTCACGATCGTCTAACCAAAGAGCGTTCGCCCTCCTTAAGCCCGAATGCAACAGTAACGTCATCATAGCCCAAGGTATAAAATCCGTAATATAGACGTTTAGGTCCTTAACTCCATTTAGTCCTCTCTGCTCCTCTCTCTTGATGAGCTTTACTTTTTTAAAAGACTCTAATGATACCCTCCCTATATTCATTGGAGAGTCACCTTCTATATTGACGTCTTGGCAAACGTTTATGTAATCCTTTGAGTCTTGGCCAGTCTTAAAATCATTGGCAACTTCGTCTAACATTTGATTAGTGATTAACTTACAGAACGAACGCAAACCTAGCCAATAATTCAAACTAAAAACATATTTCCTATTTTTGGCGTATCTTTTTCCGACCTTTTTCTTAGCGCTTCCATCAAGGGGATTTTTGAAATCTTTGACTAGATCCGAGTCCAAAGCTGCAAGGAAATCGAAGAAGCTACTAATAACAGCTAGAGCATCTCTGCCACTATTGTTATTTTTAGTATTTAACTTACTAGCAGAGGCAGTCATATCATATACAAACTGCTGAAGCGGAACTGGGTACTGGAAGTTTTCTGTAAACTTATCTCGATTCTCAACCTCATAGACATTACTTCTTTGCACAAACAGACTATGGATTAGCTGATTCGGAGACGCTGGGTAAGTAAACGAACCTGAAAGACCAGATTTAAAATAAGCTGGTAGGTAAGAGAATAGGTATTTGTTTAGTATGCTTAAACGACTATTCTTTTGTTTGACGGTTCCTGATTCACCTGACGTTGAACGTATAAAATCCTGTTGAGCTGCAATCCAGATATTATTCTGGTCAAGTTTTTCAGAGTGAAATGCAGCATCGGTACCTGATGTATCAGACCAGTAACCATAATCCAAAACTACTTTTCTATCGTTTGAAGGAACTCTAACCTCTTTGACATTTTGAACATTGGCACCAATATAACTGATACATTTCGACGATGATGAATCATATACCTGAACATTCTTTTGTGGTTTAGTCTTTTGAATAGCAGCTCTTTGCCGAGTGAATTCATCATAAAAGCTGCTACTCGATATTGCTCCCGCCATAACAAGAAAATCAAACGCAGGTCTTAGATTGTATGCAGCAGGAGAGCCTTGGTAGTATTCCATGAGGTCATCGTGATAGCTCAATAGACACTCTAACGAAATATCACTCACCGAGGTGATTCCATTCGCTACAATAATATCTGCGATTCTCCTGAATGCCTCACCTAATTTATCTATAGACAAGACCTCTGCGTCTATAAACCTTAAATAGCTTTCTTTAAAAAAACTCGTCTGTATATGATCTTGAAGCTCTTTGTGGCGATTGACAGAGGCACCAATCCAAAAGTCTACGGCTAATGGGGGAACAAATTGTCGGAGTGCTGAAGCACTAATCCGTTCAGCGGCTTTCACTGATTTAGGGTGTGAGCCAACCAAACAATTTAACCTAACCACGTTTTTCATCGCCAAAAAGCTTACAAACAGCCTAAAATTATGCAGACGGTTTTGAGTATCGTTAACCCTAACAGTTGTTTGTAAAGGAATTAATGTTTCAAGCTCATCTCGATACTCTGAAGTTTTTACTTTCATTCCACGTTTCTCCCTAATAAGGAGAGACTCCCCCGCTTCTAGAAAAGCTTTTATCTCGTTTAGATCTCGATGAGAAACCCTTTCAAGAGCAGTTATAAGATCATCACAACCATCGCTGGCAGAACGAAATTTCCTCTCATATTCACTAGGATAGGACTCTAAGCAGTACATTTTTAGTTTCGGCTTAAACTCGCTTAATAGCTGCCTAAATTTCTCGGCGTCGAAGGCTTCTAAATAGATCACAGACAATCACTCTCGCTAACTAGATTTGTTAAACTCGCTTCAGTCATCCCCTCGTAGAAGGATACTTCTCTTTGCTTAAGAAGGTTATTAGTCTGAGCCAACGCTCTTTTCATTTTACTAATATCCTCTTTTGCATAAATTTTTGTACTTTTCAGCGCCGAATGCCTCATGAAGTGCTTAACCTCCTCCAAGGTATAACCAAACCTCTGTATTCCCCGTCTGTCATAACTTGGGGCAAAGTTCAGCATATACATAGCGTAAAAATGCCTCATAGAGTGCGTCTTCAATTTTTTAAACATCTCGTCGGTCAAATTGGCCCGCTTTAGATTTGATTCCCAAGCATCCTTTATCGTACTTTGGCTCGATCGATAATAAGGCTGATACACAAAATGTCCGCTGACGACGTTTCTAATACCGCGACTCTGCAAAAATATGTATTCTGATTCACTGTCTGGTCTTTCATTTTCTAAATAGAGTCTTAACTCTTCAAAAAAGAAGGATTTGAAAGGTTCAACCAAATGAACAGTAAAGTGTTCAATCGACTTTCCGCTAACAGTCTTATAGTCAATGTTTTCCAGATAGCTGATCGTACCCTTGTCATGAAGCTTTACTTCCTCGTTGATGACGTCAACATCGCAAAACCTAATTGACGTAGCTTCCGACATCCGCAGCCCCCCACCAAAGCACAGTGCGTACATCGCCCTGTCTCGATGGAATTTAGTATTTAGTAGAAATGAACCAATATGTTCAATAGGAAAATGTTTCTCTTTCTTACTCTTAGTTTCTGGTGGCAACCTAAAAAAATTCTTGATTTTAGATACTTTTGCACCGCCAGATATACACGAGGCCAAGTAAGAGTTCTCAATGAGAGATTTACGCTCTTTAAAGCTTAGCTCCCTCATAGCCCCAAGCTCATGAGCAACGGATGTAAGATTTTGATCAACTTCAAGAAGCCCATCTAATCTTTTCTGCTGTCGTAAGCTGTGTTCAAGAGCATTTGATGCACCGACGAACTCACACATGCTTGATATCATGCGTTTAGCAGATGTTCTTTGGAGTGGTGATGCATCTAAGTTATGAGCGCATAGTTTCGCTAAAGCGTTTTTGGATTCTTTAGCGTCAAGTAGATACGATGGATAAGCATTAAAAATTAGTGTAAGTGCACTTCTTAACTGCTGACTCGCTGATAGGGCGCGATTTTTCTGAATCTCTAACTGGTAGTCGGTTGAATGCAGAACATGAGACGCCTCGATGAAATAGTCATAGAATTTCGCCAAATCAGACGCCTTTGACTTCACCGTATTATAAGGCTGACTAGATAGAATCATGTTGTTTACATGCTCTTCTAATTCAATAATGGGGCCAGTGGTCTTGGATAAGAATGAATAAAAAACCACTCCGTCAGGAGTAGATAGCTCTCTCTTTACAATATTCTTCGTCTTTCTAACCATTTCCCTATTGCACCAAAAATAAACTCACTCATTATATATACATTACACCAGATTATGGGTTTTGGTGCAATGGGTGGGTAAATTAATGATACTTAACAAAATAGAGGAAAAGATTATCTGAGTTACGTCGCTAAAAACGAAAAAAGCCAGTATCTAAACTAATAGATACTGGCTTATCGAAAGTGGCACGCCCTGTAGGATTCGAACCTACGACCACATCCTTCATCACACTATAGCTTTCGCTACCACCTATAAAAGGCTTTGTGCGCTGGACTATCCCTTTACCATAGCTTTAAAAGCTTTAGGTAGACGCCGTCTAGTCTCTACACCTTCCCAATAAAACTGGGCTTGGCTCGGGATTGCCAACTCGTTAAAGTAAGGTTTCCCCGAATTTGACGTCTTACACTCTTATCGTTTCCAAAAAGAGGCCCAACTTGAATGCTAGAAAAATCTAGCCAATTAGAAGGGACGTGCTCTATCCAGCTGAGCTAAGGGCGCTTTATTTTGTTTCTCAACTATATCTAGCTAAAAAACGAAATTCAAACTTTTAGTAACGCTTCATTGCACCAATAATGATAACAATAATGCCTTTTAGCCTGCTTAGTTCAATACACCAGATTTAACCTAATATAAGAACCTACGACCACATCCTTAGAAGGGACGTGCTCTATCCAGCTGAGCTAAGGGCGCGCTACAGGGACAGGATTATACGAGTTCGAGCTGCTAAAACAAGGGCTTTTCTTAACATTCTGATCTGAATGACTAAAAAAAGGCCACCGAACCCTATTTTGATTAAAATCACCACAAAGCAAACGTTTGCTTATAGATGTTCGTCAAATAATTTGCGACAATGCGCTGCAAATAAGTCGCCATTCATTTCTTAAGGAAAGTCATGACAGCTCAAAATATCGATGGAACTCTTATTTCACAAACTGTTCGTTCAGAAGTTGCTGCACGTGTTAAAGCACGTAAAGAGGCAGGGCTACGAGCTCCAGGCCTAGCAGTTGTACTTGTTGGTGAAGACCCAGCGTCACAGGTTTATGTGGGTAGCAAGCGCCGCGCTTGTGAAGAAGTTGGCTTTGTTTCTAAGTCATTTGACCTTCCTGCGACGACAACGGAAGAAGAACTGCTTGCTCTGATTGATGAGCTAAATAACGACGCAGAGATTGACGGTATCTTGGTTCAGTTACCACTTCCTGCTGGCATCGATGCGACTCACGTGTTGGAGCGTATTCACCCAGAGAAAGACGTTGACGGTTTCCACCCTTACAACGTAGGTCGTCTGGCGCAGCGTATTCCTAAGCTACGTTCATGTACGCCAAAAGGTATCATCACCCTACTTGACCGTTACAACATTGAGCTTCGCGGTAAGCACGCTGTTGTGGTTGGCGCTTCGAACATTGTTGGCCGCCCAATGACTCTTGAGTTGTTGCTAGCAGGCTGTACAACCACAACCTGTCACCGCTTCACTAAAGATCTTGAAAGCCACGTTCGTCAGGCAGACGTTGTTGTGGTTGCGGTAGGTAAGCCTAACTTTATTCCGGGTAACTGGATCAAAGAAGGCGCAATCGTGGTCGATGTAGGTATTAACCGCCTTGAGTCAGGCAAGCTGGTTGGTGACGTTGAATACGATAAAGCCAAAGAGAGCGCAAGCTTCATTACCCCAGTACCTGGTGGGGTAGGCCCAATGACGGTTGCTAGCCTGATTGAGAACACAATGCTTGCGTGTGAGCAGTTTCATACGAAGAAGAAATAGAAGCGAGAAGCGAGAAGCGAGAAGCGAGAAGCGAGAAGCGAGAAGCGAGAAGCGAGAAGCGAGAAGCGAGAAGCGAGAAGCGAGAAGCGAGAAGCGAGAAGCGAGAAGCGAGAAGCGAGAAAATCTTGGAAGGGTTGACAGTGCATGTCAACCCTTTTCTTTAATTCAGACGATTAGCTTCTAACTAGAACCAGCGCTGCCTGCAACTTTCGGCTCGCTCACCACAAGCTCCTCTCGAAGGACGAAGTCCGTTCTAAATTCTCGTAGGACGAAGTCCGTTCTCGAAGCGCAGCGTTCTAATTTCTCGACTCTCGGAGCGAAGCGTTCTAGCCTCTCCGCTCTCGTCTCTTAAAGACTCAAAATCACACCTGCAATCGAAGCACTCATCAGGTTTGCCATAACACCTGCGGCAATCGCTCTGAAGCCATACTTAGAGATAAACGGACGCTTCTCTGGTACCAGGCTTCCTAAGCCACCGATTAACATTGCCATGGTAGAGATGTTCGCAAAGCCACACAGAGCAAATGTTACGATTGCTTGTGAGTGCTCACTAAGTTGGTCTTTCACTTCCATCAACTGAATAAACGCGACAAACTCGTTAACGACGATTTTGTTACCAATCAGAGAACCCGCAGTAATCGCTTCATTCCATGGGATACCCAGTAGCCATGCAATTGGAGCGAACAAGTAGCCCAGAATCAGCTCGAAGCTCAAAGGCATACCAATAAGGTCACCGAACCAGCCAAGCATACCGTTCAGCATTGCGATAACACTGACAAAAGCCAACAGTGTTGCACCTACAGCAACAGCAATACGCAGACCCGACATCGCACCATCTGCCATCGCTTCTACCACATTGGTTGCGCGTGGCATGTCAGCATTGTCCAGCTCAGTATTTGCATCAATAGTTTCAGTTTCTGGCAACAGGATCTTCGCCATTAGCAAACCCGCAGGTGCTGACATGAACGCCGCCGCGATCAGAAAGTTTAGATCGACGCCCAGTGATGCGTAACCAACCAAAGTTCCACCAGCAACCGAGGCTAAACCACCGGTCATTACAGCAAAGAACTGCGAATCAGACATCTGCTTAAGGTATGGCTTCACCACGAGTGGCGCTTCAATCATACCAACAAAGATATTCGCCGTAGCTGATAACGATTCTGCACGGCCAATACCCAGTAACTTCTGTAAACCACCACCAATAAGGTTAATCACCTTCGGCATCAGACCAATATGGTAAAGACCAGAGATCAACGCCGAGAAGAAGATGATGATGCCCAGTACGTTAATAGCAAAAGTAAACCCACCCGTCGCTAAACCACCAAACAGAAAAGCAATCCCCTCCTGACCATAGTTGATCAGGTTAGATACCGCACCGGTGACACTGTTCAGAGCGTCTTTGCCAGCAGGTACATAAAGGACCAGTAGAGCAAAAGTGATCTGCAAAGCAAACGCCAGTGAGACAGTTTTGTAATTGATGTTTTTTCTGTTGGTAGAGAGCAACCAAGCTGTGAATAGAATGGCGATAATGCCAAGAATTGAGTTCATAAAATGAATCCGACATAAGGGGGAACAAGATTGGCGCCGGAGTGTAGTCAGATAAAAATGAGATGCAAATCACAGTTGTTAACTGGATGTGTTTTGCAGTGGTCAAAACGCCACCACCAAAATAAACCACTGATTTTTATAAAGATAAACGTTTGCTTAAAATCATTATTTCCAAATAGAAAGGATGTTTACGATTCTGGAAAAAGTAAAATGGGTTCAGCGCCCGATTACGGACGCTGAATGTAAGGCTGTAATTTTTGGTCCCAATGACACGGGCTGCCGATTTTTTGTTTGATGAAATCGATAACCGCACTGGTTTTCTTTGGCAGAAACCGGCGGCTGGGGTAAACCGCATAAAACGGCATGCTCTGAGACGCTCGCCACTCAGGCAATAGCTGAATCAACTGGCCATTTTTGAACTCATCACCTATCAGGTAAGTAGCAAGATAGGCAATTCCCCACCCCGCTACCGCGGCATCGCGAACCGCTTCAGCTAAATCAACTGAATAATTGCCAGAGACCTTGACGCTCAGTTGTTCTTCTCTGTTCGAAAATGCCCAACGGGTATAGTCACGCTCCCAACTGCGGTATATAAGGCAGTTATGTTCACTGAGCTGATTTGGATGCGTTGGCACCTCCTGCTTAACCAGATAATCCGGAGACGCGGCGACAACAAACTGAGAGTCCGCCAGACGCTGCGCAACATAACCTTCTGGCAGGTGCTCATTATTGGTGATCCAGAGATCGAGCCCTTCCTCCAGCATATCGACTTTGTAGTCAAACAGGTGAACCTCAACCTGTAAGTTGGGATATTTCTGACGAAGCTCATCGATTGCCGGAATGATATGCAGAGTCCCAAAAGATTGCGAAAGGCCAATTTTGACCAGCCCTGCTACCTCATCACGCTGGCTCTCCACCTCAAGCTGCGCTTCACCAACAATAGTGACCAACTGAGCACAGTGATGGTAAAAATGCAGCCCTGCCTCAGTAGGAGTAAAACTGCGCGTGGTACGTTGAACCAGCTTGATACCCAGCGAAGATTCAAGCTGCGCCAGTTGTTTACTGACATGGGAAACCGAGACCCCTAAACTCTTCGCCGCTTGAGTAAAGTTCTTATGTTTAAGTAAGGCAGCAAACACCACCATTTGTGCAGCACGTTCTGAAAGCACAGTAACTCCAAAAGAAAAAGGAGCTCATTGAGCTCCTTTTGTACCAAATTGATTCACTACAAAGTAATTCTGTCAGCCAGATGACTGACGGCCAGTGCAAAGTAGTAAGAGCGATTCCACTTCATCAATACATTGTAGTTGTTGTAGACCAGATAAACGCGACCGTTAGCGTCATCAGGGGCGATCAACCATGCCTTAATATCTTGATCAAGTTGCGGTAGCGGTCGACCATCATAACGAGTCACACCGAGTTTGTTCCACTCCTGAAGGTATTTGCCTTTCTCTTCGCTACGACCCTGAATACTGGTATCAAACCCTTGCGGTAGCTTGACCTGACGTCCCCAGGTATAACTGTCATCCCAACCAGATTGGCTCAGATAGTTAGCCGCTGAAGCAAATACATCGGCCTCGCTATTCCAGATATCCTTCTTGCCATCACCACTACCATCAGCGGCAAAAGCTAAGAAAGAGCTTGGCATAAACTGACACTGCCCCATTGCGCCAGCCCAGGACCCTTTAAAGTCCTCAACCGCAATATGACCCTGTTCAAGAATCTGCAGCGCCGCCATGGTCTCTTTACGGAAAAAGTCTTCACGACGACCGTCATAAGCCATCGTCGATAGCGCATCAATAACCCGGTAGTTGCCGGTAAACTTACCGAAGTTACTCTCAACACCCCACAGTGCGACGATAAAGCGAGGCTGTACGCCGTATGCGTCGCCAATCTCCTTCAAGTCAGCATAGTGTTTTTGATAAAGAGACTTAGCCTGCTTCACCTTCCAGTCAGGAACAGCGCGAGGGATATACTCATCTAGGGTGAGTTTTTTCTCAGGCTGATTCTTATCGGCTTTCACCGCACGCGGTTTGTGGGTGACATTATCGAACGCTTGCTCAATAACCAACTCAGAAATACCGTTTTGACGAGCTTCATCTTTCAAGCCCTCAACGTATTCCTCAAAGCTAACCTCATTAGCAAGCACAGATGAGGCGAGCGTTAACCCTAGAGCGACTGACATTAGTTTTTTCACATTGCCCTCCTTGAGCAACATAATTCAACTGTCCAAATATAATTTTATTCTTCTTCAGACTGCTGACGAGCTTGTTTTTGCTCTTTGTATTCGTCGAGTAAATTTTTTGGTGGTGGCGGTAACTGTAGGAAGAAACCATCATCTTTCATTGATTGCTTCACTTTCTCTACGTCAACCTGAGCCAAAGTACGGCCTTCTAATTTGACCACCATAACCATAATAGGTTTGCCAAACATCTGCATTAATGTGTCAGGAACTTGTGAAAAATCATCCTTCTTAGGGATATATAAGTAAGCGCCTTCTTTTTTAGAACTTTTGTAAATTGCACAAAGCATTGGAAGCCTTTTATCGGTTTAATTCATGGAACGTCAATGTTTCGCTATTTTTTACAGCAAAACGGTCAATTGAGCGCAAGATAACTTGCTGAGCTTATTCTGGGAATATAACATGACACCCCTAGTCTCAGGCAACGCCCTTAAGAGGTTGTACGTAAAAGATGTCAAATACTCCAGACCTAAAAGGCAGTAGCTTTACTTTGTCAGTTTTGCACCTTTCTGACAACAATGTAGATAAAACTATTCATTTCTTACAAGAAAAGGTCGAGCAAGCTCCTGCTTTCTTCGCACACGCGCCCGTTGTTATCAACATCGCGAAAGTAGAGGGTGACCTTGATTTTGTGAGACTAAAACAAGGCATCTCCCAAGCGGGGATGATCCCTGTCGGCGTTACAGGCTGCAAAGACAAACGTACTCAAAATCTCGCATCTGAAGCAGATTTTGCTGTAATGTCAGCTAGCAAATCTCCTACTCAGGCACCTGCCAAAATGAGCGCGACAAAAATTGTACGCACTCCGGTTCGCTCCGGGCAACAAATATATGCCAAGGACAGCGATCTTGTTGTACTCAATCATGTTAGCGAAGGAGCTGAGGTCATTGCAGATGGCTCTATCCATATTCACGGCACATTACGTGGTCGTGCGATTGCTGGCGCAAGTGGCAACACAGGCGCGGTGATCATCTGCAATAAGCTCAATGCCGAATTAATGTCGATTGCCGGACACTACTGGCTCACTGAGCAGTTCTCCGAAGAGTTCTGGCAACAAAAAGTTATGTTCAGTTTGAACGACGACTCACTCAAGTTCGAGTTGTTAACGATTTAATTTAATAAGGAACACATAATGGCACGCGTTATTGTTGTCACTTCAGGTAAAGGCGGGGTCGGTAAAACGACTTCAAGCGCTGCTATCGCTTCAGGCCTTGCTGTTAAAGGAAAGAAAACCGCAGTAATCGATTTCGATATCGGTCTGCGTAACCTGGATTTGATCATGGGTTGCGAGCGTCGCGTTGTTTACGATTTCGTCAACGTTATCAACGGCGAAGCGACTCTTAACCAGGCGATGATCAAAGATAAGCGCACTGATAATCTCTACATTCTGCCAGCTTCTCAAACACGTGATAAAGATGCACTGACCAAAGAAGGTGTGCGCCGCGTTCTGGATGAACTGGACGAAATGGGTTTCGACTTTGTTATCTGTGATTCGCCTGCTGGCATCGAGCAAGGTGCTCTAATGGCACTATACTTTGCAGATGAAGCGATTGTTACTACTAACCCAGAAGTCTCTTCTGTACGCGATTCTGACCGCATTCTTGGCATTCTCGATTCAAAGTCTCGCCGCGCAGAAGAAGGTCTGGAACCAGTGAAGCAACACCTGCTGCTGACTCGTTACAACCCGGCACGCGTTACTCAGGGTGAAATGCTTAGCGTAGAAGATGTAGAAGAGATCCTACACATCTCACTTCTGGGCGTGATTCCAGAAAGCCAGGCCGTTCTTAATGCTTCAAACAAAGGCGTACCGGTTATTTTTGATGACCAATCAGATGCGGGTATGGCTTACGACGATACGGTTGAGCGTCTGCTTGGCCAGCAAGTGGATTTCCGCTTCCTGACCGAACAGAAGAAAGGGATTTTCAAACGACTTTTCGGAGGTTAAATGTCATTACTAGAGTTTTTCCGTCCACAGAAAAAAAGCTCAGCAAACTTAGCGAAAGAGCGCCTGCAGATCATCGTCGCGGAACGTCGCAGTCAGGGTGACCCTGCACCGTCATACCTACCTCAGCTAAAGGAAGACATCCTGAAAGTGATCGGTAAGTACGTCGCCGTCGACCCATCGATGGTAGACCTCTCTTTTGAGCATAAAGATGACGATATTTCAGTGTTGGAGCTGAATGTTAAGTTGCCAGAAGACGAGAAATAGC
>NZ_AEVS01000093.1 GCF_000189255.1 Vibrio brasiliensis LMG 20546 | reverse complement strand
CTCAGGGTCTTATCACTGCAGGTGCGTGTACTGCGGATTCTATCGGTGACTCTTACGTTGAAGGCCACGAAGATGAGATGCTGGTTCAAAAGTTTGACCACGTTGTAACAGTACCAACTGACCCTCAATCTGGTCAGCCTTCTGGTCAACGTGTTCACAAACCATTCCAGTTTACTGTGTCGCTAAACAAAGCTGTGCCACTGCTGTACAACGCACTCTCTTCTGGTGAGAAGATGAAGACCGTTGAACTGAAATGGTACCGTACGTCTATCGAAGGCAAGCAAGAAAACTTCTTCACCACTAAGCTTGAGAACGCATCTATCGTCGATATTCAGTGTGAAATGCCACACTGTCAGGATCCGGCGATGTCTGACTTCACTCAAAACCTAACGGTCTCTATGTCTTACCGTAAGATCACTTGGGATCACGTTAACGCAGGTACGTCTGGCTCAGACGACTGGCGTAAACCAGTCGAAGCTTAATCGCTTTGATTTTCGGAGGCTTCCTACAGGGAGCCTCCTGAAAACCTTAACTTCAAATTATCAATCCGTTGGTAATTTGCGTTTAAGGTTTTTGTGTTTAGGGTTAACGATAGGAGAGACGCAATGGCGACATTAGCGTACACCATTGAGGTAGAAGGACTGAGCGACGATGCTTTGGTGGTCACCAAGTTCGATGGACAAGAGT
>NZ_AEVS01000094.1 GCF_000189255.1 Vibrio brasiliensis LMG 20546 | reverse complement strand
TGAAAATCCATACATTTCAGTAATTTAAGCGTTTAATGATATACAGGGCGAGCAACTTTTTGCTCGATTCGAGCAAGATCTTGCTCAACTCAAGCAAGAAGTTGCCCAGAAGCAACAAGTGTACCAAGTAGCATAAATGCGCGAAAATTGATGATTAGGTATAAACCGTCGGCAGCTTAATTGGCTGACTGATTTTACCCGCAAGTAATTGATGAAAGCGCGTCATCTCCAACTCAGAGCATTTCTCCCACTGGAGAGCCTCACCGACCACACCATGATGCTGAAAAGCGTTGAGACGGACAACAAGGTCTTCAGGCAGAGTGTTAATCAGTCTGACCAAATCATTTAGCTGGCTATCAAGATCGCTTTTGCCCGGTATGTGGAGCAAGCGCAGTTCATGCAGTTTCCCGATGCTGGCGAGATAGGTAATCGACGCAATTACTTTATGATTTGAGCGGCCAACTAACCACTGATGGGTCTCTTGCTGCCAGGCTTTCAGGTCTACCATGACACCATCCAGCCATGGTTCAACACGTTGCCAACCCGTTTGAGGCAGATAACCATTGCTATCAATAAAACAGGTTAGATGACTCAGTTCAGGATCAGATTTTACTCGCTCGAACAGTTGAATAATGAAAGGCAGCTGGAGCGTCGCCTCTCCTCCCGATACCGTAATGCCGCTGATGAAGTAACG
Source organism: Vibrio brasiliensis LMG 20546 (assembly GCF_000189255.1). Taxonomy (GTDB): domain Bacteria; phylum Pseudomonadota; class Gammaproteobacteria; order Enterobacterales; family Vibrionaceae; genus Vibrio; species Vibrio brasiliensis. The sequence continues at coordinate 47,939 of NZ_AEVS01000094.1, read as the reverse complement.
TTGTTGCTTTATCAACTCAATCAAATCGGTGACGCTGTAACTGAAAATCTTTGGGCTCGACTTATGAGGACACACATCAATACAGTGATCGCAATGAGTACAAAGAGACTCATCCCACACCACTTTGTCATGCGCATCTATCGAGAGCGCCTGAGTCGGACAGCCCGATACACAATCTCCACAATGGTTGCAGTGATTGATCGTATGGGGGTTATGGCAGTTTTTGCAGTTGAAGTTACACCCTTGCAGAAAGATGACCAGGCGATTGCCCGGTCCATCTACGCAGGAAAAATTCAGAATGCGACTGACAAGTGCGCGTTTCTCATCCATACCGTTTCTTACACTCGTTAATAGGTAGGCGTTGTTTCCATGCTCACCACACGCGGCGCTCTATCAAGGATACCTGTGTTTTTAGCGGCTTCCGCGCCGAGGAAGGTGGTGTTTTTTCTCGAGCCATGTTCCGCGAATTTATTAATGTCCGATATCTTAATCATGTAACCAGTGACACGCACCAGATCATTCGATGCAACGTTGGCAGTAAACTCTCGATAGCCAAGACTTAACGCCCCTTTACACAGGTTAAACATCGCCTCTGGGTTAGACTTTACGGTTTCGTCAATCGTCAGAATGTCACTGATACCAGACGTGTAGTATTGGTGCTGTCGCGCAGTGGCCTGAACGTAGCTGACCGGATCCGGTTCGGTACCATATGGGATACGTACCCCTGGCGTTACTTGGTGGTCAAGACTGATACCACCTTGAGCATGCAATAGCGCCTTACCTTCTAAGCCATATTTAACCGGCAAGTTGTCGACAAGTTCAGCTAACTTGGCAGAGATCTCAACCGCGAGATCATTGGCCGCCGGAGCATGTCCATACTTAGCCTCTATCCCCTCTTTCTCAAGTAGCGCATTGACCGCTTCGGCCATGCCGTAGATACCAAACATAGGTGCAAAGCGAGCTTCGTCGATTAGCCCTTCGGTGGTTAGGAAGCCTTTAAAGAAGTTGGATTCTTCATGTAGATGGCTGCTACGTGCATCCATCAGTTCTACCATCAGTTGGCTATAGCGCGGTAATACCTGATTGAGGAACTCTTCACGATTAGCTGATCGAGCCGCTACTTCTTTGAGGTTCATTCGCACTAGCGTGTTAGAGCCACCAGCCAATGGTAGTGAGTTGTAGCAGCTCACAATACCAAACTGTTTGTCGCCGTATGAAGCGGCGTGAATTGGGTAGTTAGCGATGTGCGGCTTGCTGCATTCGCAAATGTTGCTGGTTGCCTGTCTTAGTAGATCATCTGGCGTCACTTCAGGCTCATACATAAAGGTCAGGTTAGGCGCGATCTGTTTTAGTTCAGCGTCAACCTGCAAGATAGTGCGACAGATTACGTTATCGCTTGGGCCAATGTTAACGTGCATAAAGGCATCTGGAAGTGTTCTGTCTAGCATTATCCAGAAGCGCTTGAGTTTGGTATAAATCTGTTGTTGGTCCAGATCACCAACATACGGCAGCAGTACATCATCCAGCTGACCAAGATAAACCGGGATATTGGTTACCGACGGAACATGATGGTAGATGATGGTTAGCAAATTAAGTGCGTCATCAAAATCGGTTGCCGGTTCTAGCTCTAGGTACTCTGAACCTTGTTGAAGGAACTTAGCGTAATCGGGCAGCACATAACGAGGCTTAAAAGGTGCATGTCCTTCAAACATGTCACACAACACTCCCTGCTCCATGGCATCTTTTACCTGCTGGGAGATGTCCATATAAGGCAAGCTTGCTTCAGCTTCGAGCGCCAGAAACTGGTTTTTCTGTTTAGGAGACAGAGTCGCATCTGTGACTATGTTGTAGATACGTGTTTGGAACTGATTATGGATATCTGACATGTTAGTTAATCCTTATTGTTTTTAAGGATTTTATCTCAGTTAAGTCAATATCCACTATTGAAATAAGGTTTAGTTGTTTTTTCCATTTTGGAAATTCATGACGTATAAAAAAGCCCCGTCGTCACGGGGCTAATTCGTTGGTCTAGCTCAATTACAGCTTAAAGCGTTGAATCTCTTGCTCAAGCTCATTAGATAGCTCAGACAGTTGAGCCGCTTGAGCTGCTGCGTCGTGTGCTTCATCCGCAAGTTCGTTTGATACATCGCGAATGCCAACCGTATTACGGGTGATTTCCGATGTCACAGACGCCTGCTCTTCTGCTGCAGAAGCAATTTGCGTCGCCATGTCACTAATGCGTTCTACCGCAGTCTGAATTTGTGTCAGGCTAACCGCAGCCGAGTCTGCATCAGTCACACTGGTATCAGCAAGTTGACGGCTATCGCCCATGATGCCTACCGCTTTACCTGTCGTGTTCTGCAGTGTCTCGATCATCTGCTGAATCTCTTTGGTTGAAGCATGAGTACGTTGACTCAATACCCTAACCTCATCAGCAACAACCGCAAAGCCACGACCCTGTTCACCCGCACGCGCCGCTTCAATCGCTGCGTTTAACGCCAACAGGTTAGTCTGTTCAGCGATATCCTGAATGGTAGAAAGAATAGTGCTAATGCTATTGCCGTGCAGTTCAAGCTCCTGAATAACTTCAGTCGCAACACCCACTTCTGTTGCCAGGTTCTGGATTGAGCCCTGAGTTTGCACTACCTGCTCACCACCGTGAATACACGCAGTTACCGCTTCGCTAGAGTTCTGCGCAGTGTGGTCTGCGTTGCCAGCGATTTCCTGAGTCGCCGCAGCCATTTCGTTGATTGCCGTTGCAACCATGTTGATCTCGTCCTGTTGCAGACGAATTCGTGCACTACGCTCTTCAGCTTGTGCCGCAGTTTGCTTAGACTGCTCAGAAAGTGACGCTGAAACCAGGCTTAGCTTAGACACCATTGCGTGCATGTTGCCAACAAAGATGTTGAAGTTTGTCGCCAACTGACCCACTTCGTCATCACTACGAGGTTCAAGACGTTGAGTCAGGTCACCTTCACCTGATGCGATCTCTTCTAGCGCTTTAGATACACGAACAAGGTCACTAAACAGGAAATTAACCAGCCAGGATACAAGTGCAATCACAATAAGGGTGATAACGACAGCCGTAATAATCAGGCTTTGTAGTAGCTCAGTAAGCGCTGCTTCTTCAGTCGCGCGGTCCATCTCAATTGCAAAAATCCATTGGGTATCAGGTACCTTAGTGAAGAAGTAAAGTTTCTCCTGACCATTACGCTCAATCATCTCGATTGAACCAGTGTCCGCTGCATGCTCAATCGCACGAAGATTGAGCTGTTTAGACAAAGTGGTTACAGGTTTTAGAGAAAATGATTTATCTGGGTGTGCCAGGAATGTGCCATCTTGCGCATCGATCAACATAGCGTAAGCGTTTTTACCTGCATCCAGATTGATTACGTCATTGATTAACTGGTCAATCAGTACATCCGCACCAACCACACCGACTAGCTCACCGTTAGCACGAATAGGTTCAGCGATGGTGACAAGTAATGCATTAGTAATCGCATCTTTGTACGCAGTAGTAATGATCTGTTTACCAGCATTGTTTGCGTCAATATACCAAGGGCGTGTGCGCGGATCGTAATCAGCTCGGTTACGCTCTGGGTGAGAACGGTACATGCCACCTTCTGGAGTGCCTAAGAAGATGTCATCAAAGCCACCCGCCTTACGTGCTTGTTGCAAGAAAGGGACAACATCCGCTTCTTTGCTGTAGTCGTTAAACGCAGTCGCGATATCTTTACGGATAGAAATCCAGTCGGAGATACCTTCAGATGCTGCAGTTGCTAAGCTTTCAGCTCGCGCGGTAACACCATTGCGAGTTTGCTCAGACAGTTTGTCGGCAGATAGCCAAGTCAGTGCACTGGCCATAAGCACAACGGCTACCAGGCTCGCACCAATGAGTTTTTGCTTCAATGATAGTTTCATAGTTTCTATACAAGTTGTGGAACAGACAGGCTCGGCAGTTTATAGGCAAAATCCTACGCTTGCACGAAATAAAAGCAGTAAATTGATCGAAGATAACGTATTGTTATAGCGTCAATTTTAGTAAACATATGACGGTAAATTGACAAGGTTAAGTTGGCACGACGTACGGTGCCAGAGCGCATAAGGGAAGCACTTAAACTAGCTAAGTAACTCAGTAAATTGTTCAGCAGAAATGGGTTTGGAAAATAAGTATCCCTGAAACTGATGGCATTTCTCACGACGCAATAATTCTAGTTGTTCCTCATTCTCTACCCCTTCAGCGATAACCGTTTTACTCAGGTTTTGCCCCATCTGAATAATGGTACGAACTATCATATGGTCTGTGACATCCTCAACACAGTCGTCGATAAAAGATTTATCGATTTTAATCACATCGATCGGTAGGCGTTTTAAATAGTTAAGCGAAGAATAAGCTACGCCAAAATCATCAATTGCTATTGTCATACCAAGATCTTGCAACTGCTTACAGGTTTGCGCGACTTGAGAGTGCTTATCCATCATCGCTGTTTCGGTAATTTCGATTTGCAGGCAGTTCGCGGGGACATTGTGCTTGTTCAACAACTCAGTGATATAAGGGAAGATATCGTCGTGCGCAAACTGGACACTTGAAACGTTAATCGAAATAGGAACTCTTGTACCTGCATCGAGCCAGGACTTAGCCTGAATTATCGCTTGTTCAAACACCCAGCGACCAATTGGGATGATTTGTGCGGTCCGTTCCGCGACACTGATAAAATCATTGGGAACCACCAAACCCAAATCGGGATGCTGCCAACGAATCAAAGCTTCAGCACCGATAATTTTCTTGGCCTCTATATCGACTTTTGGCTGGTAAACCAGAAACAGCTGCTTATTGTCGATAGCCCCTTTAAGTTCGATCTCAATTTGGTGAGCGCGAATAGTGTCATCCATCAACTGATCGTCATACCATTGCACACTGTTTGCGTCATTCTGCTTTGCTCGCGAGATGGCTGCATCGACGTTCTTGCCCCACAACTTGAGATTATTCTGGGCATCGCTTAACAGTGCACAACCACCAATGTATCTTAATCTGTGCGAGGTATTGTGGATTTTGCAAACCGTATCGTAATGGGCATCTAATCGGGCAATGGTTTGGTGTACTTCATCAAGATTGCCTTGTGGACATGAGATCAACACCATCAGTTCATCGCCACCTAAACGAAACAGTTTACCTTTGCGACCTATGAGCCTCTTAACGTGACGCGCGAATTGATGCAGCAGTTCATCACCATATCCGTAGCCAAGGTCATCATTGACCTTTTTTAGGTTGTTCAAACCCACTTGAATAACCGCATAATCCATCTCATCGCTGGCTTGAAGATCATTAATCTCTTTAAAGAAGGATTTACGGTTGGGCAAATAAGTCAGGTAGTCGGTTAAGCTCGCACGCTTGTACAACGCCGACTGTTTTTTCGCTTCCTGCTGATAGCGGGTCATCACTGTAGCAAAGATGGTAATAAACAGAACTTCAATCGCATCTTCGGTGAACTCATCAAACTCCTCGGTAGGCAGTTCAATCAGGTAGCTGGCAATGAGCCCTAACCCTACAGCGATGGGCCAAAGTGAACCAGGAAACAGAACAATGTAGCAAAGAGGCAAGACGATAAAGCTCTCTTCAATCGCATCTAGCTCCAAAGGTTCCATAATCGAACCTCCAAATAGCACCAACAGGGACACTAAAGCCGCTGTTATCCTGATACGTCTCTTGGTCGCCAAAAAAGCAGTGAACATAGCAATAGGAAAAGTAAGGTACAGCCAATTCACCGACTTGTGTTCAGAGATAAGCGTGACTGAGATGACGATAACAGAGAGAAAGTAAAAACCTGCTACACCAAACTGAACTGCCCGATTGAAATGCTTAGAACGCACTCAACCCTCCTTACTAAATATGCCTGCAAATAAGCCTAAAACTGACTAATAGGCATGCAGTATGCCCAAACCAGATACAGAACACAATACCATTAAATGGCTATATCACTAATCTAAAGCATAGTTGAAGCTCTTCCTTTGACCTTTATCACCTTCAATAAAAAGATAAAAAAAATGCCAGACTTTCGTCTGGCATTTCTCAAATGTTAGATAATCACTTTAGCTTACGCTTCTGTGTCATCACCTTGTTGTTCTGATGCTTCTGGAGCTTCAGAAGTTGTCGCTTGTTCGCCGTCAGCAATCTCTTCGCCTTCAGCTAGCTCAACTTCTTCAACTTCATCGATACGCTGCAGACCAACAACGTTTTCGTCATCAGCAGTACGGATCAGAGTTACACCCTGAGTGTTACGTCCGACTTGGCTAACTTCTGCAACACGTGTACGAACCAAGGTACCAGCGTCGGTGATCATCATCATCTCGTCGCCTTCTTCAACCTGAACCGCACCAACCACAGGGCCGTTACGCTCAGAAACCTTGATCGAAACTACACCCTGTGTCGCTCGTCCTTTAGTCGGGTACTCTGCTAGTTCTGTACGCTTACCGTAACCATTTTGAGTCACAGTCAGGATGTCGCCTTCGTTAGAAGGAACAATTAGCGATACAACCTGATCATCATCAGCCAGCTTCATACCACGAACACCTGCCGCTGTACGACCCATAGCACGTACTTTGTCTTCGCTGAAGCGAACAACTTTACCTGCTTTAGAGAACAGCATGATGTCGCTTTGACCATCAGTGATATCCACACCGATTAGCGAATCGTCGTCACGTAGGTTAACTGCAATCAGACCGTTTGAACGAACGTTCGCGAATTGGTCTAGTGAAGTCTTCTTAACGGTACCATCACCAGTTGCCATGAAGATAAACTTCTCAGGACTGAACTCAGATACTGGTAGGATCGCAGTAATACGCTCACCTTCTTCTAGAGGAAGAATGTTGATGATTGGCTTACCACGAGCAGTACGGCTCGCTAATGGTAGTTGGTAAACTTTCAGACGGTATGTCTTACCGCGAGTAGAGAAACATAGGATGTTGTCGTGGGTATTCGCCACTAGAAGACGCTCAATGTAGTCTTCTTCCTTCATCTTAGTTGCACTCTTACCTTTACCACCACGACGCTGAGCTTCGTAATCGCTTAGGATTTGGTACTTAACGTAGCCTTCGTGAGAAAGCGTTACTACTACGTCTTCACGAGCGATTAGCTCTTCCATGTCGATATCATGGCTAGCAGCAGTAATTTCTGTACGACGAGCATCACCGAATGCTTCGCGAACAGATTCTAGCTCTTCACGAATCACTTCCATCAAGCGCTCTGTGCTTGCAAGGATGTGCATTAATTCAGCGATTTCATCCAGAAGTGCCTTGTATTCATCAAGGATCTTCTCGTGCTCAAGACCAGTAAGCTTATGTAGACGTAGGTCTAGAATTGCTTGTGCTTGAGTTTCAGTCAGGAAGTACTGACCGTCACGGATACCGTATTGCTCTTCCAGCCAGTCTGGGCGAGCTGCGTCAGTACCGGCACGTTCTAGCATTGCTGCAACGTTACCCAGGTCCCAACCGCGAGCAACCAGGCCAGCTTTTGCTTCTGCTGGTGTCGGTGCGTTACGGATCAGTTCAATGATTTCATCGATGTTAGCTAGCGCAAGAGCCAGGCCTTCAAGGATGTGTGCACGGTCACGCGCTTTACGCAGTTCGTAGATAGTACGACGTGTAACAACTTCACGACGGTGATCAACGAAACACTTCAACATGTCTTTCAGGTTGAATAGTTGTGGCTGACCATTGTTCAGCGCAACCATGTTGATACCGAAAGTTGTTTGCAGCTGAGTTTGAGCGTAAAGGTTGTTTAGAACCACTTCGCCTACTGCGTCACGCTTACATTCAATAACAATACGCATACCGTCTTTATCTGACTCGTCGCGCAGTGCACTGATGCCTTCTACTTTCTTATCTTTAACTAGCTCTGCAATCTTCTCGATCAAGCGAGCTTTGTTCACCTGATACGGAATTTCAGTAACAATGATGGTCTCTTTACCATTCTTGTCTGCTTCGATTTCCGCTTTCGAGCGCATGTAAATTTTACCGCGGCCAGTCTTATAAGCATCTACGATACCTTTACGACCGCTGATTAGCGCTGCTGTTGGGAAATCAGGACCAGGAATGTAGTCCATCAGTTCATCAATAGTGATCTCTTCATTATTGATGTACGCAAGACAGCCATCAATCACTTCACCAAGGTTATGTGGTGGGATGTTGGTTGCCATACCTACCGCGATACCAGAAGCACCGTTTACCAGCAGGTTAGGAATTTTTGTAGGTAGAACAGCTGGAATTTGCTCAGTACCGTCATAGTTCGGTACGTAGTCCACTGTCTCTTTGTCTAGATCAGCCAGAAGTTCATGGGCGATTTTCGCCATGCGAACTTCGGTATAACGCATTGCCGCCGCTGAGTCACCATCGATCGAACCGAAGTTACCTTGACCGTCGACTAGCATGTAACGAAGCGAAAACGGCTGAGCCATACGTACGATAGTATCGTACACAGCGCTATCACCGTGAGGGTGATATTTACCGATTACGTCGCCAACAACACGGGCAGATTTTTTGTATGGTTTATTCCAATCGTTACCTAGTACATTCATCGCGAACAAAACGCGGCGGTGTACAGGCTTTAGGCCATCACGCACATCTGGAAGAGCACGACCAACGATAACTGACATCGCATAGTCTAGGTATGAACCTCGAAGCTCATCTTCAATGTTTACGGGCGTGATCTCTTTCGCTAGATCGCTCATAGAGCCATTATCCCTCTATTTATAGATCGTATGTACAATACGCTTAAGGTGCAAAAATATAACATACATTTCAGTGGTTCGGCATTACTTTCCCTCTCCTTTTATCAGGTTGTGAGGTCGGTTGTGAATCAAACGCCGAGAATTTGCACACTGATCTTATATCTTGCTGATTAGTGGTTAGATTTTGTTCAACAATCGATAAAAGTGATCCCTCTATATGGAGTGTTAACGTTTAAAAGGTATAATGCCCCAATTCAAGGAAGCTGGTTAATATATAGAGTTGTTATGACCCAATCACAAAATGTCGACCCAAGTGAAATTAAAAAGTTTGAGGATATGGCCTCTCGCTGGTGGGATTTGGAAGGTGAATTTAAGCCTCTGCACCAAATCAATCCACTACGTCTGGACTATGTTCTCGATAAGGCTGACGGTCTATTTGGTAAAACAGTACTCGATGTGGGTTGTGGCGGCGGCATTCTGGCTGAAAGCATGGCCAAACAAGGTGCCGTAGTAACTGGTCTGGATATGGGTAAAGAGCCATTAGAAGTCGCACGTCTGCATGCACTTGAAACGGGCACTAAACTGACTTACATCCAAAGCACAATTGAAGACCATGCTGTCGACAATGCAGGAAAGTACGATGTGGTGACCTGTATGGAGATGCTTGAACATGTTCCTGACCCTCAGTCGGTCATTCGTTCTTGTGCGGCTCTGGTTAAACCTGGTGGTCACGTTTTCTTCTCAACTCTCAACCGCAATTTCAAATCTTATCTGTTTGCGATTGTCGGTGCAGAGAAGCTGCTTAAGATTGTTCCTGAGGGCACTCATGACCATGATAAGTTCATTCGCCCTGCCGAGCTTATCAAAATGATCGACCGTACCGATTTGACTGAGATGGCGATCACTGGCCTGCACTACAACCCGCTGACCGATACCTACAAGCTAGGTACCAATGTTGACGTAAATTACATCGTTCATACGCAAAAATTTTAACAATTTTTACCGAACGAAATATCTGGTTATTTTAAAGGCGGTAGCACAAGCTCACCGCCTTTTTTAGTGCTTTTGTAAGCAATTTCTGTCGATCTGATTCCAATTTAATCAATCCATTCATCGCACTCAAAAATAACTAAAGATCAAGGAATTTTTTTTTGTTTATGGTTACTTCTAAACCGATCCTGAAACTGTATTTTTAACTAATCTTACCAGCTCTAACTTCATCGGTTAGTAGACACTTACTGTTTTTTTCAATTTTGTTAGTTATCCACAAGTCATCCAAGATCTGTAACTTGAAAACCGAGGGGGATAGCACTATCTTGTAATCCGCACCTTGGTGCACCCCTATATGTTGTGTTTGTACTACAATATATAGATAGACTTTGATCACAAAGCCGGAACGAATTTTACAAGAATTACACAATAATACGGCTTTTATCAGTTTTGTTAGGGAAATGAAGCAGAATGAACCAACAACTTACCGTTACAAAGCGTAACGGACGCAAAGAAAGTATTGATCTCGAAAAGATCCATCGCGTTATTACCTGGGCTGCCGAAGGCCTGGATAACGTTTCTGTATCTCAAGTAGAACTGCGCGCTCACATTCAGTTCTATGACGGCATCACGACCACTGATATTCATGAGACCATCATCAAATCAGCTGCCGACTTGATTTCAGAAGAGACGCCTGACTACCAATATCTAGCTGCACGCTTAGCCGTATTCCACCTGCGTAAGAAAGCGTACGGTCAGTACGAGCCGCCTGCACTTTACGACCACGTAGCTCGTCTTGTTGATATGGGTAAATACGATCAACACATTCTGGAAGACTACACCAAAGCGGAACTGGATGAGCTAGATGAGTATCTGGATCACAAACGTGATTTGGACTTCTCTTACGCTGCAGTTAAACAGCTTGAAGGTAAGTACTTTGTTCAGAACCGTGTATCAGGCGAGATCTACGAAAGTGCTCAGTTCCTATACATTCTGGTTGCGGCTTGTCTATTCGCTAAGTACCCGAAAGAGACGCGTCTTGATTACATCAAGCGTTTCTACGATGCGACTTCTAAATTCAAGATTTCTCTACCTACACCAATTATGTCTGGTGTACGTACTCCTACTCGTCAGTTCAGCTCATGTGTACTGATCGAGTGTGGCGATAGCTTAGACTCTATCAATGCGACAGCGAGCTCTATCGTTCGTTACGTATCACAACGTGCTGGTATCGGTATCAACGCTGGTCGTATCCGTGCTCTGGGTTCAGAGATCCGCGGCGGCGAAGCGTTCCACACTGGTTGTATCCCGTTCTACAAATATTTCCAGACTGCTGTGAAATGTTGTTCTCAGGGCGGCGTACGTGGTGGTGCAGCAACCGTATTCTACCCTCTATGGCACGGTGAATCTCAGGCTCTTATGGTACTGAAGAACAACCGTGGTGTAGAAGAAAACCGTGTTCGTCATATGGACTACGGTGTACAGCTTAACCGCTTGATGTATCAACGTCTGGTTGAGGGTGGCAACATTACTCTATTCTCACCTTCAGACGTACCTGGGCTTTACGACGCGTTCTTCGAAAACCAAGATGAATTTGAGCGTCTATACGTTAAGTACGAAAATGATCCATCAATTAAGAAAGAGACAGTTAAAGCAATCGAGATGTTCTCTATCTTGATGCAAGAGCGTGCTTCTACTGGTCGTATCTACATTCAGAACGTTGACCACTGTAACACTCACAGTCCGTTTGACTCTGAAGTAGCGCCAGTTCGCCAGTCTAACCTATGTCTGGAAATCGCACTGCCGACTAAACCTCTGACAAACGTTGAAGATGATTCAGGCGAAATCGCTCTATGTACTCTGTCTGCGTTTAACCTAGGTTCAATCAAGTCTCTCGATGACTTCGAAGAGCTGTCTAATCTTGTTGTTCGTGCTCTTGACGCACTACTGGATTACCAAGACTACCCTCTTCCTGCGGCATACAAGTCAACAATGAACCGTCGTACTCTGGGTGTAGGTGTTATCAACTACGCATACTACCTGGCGAAAAACGGCGTTAAGTACTCAGATGGCAGTGCTAACGGTCTGACTCACCGTACATTCGAAGCGATTCAGTACTACTTGCTAAAAGCGTCTGTAGAGCTGGCGAAAGAACAGGGTAAATGTCCACTGTTCGACGAAACAAATTACGCTAAAGGCCTAATGCCAATCGACACTTATAAGAAAGATGTTGATCTAATTTGTGATGAGCCACTGCACTACGACTGGGATGGTCTGCGTCAAGAGATCATGACTCATGGTCTGCGTAACTCAACATTAACTGCGCTAATGCCTTCAGAGACTTCTTCTCAGATCTCTAACGCAACTAACGGTATTGAGCCACCACGCGGCTACGTATCAGTGAAAGCGTCTAAAGATGGTATCCTGAAGCAGGTTGTTCCTGAGTTCACAGAGTACAAAGATAACTATGAACTACTGTGGAACATCGGTTCTAACGACGGTTACCTGCACTTGGTTGGTATTATGCAGAAGTTCGTTGACCAAGCGATCTCAGCGAACACTAACTACGACCCTACTCGCTTCGAAAGCGGTAAGGTACCGATGAAGAAGCTGCTACAGGATCTGCTAACTGCATACAAATTTGGCGTTAAGACGCTGTACTACCACAACACACGTGATGGTGCGAGCGACGACCAGAAAGACGCAGTACAACCACAAGACGACGATTGCGCAGGCGGCGGTTGTAAGATTTAATCCCTAGCCCCAATTAGGTGGTTAAGGCATAACAAATTATTCGCCCCTCTATGTAAGAGGGGCATAAAAGGAATTGAGGCATCATGGCTTACAGTACTTTTAACCGAAACAAAAATGACCAACTAAAAGAACCAATGTTCTTGGGTCAATCTGTAAACGTAGCTCGCTACGACCAGCAAAAGTTTGAGATTTTCGAAAAGCTAATCGAGAAGCAACTGTCTTTCTTCTGGCGTCCAGAAGAAGTTGACGTATCAAGCGACCGTATCGACTACAACAAGTTGCCAGAGCATGAGAAGCACATTTTCATCTCTAACCTGAAGTACCAAACGCTGCTTGACTCTATTCAGGGTCGTAGCCCTAACGTTGCACTACTTCCACTGGTATCACTACCAGAAGTAGAAACATGGATTGAGACCTGGTCTTTCTCAGAGACAATTCACTCACGCTCTTACACTCACATCATTCGTAACATCGTAAATGATCCAGGTTTAGTGTTTGACGATATCGTTGAAAACGAGCATATCCTTAAGCGTGCTGAAGACATTTCTCACTACTACGATGATCTGATTCAGATGACTAACGACTACCATCGCTACGGTGAAGGTACTCACCAGATTAACGGTGAAGAAGTTACCATCAAGCTGCACGATCTAAAGAAAAAGCTGTACGTGTGTCTGATGTCAGTAAACGCACTAGAAGCGATTCGTTTCTACGTAAGTTTTGCTTGTTCATTTGCCTTTGCTGAACGTGAACTGATGGAAGGTAACGCAAAAATCATCAAGCTGATTGCTCGTGATGAAGCGCTTCACCTGACTGGTACTCAGCACATGATCAACCTGCTACGTAACGGTCAGGACGATTTCTCATTCATGCAAATCGCTGAAGAGTGTAAGCAAGAGTGTTTCGACCTGTTTAAAGATGCGGCTGAGCAAGAGAAAGAGTGGGCAGAATACCTGTTTAAAGACGGTTCAATGATCGGTCTGAACAAAGATATTCTTTGCCAGTACGTTGAGTACATCACCAACATTCGTATGCAGGCTGTAGGTCTTGACGCTGCTTACCCAGAAGCAACGTCTAACCCTATCCCTTGGATCAATGCATGGTTGTCTTCAGATAACGTACAGGTTGCACCACAAGAAGCTGAAATTTCATCTTACCTTGTTGGTCAGATCGACAGTGATGTTCGCGCTGACGACTTTAAGGACTTTGAACTGTAATGCCAAATATCAAAATTAACGGTCTAACTGCTATCCAGTCGCACCCATCGAATACTATTTTGGAAACGATGGAGAGTGCCGGATTAGAGCCTGAATACAACTGTCGCGACGGTCACTGTGGTGCTTGTCGCTGTAAGTTAGTTTCCGGTGAAGTTGAGTACGTTGGTTTTGCGATGGCTTACACTCAAGAGCAAGAGATTCTGCCGTGTATCTGTAAAGCGAAGTCGGACATCGAAATTGAAGGTGTTAACTACGTCCTGAAAGAGAAACGCGCGTAACTGCCTGCTCAGAGCAAATCAATAACGGCCGATATCGTCATGATATCGGCCGTTTTATTTTGTCCTTTCTCCCCTGCTCCACTGGCAGGTCAACTGATCCATTAGCGTAATCAACGCATCTTGCATCAGAGGCTCGCTGACAACATGTCCCGACAAAGGAATAATATCCAGTTCAAATGTTCGATTGTGCTGGTATAGCGTCCATCCCTGCTCTATTGGACAAACCATGTCGTAACGACCGTGTAAGATATGGCAAGGTACATCGTTCAATGGTAACGGTTGAGAAAGAATGGGTTGTTCTATAAAGCATTGGTGGACACAGTAATGCAGTTGGATCAGCTTTGAATCATCCATTGCCAGCAGTTCAGGGTCGAAACCGGCTTTGCTCGAAGATGGAGATAAGGTAACCAGTTGACGCTCCCAGCTCTCAAGGGCAATCTTTAATTTGAGCTTGAGTACCGGGTCCTGACCATTGAGATGGCGATAGATACTTTCTAACGGCGCTGCCTGCTCTTCCTGACTCAGCAGCTGCATCAACTGACGCCACTGTAAGGGAAAAAACCTTGCTGCTCCGGAATGATCATAAAACCAGTCAATATCTTGCTTACGTCCGAGGAAAACACCTCGCAACACTAAGCCGGCAACTCGACTGGCATACTGGCGAGCGTAGAGAAGTGCCAACGTTGCTCCCCATGAGCCACCAAACAGAATCCATTTATTAATCTTGAGTTGCTGTCTGATCTGTTCCATATCAGCAACCAAATAAGCGCTAGTGTTGTCTTTAATACAGCCGTAAGGTGTTGATCGTCCACAACCTCGTTGGTCAAACAAAATGATGCGGTACTTGCGTGGATCAAACAACCGCCGATGGGATGGCCGGCAACCTGACCCCGGACCACCATGAAGAAATACCACCGGAATCCCATTGGGGTTACCACACTGCTCAATATAGATTTGATGACGTTGTTCACCAGCAGCGGCTTCCATCTCCAACATCTGACTATGATAAGGCTCAATTGGCGGGTATAACGCCCTTTTTCCTTCTACAAGCATACTAACCCCGACGACTGACCTGTTTTGGCTCAAAACTATAAATTGCCACACCAGAGACCACTAAAGTCGCGACAAAAACAACACTGAATGCTTCTATATTCAATTGCTGATAGAAGGCGAAGCGTAACAGTTCGACACAGTAGCTAAATGGATTGAAGTTACAGATCCAGAATAGCCACAGACTCGCCTCTTTCATTTTCCACAGCGGATAAAGCGCACTGGAGAGAAAGAACATTGGAAAAATGACAAAGTTCATCACTCCGGCAAAATTCTCCAACTGTTTAATCATGTTGGATAGCAGTAATCCTAGTGAGCCGAGGAAAAATGAAATAAGAAAAATTGCCGGGATTGCCGTCAGATAACCAAGTAAAGGAGTATCAACGCCGACTATCTGCACAATCACCAGAAAGATACACACCTGAACAAGAGACAGTACTGCGATGGAAACCAATTTAGACAACAGCAGTAATGGCCTCGGCAACGAACTCATCAACAACAGCTTCATACTGCCCATTTCACGATCGTAGACCATTGAAAGTGAGCTTTGCATGCCATTGAATAAGACAATCATGCAGCATAGACCGGGTGTGATGTATTGCTGGTAGGTAATGTAAGTGCCATAAGGTTCCATAATTGAAACCCCAAGCGCGGCACGAAAACCAGCAGCAAAGACCACCAGCCATAGTAACGGGCGAATCAACGCACTCAGTAAACGGCTTCTCTGTTGTAGGAAACGCAGAAATTCACGTTTAATAACGCCGGTAAAACAGTAACGATATTGATGAAAACTCACAGGATCTCCGCGCTATCGGTAAGCATATGATAAAGCTGATAAACCTGGTCAGCCTTATGTGTACGACACAATTCTGCACAATTACCCTGGGCTTTAACTTCCCCCCGGTTAAGCACAATCAGATTGTCCTCATCACTGACTTCATCCATTAAATGTGTCGTCCAGACAACGCAAATTCCTCTGGCCTGAGCCAGTTTTCTGATATGGCTGATGATTAACTGACGACTTTCGTTATCCAAACCGACCGTTGGCTCATCGAGCAACAGGTATTTGGGTTGATGCATCAAAGCTCTGGCGATTTCGAGTCTTCTTCTGTGTCCGCCATTCAAAGTTCGAACACGGTCGTGTAACCGCTGTGAAAGCTTTAAATCACTCAGGATATCTTCGATATTGGTAAGCGCCTGACTGGCAGACAAACCATGCAGACAGGCGTGATAAAGCAGATTTTGCTTAACGGTAAGATCTAAATCTAAGGTGCTTTGCTGGAACACCACACCAAGCAAAGCGCGAACGGCACGTGGATGCTCACTTAAGTCGAGATCGCCATACGCGATCTCTCCCTGTTTACTGACATACAGCCCGGTCAGCAGTGAAAACAGTGTGCTTTTGCCCGCTCCATTAGGGCCTAGCAGTACATTAAAGCCCGCACTGAGCTTTAACGTCACCTGTTTCAGAACTGGCTGACGACCATAGTCATAGCTGAGATCCGTTACCGCTAAGGTCATAGTACGTCCTTGATAGCTACGCCCCATGGGTAGCGACCAACTTTAACCGACTTAACAACTTTATGCTTATTGGTATCGATAACCGAGACATCACCACTCACGCCATTTGTCGTCAGCAATAAGCTCTGATCTTTGTTGAATCCAAGTTGCCATACTCGACGACCCACCAACAAGTACTCATCAATGGTTAAATCATCGCGTTTGATTACCGCAACGTGGTTTGCCGGGCCCAAAGCAACGTAGGCATATTTACCATCGTCACTGAGTTCAACACCAACAGGTTGAACGCGATCTTTGTGGATTCCATCGATTTCAAAGGTAAATGTCTTGATGATCTCGCGCGTAGCAACGTCAATCACCACCAGCTCACCACCAATTTCCGAACTCACCCAAAGACGTTTACTGTCTTTAGAGAACATCGCCGATCTTGGGCGCTCAGCCACTAAAGTGTTATCAAAGTTCTCGTTGGTTTCCGCGTTAATCCAGTGAACCATATTGGTCGTTTCTGACGTTACGATGACGATTTTTCCATCCGGGCTCACTGCCAGGCCTTCCGGTTCGACACCAACATCGATTTGAGTTTTAACGGTGCGGCTTTCAATATCAATAACCGTCAACAGAGCATCATCCTCATTCGCGGTATAAATCGTTTTGCCGTCTGGATGAAGGGCAATAGTTTCCGGGTCTTCGCCTGAAGGCAATTCGCCAATAATCTGCTCAGTTTTCAGATCGAGGATCTGGATAGTATCCGAATCACTGGCACAGATATAAGCCAGAGTTTGATCGTGATTGAAGATAATTCCACGTGGTCGTTGCCCGACAGGAATCTGCTTAATGACTTCAAGGGAACTCATATCAATAACGGAGATATCATCATCTTTTTCGTTCGTCACGTAAGCTTGCTCATTAGCAACAGACAATGCTGGCGTTATCCCAACTAGCGCGCTGACTAGACAAGTAACAAGGAATGCGGGTTTCATAAAATCTCCTTTTTCGAAACACAGTTTGTTTCCTCGACATCAAAACCTAAGGTGTCGAGATCAGTTCTTGGGTGTAGTACCCCAGCTTGTGGAGAAAGTGAAACCAATCCATGTGGCTGAACCAGTGCCATTGGCATTCTTAACTGGCCATTCCATGGACGATAACTTAACTTTCTCCCTTTATATGCCGCCAGTTCAAATTGGTCTGATTTGATAAAGCTGGCGAGCTGTTGTGAGTCAGCACTTTTCTGCTTATGCACTGCCTGACCAATAGTGCGAACTGCAACGTAAGCGCTAAAGTCCAGTTCATTCATTCTGCGATTAGCTTGCTGATGGAAGCGTTTCTGTAACTGAGCCGCGCCCCATTGCTCGATCACCGAATGCCATGACAGTGCCTCCAGGCCCGCCGAACCAACAACAGGTCGCGGGATGTAAGTATTGAAAGGTAGGTACTCAGCAAAGTCTTTCGATTTATCAGCCACATAAACAACGTCATACTCTTTTAACGTCTGGGTAAACAGTGGCACTTCCTGCTGAGCACTACGGCGAAGATCTGAATTGAACGTCCACTGTTTCTCTTCTATTAACGTGAGGCCAAAACGTTTTGCAGAACGCTTAAACGACTGGCTTAACTCAGCATCTTCATCTCGCTCACCACTGACAACCAGCACTTGAGTCAGACGCTTGTTCAGTAGCCACTGAGCAAGCGCGTCCGAACGCATTGCGTTACTAGGAGCAGTATGAAGTACTGACGATAAACACTGTTTACTTCGCAATAGATCCGATGACTCGTTAACGTTGAACATCAGTACGGGTTTGTTTTCCGCCCACTGATTAGCCTTAAGCAGAGTGTCAGTCGGCAGATCAAGCACGAACAAACTCTTTCCCTGCTGATAGGCATCTTGCAACTTAGTTAACACCTCATCCTGTTGGTCAGATTCCATCAACTGCAACTCGAATTTTTGCTTAAGGAATTTTCCGGTACTGTTTGAATCAGCCAGACCTGCTAACGCCCCTTGATAACCGCTGTCTTGTGCTTGTTCAATCACGTTAGAAAGCGCAGGTGGACGCTTAATATTTTGTTTGATGTAGGTAATGCTAATTTCTAGCGGAGCAAGATTTTTAGCGGATGAAATATTGGAAACAAAAAACAATAACAGCGCACACACAATCAAAGATATTTTATTTATATTTCCCATCCGAACTTCCTTACATTTTTCTTTATCTTTCTTGATAAGCTTCACTTAGCTTATATCAAACTTATTGAGGTTTAAAATCATACAAATGCAACGAAACCAACGAACTTAAACCAATAAAAACAATGATATACAAATTAATCTTCAAAGTTTTACTACCGGACTACCTACTAAAGGATGAGAAAGAACAGCTCCAAAGTGTAATTAGAATCGATCTTGTTGCTCACTAATATTGAAAACAGAACATTAAATATAAATTAGTGGAAGGAGAACCCAGTGAAACTATTGAAACCAGGATTACTATTAGCACCAATATTATTGGCAACATCTTTTAATATATATGCCCACGGAGCCGTGACTCCACAATCAATTGACACTTCAGAGTTACCACAGCTGGGAGAAGAGTGGATTGATGAAAACCCGTACCGAAATGAAACCGGTGAAACTCTGAAAAACATCATCGAAACAGGTGCGTCTGCCTATAACCAAAACTGTGCAAGATGTCATGGTCTTGAAGGTATATCAGGGGGTATCGCACCTGACCTGAGGTTCCTTACACCAGATTTTGATGGCGACGAGTGGTTCGGCTATCGCGTACAGAACGGAGCGGTTCGAAATGGTGCGGTTTATATGCCAAAAATGACAGAACACCTATCTCAAGAAGCTCTTTGGTCTATCAAAACTTGGTTAGAGTCTATCAGTGAAGATATTTAAACTAATCTGCTTGGCGGCATGTGTTGCGATAAACACTGCCGCTTGCTATGCGCGCTCATACGACGACATTATCGACAGCCAATACATATCGATCGCCATTTACCGCGACTACCCTCCTTTCTCCTACCTTGTTGATGATGTAGCCAAAGGTATTGATGTGGAAATCGCTCGGCAAATAGCAAAAGAGATGGGCGTTGAGCTGAAACTGAAATGGATGACAGCCGACGAAAACGTCGAAGATGACCTGAGAAATAACCTTTGGAAAGGTCATTATCTCGAACGTACTGTGGCAGACGTGATGTTGCGAGTCCCTTATGACAAAGAGTATTCGCTTAGCCGAGATGATATTGGTGAGCTGGTGCATGAACAGGTACATATGTTCGCTCCGTACCATACAGAGTCCTGGCAAATCGTCTATGACAGTAAAAAAATCGACTCGGTTTCGACCATGGCGGTGTTTCAGTATCACACTGTCGGAGTAGAAGTAGATTCGATCCCGCAATTCTACCTCTCTTCTGCTTTAGGCGGCCGTATGCGTGACAGTGCCCAGCACTACCCTTCAACCATAGATGCGGTAGGTGCAATGCAATCAGGTCAGGTCGATGCCGCGATGGGGCTACGCAGTCAGATTTCCTATTTACAGGGCCAACTGGACAATCCGCAATACCAGCTTGCAACCAACGCCTTCCCAATGCTCGGTCAGCAGCAATGGGAAATTGGCATGGCGGTAAAAAGTAACTATCGCCAGCTGGGTTACGCTGTTGGGGACATTGTTCACTCAATGATTGAGAAGGGCCAGATGGAATCAATATTTGGTAAATACAATGCAATCTATCAAGCCCCTACTTCCTACTAATCCACCTATGTGCCTACGACTAAGTGATGATGTTGAACCCTACCGCAGGCCAATAGGCATAGCCTTACTGACAAAATACTCTGGAACTACTGAGTGTCACAAGCGGAGAAACCAAGCGAACTGACCCGATTTTAAGCCACAACAACCAAACGAAATTAAACTAGGCGAACCCCTACGTAGCACTTTCGCCTAATTATCTAACAATCCATCGAGGGACAATGATGAATAACGCGAATAAGAGCATGAAGCTATCTTTATCTCTTAGCATTAGCTGCCTGACGCTGGCACTGAGTAGTGCCGCAAATGCTAATGTTACCGACAAAGATATTACCAATGATCAAATGACGACCAAGGATGTCGTTTCATACGGCCTTGGACTGAAAGGGCAACGATACAGCCCACTAACAACCATCAATACCGACACTGTTGACGAAATGCGTCCTGCATGGGCTTTCTCTCTGGGTGGTGAGAAACAGCGCGGCCAAGAGTCTCAGCCACTGATTAAAGATGGCGTTATGTATATCACTGGCTCCTACTCACGTATGTACGCGATCGATGCGCGCACCGGTGAAGAGCTCTGGCAGTATGACGCGCGTCTTCCAGATGGCATCATGCCATGTTGTGACGTCATCAACCGTGGCGCAGCCCTATATGGCGACCTGGTTATCTTTGGTACGCTCGACGCAAAACTGGTCGCGCTAAACAAAGATACTGGTAAAACCGTTTGGAAAAAGAAAGTTGCTGATTACAAAGAAGGCTACTCGATCACCGCAGCCCCTATCGTCGTCAAAGGGAAAGTTATCACCGGTATTTCTGGTGGCGAATTTGGCGTAGTTGGCCGAGTAACGGCATTTGATGCCAAAAATGGCCAGCTTGTGTGGGAACGTCCGACAGTTGAAGGGCACATGGGTTACATCTGGAAAGATGGTAAGAAAACCGAGAATGGCATCTCTGGTGGCAAACCGGGTCAGACCTGGCCGGGAGATCTGTGGAAATCTGGTGGCGCAGCGCCTTGGTTAGGTGGTACCTATGATCCTGAAGTAGATTTACTCTTCTTTGGTACGGGTAACCCAGCGCCATGGAACTCACACTTGAGACCTGGTGACAACTACTTCTCCTCTTCTCGTCTGGCGATCGACCCAGACACAGGCAAAATAGTCTGGCATTTCCAAACCACGCCAAACGATGGTTGGGATTACGATGGTGTAAATGAGCTAATCTCGTTTAACTATCAAGAGAATGGCAAAACGGTTAAAGCCGCTGCGACCGCTGACCGAAATGGTTTCTTCTATGTTCTTAACCGCGAGAATGGCGATTTTATTCGTGGATTCCCATTTGCAGACAAGATCACCTGGGCTTCTGGTCTGGATAAAAATGGTCGACCTATCTTTGTTAAAGACAACCGTCCTGGCAACCCTATCGATTCGAAAGATGGCAAGAAAGGTAAAACCGTTGTCGCTGCACCCTCTTTCCTCGGTGGTAAGAACTGGATGCCAATGGCATATAGCAAAGATACTGAGCTCTTCTACGTCCCTTCTAATGAGTGGGAAATGGATGTATGGAACGAGCCAGTAACCTACAAGAAAGGCGCAGCATACATTGGTGCAGGTTTCACCATTAAAGCGATCAATGATGACTTTATTGGTGTTCTGCGTGCAATCGACCCTAAAACAGGTAAAGAAGTTTGGCGTCATAAAAACTACGCGCCTTTATGGGGTGGCGTGTTAACCACAGCAGGTAACCTTGTCTTCATGGGCAACCCTGAAGGTTACTTAATGGCACTGGACGCGAAAACTGGCGAAGTGAAATATAAGTTCAACACTGGCTCAGGCATTGTAGGCTCACCTGTTACATGGGAAATGGATGGTGAACAATACGTTTCTGTACTTTCCGGCTGGGGCGGCGCAGTTCCACTCTGGGGTGGTGAAGTGGCTAAACGCGTCAAGCACTTCAACCAAGGTGGTATGGTTTGGACATTTAAACTGCCAAAGAGCTAACACTAAGCTACATCAATACAGGGCTGCATTTGCAGCCCTTTTTTATTGGCTACTTTTTCAACGATTACGAATCATAAGACACAAACACCCTCCTAAAGTATGAGTTTTTTTGGTGCCAAGGGAGCATGTTACGTATCTGATTGCACGACTAATATGAATTCATCACGGTGCTTTAACACAAAGCAAAATTAAACGGGCCAAGGAAAGTATTTCACTCTGCAGGCCAAACATCGAGGTGACATATGATCTACGCATATCCAGGGACTGAAAACTCTGTTGTTTCTTTCAAAGCTCAATACGAGAACTTCATTGGCGGTAAATGGGTACCGCCAGTAAACGGTAACTACTTCAGCAATACTTCTCCGGTAAATGGCGAAGAGTATTGTAAGATCCCACGTTCATGTGCTCAAGATATTGAGCTGGCACTGGATGCAGCACACGCAGCAAAAGACGCCTGGGGTAAAACATCAGTTCAGGAGCGTTCAAACCTACTGTTAAAGATTGCTGACCGTATCGATCAGAATCTCGAAGCACTTGCGGTTGCTGAGACGTGGGAAAATGGTAAAGCAGTACGCGAAACACTGGCGGCTGATATTCCGCTAAGTTCAGATCACTTCCGTTACTTCGCAGGTTGTCTGCGTTCTCAGGAAGGTAGCCTTTCAGAAATCGATAATGGTACGGTTGCTTACCATTTCCATGAGCCTTTAGGTGTTGTTGGTCAAATCATTCCTTGGAACTTCCCACTGCTAATGGCCGCATGGAAGATCGCACCTGCGCTTGCTGCGGGTAACTGTATTGTTCTTAAGCCAGCTGAGCAAACACCAGCGAGTATTCTGGTACTGGTAGAACTGATTGAAGATCTGCTTCCAGCCGGTGTACTAAACATCGTAAACGGTTACGGTAAAGAAGCTGGTGAAGCACTGGCAACCAGCACTCGTATTGCCAAACTGGCCTTCACCGGTTCAACAGCGGTAGGTCACCACATTCTGAAATGTGCCGCTGAAAACCTGATTCCATCGACTGTAGAGCTAGGCGGTAAGTCGCCAAACATCTACTTCAGTGACGTTACTCAACATGAAGATGATTACCTGGAGAAATGTGCAGAAGGTTTTGTACTTGGTTTCTTCAACCAGGGTGAAGTATGTACCTGTCCATCTCGCGCACTTATCCAGGAAGACATCTTTGACCAGTTCATGGAGAAAGTTCTCGAGAAAACGAAGAAGATTGTTCGTGGCAACCCATTGGATACAGAGACAATGGTTGGCGCACAGGCTTCTCAAGAGCAGTTCGATAAGATTATGGGCTACCTGAACATCGGTAAACAAGAGGGTGCTAAGGTACTAAGCGGCGGCGACCAAGAGTCACTGGGTGATGCATTGAACAACGGTTACTACATCCAGCCAACTATCCTTCAGGGTGATAACTCAATGCGTATCTTCCAGGAAGAGATCTTCGGCCCGGTTATCGCAGTGACGACCTTTAAAGATGAAGCTGAAGCATTAGAAATCGCCAACGATACAGCCTACGGTCTGGGTGCGGGCGTATGGACACGTGATAGTAATCTGGCTTACCGCATGGGACGCGGCATTCAGGCTGGTCGTGTATGGACTAACTGTTACCACCTATACCCTGCTCACGCAGCATTCGGTGGCTACAAGAAGTCAGGTATCGGTCGTGAAACACACAAGATGATGCTGGATCACTACCAACAAACTAAGAACCTACTGGTGAGCTACAGCACCTCTCCACTTGGTTTCTTCTAAAAGTCTCACTCTTAGCCCCTAGCTATCACCTCCCTAGGTTAGGGGCTTTTTTCATCATGAACGTAACGACACTCTCTCCCGCACCGATTAAACTCCTGCGCTATTGCGCATCGATAGTCATTAAAACCATCCTACTCACTCTATTGGTATGTGCACCGACTAGCCAGATAGCCGCGCAGGTGACCGATATTCCACCAGACATTGCCGATCTGTTTCCTCGCGCTACACGTATCGGCCCTCAGCAAGACTCCCCTGCTGTGATAGCGGTTTATCAGCTTGATCAACTGCTTGGCTATACGTTTCAAACCGACGACATCACTCGCTTTCCCGGATTCTCCGGAGATTCTATCAACTTGCTGATCGGTATTAGCACGCAAGGTGAGCTAAAAGGCATCAAGGTACTTAATCACCATGAACCAATCTTTCTCCACGGTATGGGCGAACAACCGATGCTGGATTTTATCGACCAGTACATTGGGCACTCTATTAAAGAACGCTTCCTTATTGGCGATAAAAAAACGTCGTCATCATCTGAGATTACCCAGTTCGACGGGATAACCAGAGCAACAGTTTCGGTACTGGTTATTCATGACACCATTATCGCTTCTGCCCTCAAGGTTGCTCGTAACAAGTTAGAAGGTTTTACTCCAACCACTCCTTTTGTCATTAAACAAGATTACTTCTCTGAGTTAACGTTTGAACAGTTGGTTGAACAAGGTTTTATCTCTCGCTGGACAATAACGGCTCAGCAGCTTAGCCAACTGCCTGATGAAGCACTTTTCGCAGCTGAGCAATATATCCAAGAGAACAATAGCTTCGTTGATTTCTACATAGTTCCATTAAGCATACCGATAGTGGGTATCAATCTGCTCGGGGAAAAGGAGTTTTCGCGCCTCAACGAAAACCTAAAGTCAGGCGAGCATGCGATTATGATGTTAAATCAGGGTAGCTACTCCTTTATTGGCGAGGATTTCGTCCCACAAACCGTGCCAACTCGCATCAAGGTTGAACAGGACCAACTGCCAATCGAGCTAAAAGATATTGATTTCTATAGCTTTCATGCGCCCTACTTTGCCCAGTCAATAGCGAGCTACGATGACATTCAGGTGTTCTCGATCAAAGCGCAGTCTGGCTTCGATCTCCACAGACCATTTAACTTCCAGCTCGAGTTGCCTTATGCGGTCAATCATCTCAGCAGAAAAAGCATCACCTTTGAGCAGGCGTTCTCTTTACCAGCTCAAATATTTGAAAAAATAGCGATTGACGACAGCGATACCCAGCAGCCACTGTGGATGAAAATATGGAGTGACAAACTGTTAGATATTTCATTACTGTCGATCTATCTATGCTTAATAATAACTATTTTCATTAAACAGAAAACGCTGACTGCCAACAGTAAAAATTTCCATTATATTCGCTTTTCTTGTTTGCTTATCACGCTGCTTTTTATTGGCTTTTATCTGCAAGGTCAATTATCCGTTACCAACATCTACACTCTACTTCTGTCACTGGTTAACGGATTTAAAATAGAGTTTTTCTTACTCGACCCGGTTATTTTCATTCTTTGGTCATTAGTATTTGTCACTCTTTTCCTATGGGGCAGAGGAATATTTTGTGGTTGGCTCTGTCCGTTCGGTGCAATGCAAGAGCTGATGGGATTATTGGCACAAAAACTCAGGATCAGACAGATTCGTACTCTCGCCCCCTACCACCCTTACCTGACAAAACTAAAGTACCTGGTTTTGATGTTACTCATTTCAGTCGCTTTCTACTCTTTAGAATTGGCCGAATCACTTGCAGAAGTCGAACCGTTCAAGACCAGTATCACGCTCTACTTTGTCCGTGAAATCCCCTTTACCATCTACGCTGTAGTACTACTGCTTGTCAGTTTGAAAATACACAAGGTCTATTGTCGCTACCTGTGCCCTCTGGGCGCTGGTCTTGCAATACTGGGCAAGTTTCCTCTGTTCAAATTAATAGAACGAAAACAGCTGTGTGGTAACCCATGTCAGTTATGTCGCAGTAAAAAGTGCCATATCGACGCAATAAATATCGACGGCAGCATCAATTATCAAGAATGCATTCAATGTCTTGAATGTGTTGTAACAATACAAAATCCCGATATTTGCGTGATTAGTAAATATCAGAAAAATCGACGTAAAAAAGCGCAGGTTAACGCTATTTCCATACAAGGTTGTAGGTAAAGAATCATCCTTTTCTCCACCCAAAGTATAATATTTACCCGGATTAACAGGGGGTATATTGAATACGGTAATACATGCAAATAACAATGGAGGTATTCGATATGTGGACTAAACCTGATTTTCAAGATATGCGTTTAGGTTTTGAAGTTACTTTATATATTAGTAACCGATAACCGTTAATTACCCCCGATCCGGATGATTGGGGGTAATTAATGCAATCACTCTACTTCACCATTCAAAGAACGGATTCGCGCGAATGAAAATTCTTATACTGGGCTCAGCGGCGGGTGGTGGTTTTCCGCAATGGAACTGTCACTGTGAAAACTGCGCCGGAGTTCGCAATGGTACTATCAAAGCACAACCAAGAACTCAATCCTCTATCGCTGTAAGTGCCGATGGAAATAACTGGGTACTCATCAACGCCTCGCCGGATATTCGTCAACAGATAAACCAATCCCCACAAC
This sequence comes from Vibrio brasiliensis LMG 20546, assembly GCF_000189255.1. Classification (GTDB taxonomy): domain Bacteria; phylum Pseudomonadota; class Gammaproteobacteria; order Enterobacterales; family Vibrionaceae; genus Vibrio; species Vibrio brasiliensis. The sequence goes on along the minus strand of NZ_AEVS01000094.1, from coordinate 21,229 downwards.
TTTGGCCTCAAGACCAGGCTCGTGGTACCAATATCCGCGCAGCGATTCTTAGTGACAGTCAAATTGACCACGTCACCGGACTACTTACCCTACGAGAAGGACTACCGCTTCCTGTCTATTGTACGGACGTGGTTCACGAAGACCTGACCACTGCTCTGCCACTATTCAATGTACTACGTCACTGGCACGGTGGATTAGAGTTTCACGCTATCGGCACAGACCACCAGCAAGGGTTTAGCATCGAAGGCATCTCGGGGCTGGAGTTTTTCCCAGTCCATTTAGAGTCTAACGCTCCACCATACTCTCCTTATCGCGACGATGTGGTACCGGGTAATAACATCGGTCTCAAGATAGTCGACACCACTAGCGGAAACTATCTTTTCTACGCGCCTGGCATTGTAGAATCTACGCCACTGGTTGAATCAATGCTCGCTTTCGCTGATTGCGCATTAGTCGATGGAACCCTATGGCTTGACGATGAAATGATCGCCAAAGGCTTTAGCAAGAAACTCGGCTCAGAGATGGGTCACATGCCGGTCAATGGTGAAAATGGCAGTGTGGCTCTTCTGAGTAAGTTCGATATTAAACGTAAGGTGCTGATTCACATCAACAACACCAACCCTATCCTCAATGAGGAGTCTGACGCTCACCACTATGTGGTCAGTAATGGCGTAGAAATCGCCACTGACGGCATGGAAATAACACTATAAGAGGCTGTGATGAAACAACCATGGACCAAGCAAGAATTTGAACAGAAGCTTAGAGAAAAAAGCGAGCTTTACCATATTCACCATCCTTTTCACGTCATGATGCACAAGGGTGAGTGTAGCGTTGAACAAATCCGCGGCTGGGTGGCAAACCGCTTCTACTACCAGATCAATATCCCGGTTAAAGATGCAGCGATCTTAGCCAACTGTCGTGACATTAAAACCCGTCGTAGCTGGATTCAGCGTATTCTCGATCACGATGGCTCGATGAACGATGACACATTAGGCGGTATTGAAGCCTGGTTAAATCTCGGTGAAGCCGTTGGACTTACTCGCGAGGATTTACTGGAAGAGAAATACATCCTACCCGGAGTTCGCTTTGCGGTTGACGCCTATGTCAATTTCGCCCGTCGCGCTTCTTGGCAGGAAGCCGCTTGTTCATCATTAACCGAAATGTTCGCCCCTGAAATCCATCAAAGCCGACTCGACACCTGGCCAAGTAACTACCCTTGGATTGAGCAACAAGGCCTTAAATATTTCCAAATGCGTTTATCTCAGGCTCGCCGTGATGTAACCCACGGACTAGCAATCACTCTTGATCATTTCCAGACTCGTGAACAACAGGAGCACGCCTTGAATATTCTCCAGTTTAAACTCGATATTCTGTGGTCAATGCTTGACGCTATGTCGATGGCCTACCACTACGAGCAGCCACCTTATGCGCACCTCGAGAACCGTCCAAGTTGTCATAAAGGAATCTTTTAATGGTATCGACCGATTCAACTCCTGAGTTAAACCCTCTGTTCCGGTTACAGTACGAGCAAGCTCAGAGCTGCTATGTGCTGCTCTATCCTGAGGGCATGGTTAAATTAAACCAGAGCGCAGCGGAAATATTAAAACAGGTTAACGGCGTTGACTCCGTCAGCCTTATCCACCAAAAACTTACAGCGCAGTTCCCTGAAGCAGGCGATATTCTCAGTGATATCAAAGAATTTCTAGCAATCGCGTACGACAAAAAGTGGATTCGCTATGTCTGATTCAAGCAACCCTGGACCGCCGTTGTGGTTACTGGCAGAGCTCACCTACCAATGCCCGCTTCACTGTGCCTACTGCTCCAACCCGACTGACCTGGGTGATAAAGCCAATGAGCTCAACACAGAGCAGTGGTTCTCCGTTTTAGAACAAGCGCGCAAGCTGGGCTCAGTGCAGCTCGGCTTTTCTGGTGGTGAACCTCTGTTACGAAAAGATCTAGAGCAGCTGGTCGAGCGAGGTCGATCACTTGGCTTTTATACCAATTTGATCACTTCAGGTATCGGCTTGACTGACAAACGAATCAAACGTCTTAAACAGGCGGGTTTAGACCATATTCAGATCAGTTTTCAGGCAGCAGACCCTGAACTTAACGATGCCATAGCAGGTCGCGGTAATGCGTTTGAGCAGAAGAAAAAAATGGCGGAGCTTGTCAAAGCGCAAGGCTACCCAATGGTACTCAACTTCGTCATTTCGAAACAAAATATCCAACAAATCCCAGAGATTTTGCGCCTGAGCTGCGAACTGAAAGCGGACTATGTTGAATTGGCGACCGCCCAGTATTACGGCTGGGCTTTTGATAATCGCGACCACCTATTGCCTAGCCAAGAACAACTCGAGCTGGCAGAAAGCCTGGTTAACCAATTCCGTCAACAATCAAGTAAAGATGACCCACACTTTATCTTTGTCACCCCGGATTATTATGAGCAGCGACCAAAAGCGTGCATGAATGGCTGGGGAAGTACATTTTTGACTGTTACACCTGACGGTAGCGCTCTGCCATGCCACAGCGCTAAAATCCTGCCGCTAACCTTTCCGAACGTTAAGCACAAAACGTTGCAGCAAATCTGGTTTGAAGATTTCTCTTTCAATCATTTCCGCGGTGACGACTGGATGCCACAACCATGCAAAGGCTGCGAGGAGAAACACGACGACCACGGGGGGTGCCGTTGTCAGGCCTATATGATGACTGGCGATATGTATCGTACCGACCCGGTGTGCAGTAAGTCTGAAGATCATCACCTGATTGCCAAGGCGATCGCTCAGGCCAGAACACCGACCAAACCTATTCAGCATCGTCGACGCAAAGCGGACATTGCTCTGCAGAAGTTATGAACCACACCTTTAGCTTCAATGGACCACACACTAACCCAGATTATGAGGCGTATCAGTATACGCACCAGTCTGGGTTGACTCATTTCAACGTCCAAGATCAAAGCGACACCGGACGTTACAGCGGTGCTCTTTTTGTAGCAACGCCCAGCGAGAACGATTCTGGTATTGCCCACGCCTTAGAACATTTGGTCTTCAGACAAAGTCAGGCATTCCCCGACTCAACCACGCTTTTCCAGCTAGTCGCTCTGACAGATATCCAGATAAATGCCTCGACCCTCAATGGAGTAACCTGCTTTCATTTCTCTTCGTCATGCCGGGATTACTTTTACTTAGCCGCGCGCTATCTGCTATCCGGAATGCTCAATCCCGCTATTCAAAGTAAGCACTGCGTTGAAGAAATATTCGATGGTGTAAGTCGTGGAGTGATTTATCGCGAGTTACTCGGCTATCAGAACAACCCCAATTATCTCCATCAGCTTCAGGTCCTGAGAGGCGATCAGTCTCCACAGCGCATCGCCTGTTATGGTGGCACGACAGATACATTGGCTCAGATTACTCTGGATAAACTCAAGCAGTATCATCAAGACTATTATCGCTGTAATAACATTGAGCTGATCACCAGTTATGATCAGGTGGAAAGTCTTCACAACGAGCTTGAGCCCCTCTTGGCGAAATATGGTGCCAGGTCATCTCAGTTCAAACCAACGAAAGCGATTCAGCTTTGTTCTAACTCAGAGGGCATAGCCGAAATCATAGCGGGTTCTGATAAGGTGTTTAGCTGGTGGATAAACATAGAGTTTTTCCACTATATAAAGCGACAACTGCCTGAGTTGAGAAAAATGGCGACTAAATATGGCGTTCAACTCCTGCCAATAAGCAACGAGAGCAATTCAGAAGATAAGTTTGGGTTAAGAATCCTTGCCAGAGATGACCAAATCGACACCTTTCATGCTCAGTTGATTCGCACACTCGACACTGGCAACGCTTATGCACAAGGCTATTGCGTCGAGTCTGGTAAACATCCCGGTTCCATTGGCCACCTAATGAACTTCTACTATAGCAAGCTGCATAGTAGTAACAGCGTTGATTCACAGACATTCTCTCGCCAAATAACACAACCGCCTCACGTAAGTCAGTTGGCTCACATCGCACCTACCTTGCACAACGCTGGTAGCAAGCTTGATGGCCGAAAACCTAATACTGATGAGCAAATATTGAGTCGTGTTATTCCACAACTGAGAGAGGTACCGACCTGGCATAGCAAGGTACACCGCTGGCAAAATCTGGTCACGGTGAACTTATCGAAAGATATAAATGCTCGGGTTGTGGCAAAACTGATCGAGAAAACGTCTTCGATGCGAACTTTGGCCTATGGTTCGAAACTGTTAGTAGAGACCAACAGTACCCATCATTCTCTAAAGGCTGATATTGATCACTTGATTACCCAGCACCCCAGCTGCAAATTACCTGAGCTTCCGCAGTTATTGCACCCATTGATTGAGCAACTCGAGCAAGGTGACCATCAGACAGTCGACCACCATTGTTGGCTCTACGGCATCGCGGTGCCAGTAGAATATAGGCTCATTGCCCAGTTATCGCAGTACTTGATTCAATCATCAGCTCAATTCCTGCGTCCACGTATTCAGGGCGAGTGTTATGTCATCTCAAGCCTCTACTGTGAACATTCAAAGCAGCTCTATTTCTATAGTGTATTTGATTGCCAGCCTGATCAGCGCCAGCAACACATCACTCAAGCCTTACAAAGGATTGCTGACGATATTGTTTTTATCAAACAAACCTTACCACTAATAAAAAACAAGCTAATCCATCAACATCCTATTCGTTTCGGGGCTTTAACCCCGACACAGCTTGCTCAAGTTGATCAAGATTCAAATGAGCCGTTAGATTCTGTTCACCTAGAGAAATTACTAAAGCAAGTTTCTGAAACGTGCATCAGGCACTTTCTTTTCCACTTAACTAACGAGATCATCAACAGTACAAGTCACATACAGGGATAAGTATGACTAATATAATAACCAAACATGCTGTCAGTAAGTCACTGGAACCGAAACAAGCCAGTGAGGAGATATTTCAGCAGCTCGGTAAGCCACGCAATGGATTTGTGTTGTTCTACTGTTCTGCCTCATACCCTCTCAACGAATTAGCATCAGCGCTTAACCAACAGTTTAGCGATGTAGAGCTCGCTGGCTGTACAACCGCGGGAGAAGTCACCAGCGACGGTTACCATCAGCACTCGATTATTGCGATCTGGTTTTCACCACAGTTGTTTTCTATCAACTCAGCCGTTATTGACCAATTCGATTCATTTGATCTGATTAGCGCGCAGAGCAAAATCAACCAACTGACAGAAATGTGTCACTTTGACGAAGAACAAACCCATCGCTCCTTTCTGTTAACCCTGATTGATGGTTTGTCGGCCAAAGAAGAACAACTGCTTAGTGTGCTCAATATGGCGGCCAGCGGCTTGCCTCACTTTGGCGGTTCAGCCGGTGACGATATTAATCTCGCTAATACTCATGTTTATCACCAGGGAGCCTTCATCCAAAATGCGGCCGTGGTAATTATGGTTCACTCGCGCTGCCGCTTTGAAGTGTTCAACTCTAATCACATCGAATCATCTAAAGAGAAACTCGTGGTCACCTCAGCAGACTCACTCTCCAGAACCGTGCTAGAGCTCAATTCGGAACCAGCAGCACAAGAGTACGCACGAATTCTCGGCTTAGAGGTTTCTCAGCTGAATCCGGAAGTTTTCTCTTTGTACCCTCTCGCCGTTAAAGTTGGAGGTCAGTACTACGCCCGTTCAATTCAAAAAGTGAATCATGATGATCTAAGCCTGACTTTCTATTGCGCCGTCGACACCGGCATCGTCCTTAGCGCGGTCGAAATGGGCAGCATTACTGACACCTTGGCCGATAAATTATCAACGCTTGAGCAGCGCCTCGACAAAGCTGAGTGCGTTCTTGCCTGTGACTGCTTTCTCAGACGTCTGGAGATAGAACAACGTCAACAATTGGAACCAATGGGTCAATTGCAACGCCAGTACAACATCTTTGGCTTCAACACCTACGGTGAACACATCAATGGCACGCACCTCAACCAGACCTTCACTGGTGTCTACTTGTCTGGAGAAGTCTATGAGTGATGAACAACTGGCCGAAGAGAACAAACGGCTGTTAGAAGAGAACCGTAAGCTTAAGAAAATCAATCAGGTGTTGATTGAGCGTATCGAAAATGGCGGCAGTGCCAGCAATCAGCCTTATGCGACTTTTGAGCACTCGGTCCAGTTAGCTAAACAAGTCAAAGAGACTACTCAGACGCTAAACGAAACTTTAGCTGAGCTAGAGCGTAGTAAGCGCGCTCTGAAAGCCGAAAATGAGCAGGCTAACCTGTTTAAACAGCGCTTTATCGATGCCATCGAAAGCATTTCAGATGCGTTTGTTCTGCTCGATAGTGACGGTCGGATCATTCTGCAAAACAGCCACTTTTCCCGCTACTGGGAACAGGTCGGCTTACGCAGTGAAGAAGGGACTAACCTCAATGACTTTAAGGCATTGGCCAAAACCCGCGGCATCATTTCTCAGGCTTATCCGGGAGATGGCGACAGCAGTTCGGTTTACCGTCTGGCTGACAATCGCTGGTTCCAGCTCAATGAACATCGCACTCAGGAAGGTGGCTGGGTAATGTTGTACAAAGACATTACTGCCCTTAAACACGCCGAGAGTGAACGCTATGAACATGCTATGGCGCAAAAGTCTAAGCAGCTACAAAATCTGGTCGATAACCTCTCTCAGGGAGTAATGTTAATCAGCCAGCATGGCCGGGTAGAAGTCTGGAACCAGCGCTTTCTTGAAATCAGCCAGCTCTCTCCACAGAGCCTGCGTAGAAAACCCTTCATTTCGACACTGAGCAATGCCACTGATCTCAATCTTAAGCCGTTAGTTCTCTATAGCGGAAACAGCGATAGCCATGTTCAAACGTTACCGAATGGTGATGTCATAGAGATAAAAGATCACAGGCTTAGTAACGGTAAATTGATTAAGACTTTCACCGATATCACCAGCTCGCACCGCTATGCTGAGTCGCTTAAGCAAAGTGAAAGTCGCTTGCGTCTCATTACCGATAACGTCCCGGCGATGATTGCTTACGTTGGTGCGGATCTTAAGTTCCAGTTTACGAATAAGGTTTACGTCGACTGGTATGGACGTGAACAAGGCGAACTCTATGGTATCGATTTAGAAGCCAGCCGTATCAACGCTGACTTTAGTCTGCTGCAACCCCATGTTTCACGAGCATTGCAGGGAGAAAGTGTTAACTTTGAGGTAGAAGAGATAAACCACTTAGGCGCTACCGCTTACCTACACAAGTCCTACGTACCAAACAAGGATGACAGCGGTAATGTACTCGGCTTTTTCGTTCTGGTACGTGATGTAACTACCCGTCGCAAAAACGCTCTGGCGCTGCAAAAAGCGCACGACCAACTCGAGTTACGTGTCGAAGAACGCACCTCTCAGTTGCAACGACTTAACGATATCCTCCATGGTGAAGTGGAAGAGCGTCGTCGTGCTCAGTTGGATCTTACTGCGGCTAAGAGTGAAGCTGAGCAAGCTAATGTATCGAAAACCAAGTTCCTCGCAGCGGTCAGCCATGACCTTCTTCAGCCACTCAATGCAGCGCAGTTATTCACCAGTTCACTCGCTGAGCAGTTAAAGCAGGATAAAGACCAGTCTCTGCTCAATTCGATTTCTAACTCTCTCGACGACTTAGAGAACTTGATCAGTACCCTGGTGGATATATCCAAACTCGATGCGGGCGTTGTCAAAGCAGATAAGAGTGCCTTTAACCTCGGGGAGCTATTGACTAACCTGATCAACGAATATAGATACAGTGCCAGCCAGTACAATGTTGAGCTCAGATATGTGCCATTTGAAGGGGTTGTCTACTCTGACAGCGTCCTCTTAGCGCGTATTCTGCGCAACTTCATTTCCAACGCTTTCAGATATACAGACAATGGCAAAGTCCTGATTGGCTGTCGCAAGCAAGGAGACAAGGTTTCAATTCAGGTATGGGATAACGGCGCAGGTATCGCTGAGAATCAACTGTCGGTGATATTTGAAGAGTTCAAGCGGCTCAAGTCTTCCTCTAAGGCTTATGGCAACGGGCTTGGCTTAGGACTGTCGATTGTCGATAAGCTCTCCAAGGTGTTGGAGCATCCTATTCACGTCCGCTCGACCAAAGACAAAGGCTCAGTATTCTCGGTAGATGTCCCACTTGGCCACATGTGCAGTGTGCCTGCCCAGACAGACCACCTCGAACGCGTGCTTGCCAACACCAATCTCGTCGGTCGTGATGTCTGGCTGATTGATAATGACGTAAGCATCTGTGACGCCATGGATCAGCTGTTAACCAATTGGGGCTATAACCTCACCACCGCCACCAGCATTGAACAGCTGCGTTCAAAGGTTGACACTGCGACGGATAAGGTTGATCTGCTGATTGTGGATTACCACTTGGATGATGGTGTAAACGGGCTGGATGTAGCAAAAACGATTAGCGTAGACAGATCTAACCCACTGCCTACCCTGATGATTACCGCCAACTATAGTGATGAGCTAAAGAATCAGGTCAAAGATGACGGTATCTTGTTACTTCATAAACCCGTCAAACCGATGAAGCTGAAAACATCGATACACTACTTACTCAAGTAGTGATTATCGCTTGAGGTATTGATTAAAGTCGATATCACTACAACCAAGAACGGCCTGAACACGGTTAGTGACACCAAGCTTCTTGAGAATAGAAGATACATGGGATTTAACCGTAGTCTCAGAAACATTGAGGTTATAGGCAATCTGCTTGTTGGCCTCACCTTTGGTCATACATTTCAGGACCATTAACTGTCGGCGTGTTAGCGATGACAGCATCTCGGGAGTTAACGGCGATTCTTGTTTGACAGAGGCAGTCGTTGCTTGAGTACGAATAATGTCAGCTGGCAAGTAGATGTTACCTTCGAGCACGTTTTCTATTGCTTCGGCGATGACTTCTTTTGAAGAGGACTTGGCAATAAAGCCTACCGCACCATAGGCGATAGTCTGAAGAATGACTTGCTTCTTATTCTCTGCGGATACAACCACTACGGGTGTTGTCGGGCATTCATTAATAAGATCGAGTAGCCCATTCAAGCCTGTCATCCCTGGCATATTGAGATCGAGCATAATCAGATCGATGTCATCGTTATCCTTGGCAAACTCTATCGTAGAGGCGATATCTTCCGTTTCATAAGTCGTACTATTGGGGAACTGACTTGCTAAAATATGAACGATTGCATCTCTGAAAAGCGGATGGTCGTCGGCAATCAAGACTTTGTACATAACCAAGTCTCTCCTGTTAATTGACTTAATCTTCAGCTTAACGGATTAACCTTTTGTTACAAGGCGACTCTTCTCATCCATTAGTAGTAAGAAAGGTGGATTTAGTCGTAGGAATTAGCGCTGATCACAGTGTTTAAAGAAAAGTAATCCATTACATTTCAAACTCGCGCCGTCAGTCACAAAATCAAGTTAATAGATGAAAAGAGTCGAATTCAACAATCTAGACCTTAAGGTTTACCTTGCATACTAATGAATAGATATTCACTACAACAATCGTATGAGCACCAAGGTTAACCAAGTATCTAGTTAAAGTTCTAAGCCCGTGATAAGAACTCATCCGCCGTCAGCATTGATACTGACTTATCCGCAATCTCCCTGCCGTCGTCATCAAACAGCGATAGATGGTAACCGAGACAGTTTTCGCCACGCTTCTCTTTAGGAGCTTGCAGCCATAATGAGATCATATCTTGATGGTCATCCCTAACCGCCTCACCCAAAAGGACTTTTTGGCTTGCAACCTGATACCATACAATGATTTTTGATTGACCAAACATGCGAACCTCCATGAACTGTTTGCAGATCGAATAGTCAGTTTAAAGGTTATTGTGAAGATTGCACGTTGCAAAAGTAAGACAATATTCTGTTCTATTGAAAATCATCGCTTTAAGCATTATATGATTTTTGCATAAGAAATTAATATGAGACAGAATGAGTAATAAGAAACATATTCATTCACTTATTACAGAACAGCAGACTGAGCCAATTTGACAAAACTGACTCAGTCTTCTAGTTGAATAACTATGCTTCGAGGACGCTTCTAGGCACGAACATTTCCTTCTCTCTGGTCAAAGAGCTATAGGAAACAAACATCGGCTTAGCACTGAGGTAACGGCGCAACATATCTGCGGCAAGTGTCGTTATGACTAAAGTCTGCTCTTCGCGACTATAAGTGCGATTGAGAGTTAAGGTTTGTCCCCACTCCCCCTCTGGTGCAGCCAGAGCTACTGAAAATGTCTTGTCACTCACTTTTCCAGTCACAATGGCAATCTCTGTCGAACACTTATCTCGTGTTGCTGCAGCAAGTGCAAATGCCGCTGCGAGCGGATCATCATTCCCCTCGCCGACCGCAACTCGTTCACCAAGCACCCAGCCATGCCCGCAAAACTGTGCAGCATGTGGATTAGCCTGTAACCATTGAGATAAGGCACCAAAGGTCGATTGTTCTGCTGTCGAAATCGAGAACTTCTTCTCCTGGATAAGATAAGCAACGTGATCCTGCATCGGTTCATCAATACTGACGACATTGCTTTCAATCAGGTTGAAAATGATTTGCAGCAGTTTAACCCGGTTGTCGAGATCGTTCTTTGGTCCGAACAACTTTACTTCGATATAAGGCAGGTATGAACGATACCCTAGCATGTAGCCCGGTGGCAGCTGCACTTTGTCGAGCTTATCCGATAACGCTGATTCTGAAGTACCAAACGTATAGAGCTTACTGCACTCCTGACCAACCACCTCTGTATGAACTCGCTTCATATCCGGCAGAATTTGCTGATCCACCATCAACTTAAATTCACTAGGTACACCTGGGGTGAAGTAGAAATCACAGTTGTTGAAAGAGACTTTAAAACCGCAGGCAGTTCCAATTGGGTTATCGAGTAACATCGCACCTTTTGGCAACATCGCTTGCTTGCGGTTACTCTCAGGCATTGGCACTCCTCGTGCGGCAAAAAAACGTTCCAGCTTTTCTAACCACTCAGGGAAAAGGACCAGTTCAGTTTCGGCAGCTTCCGCGACAGCCTGAGCACTTAAATCATCGCTCGTTGGTCCCAAACCACCATTAACAATGACCACATCGCTATTGAAACTGAGCATCATAAGCTCTTCAACTAACGCAGACATTTCATCACCAACGGTAGAACGTTTGGTTAAGCTGTAGCCATTTTCAAAAAATCGACGTGACAACCACGCAGCATTGGAGTCAACGATATCTCCGTGTAGAACCTCTTCCCCAGTGCTTAGCATTGCGATTTTTAACATTGTTTATCCTTTGTGGGAAACATCTCACACCCGTGAGTTTAACTTAATATTACTATTCTCATAGCCCTAAAAAAGAACCAATTGCATATTTAGGACAATTACAGGTTTCTATTCCTCTAACTTTATTAGATAATTGTGAGTCTGATCATTAAAATAAAAACGATGGAGTTTTCCGTGTTCAAAAAAAGCATTACTGCTTTAATGTTGTCAGCGTCTGCTTGCGCCAACGCTAATGTTTATGATTCGAATCAACATATTGAGTTTTCGTACACAGTAGATCAAGCTGAGACCGACACGTTTTTCAACCACTCCTATCAGTTTCAAGACAAAGACCCATATTCATTGAGTTTGACCGAAAACGATCTCAAACTCGAAGATCCGGGCTTACCGAAATATCTCTCCGTTTCGAGTGAAAAAGATTGGGACTACCTAAAAGGCCAGACGTACACAATCTTAGGCTTAAGTGTTGCAACTGTTGGTCTGATGACGCTTCTTCCTGAATCTATCACAAAGTGGGATGAAGAAGATCGTGACTTAAGTGGTCTAGGCAGCAAATGGAAAGACAACGTGACTGCCGGCCCGGTATGGGATCGCGATGAGCACTTCTTAAACTACATCATGCACCCTTACTTTGGTGGTGTTTACTACACGGCTGCGCGTCATGCTGGTTTTAACGAATTTGAGTCTTTCCTATACTCAGCAACTATGTCGACCTTCTTCTGGGAATATGGTGTTGAAGCCTTTGCTGAAATTCCTTCATGGCAGGACATCTTCATTACACCGTTCTTTGGTGCGGTAGTCGGTGAAATGATGTTTGAAGCAGAGCAAGATATCGTGGCTTCTGGCGGTGAAGTAATGGGCTCCGAAACCATGGGTGATGTTACCCTGTTCTTCCTCAACCCTGTTGGCCATATTCATGGCTGGGTGAGTGATGCATGGGGCGGAAGCGCAGAATTCCAGTACAGCAGTAAACCTTGGTTCGGTAACCAGGACGCTGCTCAGTTCGCAATGGACGCTGGCGCTAGTTACGATAACGTCTTCTACGGCGTGGAAATGAAGATCAGCTTCTAACTCTGCTCTCATAGCGATGAAAAAGCGACGTCGATACGTCGCTTTTTTTGTGCTCGCGACGTGATATTAGTAATGCCAACAATAGATTAGGTTTAAAAGTTGACCCAAGTCAAACCTAACCTCTGCCACAATCCTACACTGAATTTAGGCAGTCATCCTCCTATGGTTATGGATTGATGATTCACGCCTGATTGAACGCTAGGAGGCCCACTATGAACAGCACATTTATCGTTAACTTTGTCGGCAAGGCTACCCCTGCCACAATTAAGCAATTAGCGGCTATCACTCATGAAAATGGTGGTAAATGGCTAATAAGTAAAGTTAATTTCATTGAAGACCAAGTCGCTGCGGTTATAAAAGTTGAGCTGCCTACTGATAATGCCGAAGTCGTCAAAGAGGCCTTTACTGCGCATCCAGACTTATTGGTGCAGATCACCGATTCCGATCAAGCCACTCATCACGTCGATACTATCTATCAGTTAAGACTCGATTCGAACGACCGAGCCGGGATTGTTAATGAGATCACTCACGTCCTTGATGGACAAGGGATCAATATCTTAGATATGGATTGCCAGCGCGTATTTATTGCAGGTGGTGGCGGTGTCAGTTCAAGCCTGTTCACAGCCAATATGGCGATTAGACTTCCGCAAGAGTTAGATATCAATGATGTCGCCAATGAGCTTGAATCACTCAGTGAAGATACTCGGGTATTAGTTGAGAGTTAAAGCGATAAAAGAGAGCGCACTATGCGCTCTCTTATTCTATTGAGTACCAGGCTTAATGCCTTAGCTCACAGACCATTGCGACAATGAACGTTTAAAGTCTGAATAATCAAACTCGTTGAGCTTCTCAATCGCACCATCTGAACGCTGGCAATAGACAGACGGCATACGTAAGCCATTAAACCAGTTGAGTTTCACCATGGTGTAACCCGCACTATCCAAAATGTGCAGACGCTGACCAATCTCTAGTGGCTGGTCAAAGTTCGCCTCGCAGAACTGATCTCCTGCCAGACACGAACAGGACCCAATCACATATTGGTGCTCACCCTTTTCTGATGCTTCAAGAATCGAAGCCGGCTCATCATAGATCAAAGTATCTAAACGATGCGCTTCCGTCGCTGAATCAACGATAGCCGTTTTCTTTACGTTCTCGACAATATCAACCACTGTCACAACCAAATCGGTTGTTTTAGTGATAATTGCTTCACCCGGCTCCAGATACATTTGCACGCCATGCTTTTCAGAAAATGCTTTCAGTGCCAGCCCCAGCTTTTCAATATCGTAACCCGGCCAGGTAAAGAAGACGCCACCGCCCATACTTACCCAATCAAGTTTATCCAGATATTGACCGAACTGTTCAGAGATAGAGTCAAGCAGTGCAATAAACGCATCGACATCTTTGTTTTCACAGTTCATATGGAACATCACGCCATCAATGTCTTCAAATACTTGTGGCTTAATGTGATCAGCCTGAACGCCCAGTCGGGAGAACTGGCGAGCAGGGTTGGCCAGATCTTGTCCTGCGTAACTGACACCTGGGTTCAGACGCAGACCCAGTGATGCTTTACCTTCAACAATATGACGATAAGCGGCTAACTGACTCTGCGAGTTAAAGATCATTTTGTCGCAGATGTCGGCAACTTCACGGACATCATCCTCACTGTAACCAACGCTATAAGCGTGAGTCTCACCACCAAATGTTTCGTAGCCAAGCTTAACCTCAAATGGACCAGAACTGGTTGTTCCATCGAGGTAAGGCTTAATGATGTCAAATACCCCCCAGGTTGAGAAACATTTCAGGGCCAACACCAGTTTGACGCCAGAAATCTCTTTAAGCAGCTTCGCTTTTTCGAGGTTCTCAACCAACTTATCTTCATCGATCATGAAGTAAGGGGTTTTAAGTTCGTTATGTTGCATTTTAATACCTTGAGTATCTTCACTCTAAAATCGAACAAAGCCGATGCAGAGCATCGGCTTAAATATCATCCGTCAGCAGTGCAGACCGATTACTTCAGTTTGTGGATAACAGGCTGACCTACTTCCAGCTCCTGAACGTGCCAGTCCAGACCGATTTCAGGCATCGTTTCCAGGAACGGGTCCGGGTCTAGCTGTTCCATGTTGAACACACCTTTGTCTGCCCATTTGCCACGGAAGAACTGCAGCGCCGCTGTGATTGCAGGAACACCAGTAGTGTACGAAATTGCCTGATGTTCTACATCTTCGTAAGCTACTTCGTGGTCAGCGTTGTTGTAGATAAATACGCTACGCTCTTTACCATCTTTCTTACCCTGTACCCAAGTACCGATACAAGTTTTACCTGTATAGCCCGGTGCCAGTGAAGTTGGATCTGGCAGTAGTGCTTTTAGTACGTGTAGAGGCTGAACAACAGTGCCATCGTGCAGTGTTAGTGGGTCTGGGCTCAACAAACCAATGTCACGCATACAGTTGAAGTAGTTAAGGTATTTATCACCGAAACCCATCCAGAATTCAATGCGCTTAGCTGGAATGAACTCCTGCATAGAGCGAACTTCATCGTGCGCCATTGAGTAAACTTTATGCTTGCCGACTAGTGGAAAATCGAACTCAAGCATACGTGAGTGACAAGGAACTTGCTTCCACTCTTCATTTTCCCAGTAGAAAGAGTCACCTTGAATTTCAAGCATGTTGGTTTCTGGGTCAAAGTTAGTCGCGAACTTCTTACCGTGATCACCCGCATTTACGTCCATTACATCGATAGTGTCGATTTCATCGAACAGGTGCTTAACTGCATAAGCAGCAAAGACAGAAACCACACCAGGATCGAAACCAGCGCCAAGAATACCTGTGATACCTGCCTCGGCAAATTTCTCACGGTAACCCCACTGCCAGTCGTACGCTTGTGGTACCTGTTGACCCTCAGAGCACAAGTCAACCGCAACTGAAGTATCAAGGTAGTTCACTTTTGCCTGGTAACAAGCTTCCATGATGCTCATGTTTACCCAAGGAGGACCCGCGTTGATAACTAGCTCAGGTTGAACTTCTTTAATCAGTGCCACTAGTGCGTCAACATCATCAGCATTAACTGCGCGAGACTCTAGCTTCTTAGAAGGATCTTTTAGGTTGTTCTTATTTTTAATCGACTCAATGATTTTTTCACATTTGCCAACTGTGCGTGATGCGATAGTAATATCACCCAGTACATCGTTGTTTTGTGCCGCTTTGTGTGCAACAACCCATCCAACACCACCTGCACCAATTTGTAGAATAGCCATAGTATTTATAACCTTTTATTTTGCTAGCTCAATCGCCAGTGTATTGATTTTGTTTAGTAAAGATTCGAAGTCAGAGATCTTCAAGCAAGGATTTAAAATGGTAAATTTCAGTGCCGATTTGCCATCGACTACGGTTTCACCCAGTACCGCAACACCACGAACCAGAGCTTCTAATCGCAATGCTTTGTTAAGTTCATCCAGATCTGTTGCATTAGCGTCAACTGCACGGAACAGTACAGTAGAAAGCGAAGGCTGCGCTAACAGTTCGAAACCCTGATGCGCTTCGATCAGTTCTGCGACGGTTTGGGTTTGCTCGATGACATGGTCATACATTTCTCCGAGCGTATCCGGGCCGACACTTTGCATGGTCATAAACACTTTCAATGCATCGAATCGTTTGGTTGTCGCAATCGACTTATCAACCAGATTCGGCAACTCGTCATGTTCACGATTGAGGTAATCAGCATGATGAAGCAGGAATCTGAAGTTCGCTTTGTCTTTAAGTAGCACAGCGCCACAACTGATTGTTTGATAGAACAGCTTGTGGAAATCGACGCTAACCGAATCGGCACGTTCGATACCTGCCAAACGGTTTTTATGACTGCTCAAGATCAGCGCGCCACCATAGGCACTGTCGACGTGGAACCAAAGTTGGTTTTGCTCTGCCAGATCAGCGATAGCTGTCAGATCATCGATCGCACCATGGTCTGTCGTGCCCGCAGTACCAACCACCGCAAATGGAATTAAATCCTGAGCCTGCAATGCTTCGATTTCAGCTTTCAGAGCATCAACTTTCATCGTGCCGTTAGCATTGGCGTCAACACAACACACTGACGACTCGCCTAAACCAAGTAGAGAAGCTGATTTTTGTACTGTGAAATGCGAGTTCTTCGAACACAGGATGCGCAACTTAGCCGCGTACTCAGGGAGCCCCTGCTTCTGCACTGAGTGCGAGTTGAGTCGATCGGCAACCCAGTCACGAGCCAGTAGTAAGCCCATCAGATTACTTTGGGTACCGCCACTGGTAAATACACCATCAGCGTTATCACCGAGTTCGTATTTGCTACACATCCAGTCAACAACTTTTTGCTCTACATAAGTAGCTGCAGACGCTTGATCCCAGGAGTCCATTGATTGGTTAAGCGCCGCAATCATTGCTTCCGCAACGACTGAAGGCATCAATGGTGGCGTATGAAGGTGGGCGATACAGTCTGGGTGCTGAACAATGATTGAGTTCTTAGCCACTAAGTCGGCTGTTTCACCAATCACGTCAACCAGGTTTGCATTGCGGTTATCGAGGTCAACCGCATTGATTGCTTGTTCCAGTTGCTTTGGTTCTAAACCTGAATACGGTGCATTGACTTGCTCAAATACCGCTTTCATCGCTGCTGTAGTGTGGTTCATCACCTTAGCGAACTCGACACTGCCCGCTTCTCCGGTCTGAATAAAGTGCTGTTTCCAACTCTCGTTTGCCTGTTGTGGAGTAACAAGATTGCCACCCGCAGTCAGAATCGCTTGCTCAATGACGCGCAGGGCGAAATCAATTTGTTCGAATGAGATGATGAGCGGAGGAAGGAAGCGAATCACAGAACCATCACGTCCGCCCTTTTCTACCATCAGGCCACGCTCTAGTGCAGCACGCTGGATTTTCAACGTCAGTTCGCCATCAGAAACTGGCTCACCAAATTTGTTTAGCTCAGAGCCCGGCTTGCGGATCTCAACGCCAAGCATCAAGCCTTTACCGCGAACTTCAGCAATACAGTCAACGCGTTTTTGAATCGCTTCCAGCCCATGACGAAGGTATTGGCCTGCAATATTAGCGTGTTCAACCAGATTATCGCGTTCAATAATTTCCAATGCTTTAGCGCCAGAGACCATCGCTAGCTGGTTGCCACGGAAGGTTCCAGTGTGCTCGCCTGGCTTCCAGGTGTCATGCTGCTTGTTAATGACCAGCAGTGACATTGGCATACCGCCGCCGATGGCTTTAGACAGACATAACACGTCAGGAACAATGCCTGCTTCTTCAAAGGCAAAGTTGTAACCTGTTTTACCTACACCGCACTGAATCTCATCAAGGATAAGCAGGATCTCATGCTCATCACATATACGACGTAATTCGCGTAGCCAGAACGCAGGAACAGGGATAACACCGCCTTCACCCTGAACAGGCTCAACAACGATGGCTGCTGGCTTCATAATGCCTGCTTCATCATCGTTAAGCAGACGTTCAATGTAGCGAATACCCGCTTTTGCGCCTTCGTCACCACCCAGACCGAACGGACAACGCAGGCTGTATGGGAACGGCATAAAGTGTACCTCGGACATCAGGCCGCTGCGACGCGCCTTAGTACCAAGGTTACCCATCATACCCATAGTGCCGTTGGTCATGCCGTGGTAAGCCCCGCGGAAGGCAAACATGGTGTTGCGGCCTGTTGTCTGCTTAGCAAGCTTAATCGCCGCTTCTACTGCATCGGCACCAGAAGGACCACAGAACTGAATCACGCAATTATCTGCTAACTGCTGAGGAAGGAAGTGCTTAACACTCTTAATGAAATTGGTTTTTGCTTCCGTTGCAATATCCAGCGTCTGGTAAGGCAATCCACTATCAAGCTGGCTTTTCAGTGCCTGATTGATTTCCGGGTGGTTGTAACCCAGTGCTAGTGTGCCCGCTCCTGCCAGACAGTCGAGGAATAACTGTCCTCGGGTATCTTCAACAAGCGCCCCATATGCTTGTTTAATCGCGATAGGTAAGCGACGCGGGTAAGAACGCACTGCTGACTCGTGCTGCTCTTGATCAAGTAAGACCTGATCTGGTGTCAGATCGTAGGTACCTTCCACTTGAGGAATTTGAGTAGAAAAAGGGGTTGCGATATCTGTGTTTACCACTGAGTTATCGACTTCAAAGGCTGTGCTCATGATCTAATCCCTTGAAATGTATTTATCCCTCAACAGGCTCAGTATCTGAATTGAGGGTACAGCAAGCCGTTCCGCGAATTGGTTGAATAACGCGTACGACAAATCGACCCATCACGATGGATGGATTATATGAAAGTGATTAGATCAAGGTTCAGTAATGCAACTGTCTTGTAAAACAGGGCATTGAGGAAGAACTAAGCTGATTAATGTGTGTTTATTAAGTGAATTCAATGTTGGGTTTCCCATTCACATGCCGCTAGCGACATTAGTATCCCGTCTATCGACAAAAGGACTTGTCGATACCTACCCTACGTGATGCTCACTCAGCCCGAATGCCATCACGCGTCTCCCCCAGAATATCTAAATTACGACTCATCTCCGAGATTGCGGCGAAAATTAACATAATTTGAAATCATCTGGCAATATTTTTTAACCAGCAGTTTAAAAACAATGAGCTGATTATCAAAAAGGCCAACCGTTTGGTTGGCCTTTTTCGCTTGTTACGCTGCGTCGGTTTTCAGCACCTGAGTTAACATTTCTAGCTCATTGGTGATGGCGTTATTTTCTACTAACCCCGCTTCTTCAAAGGCGGCAGTAACGCCTTCCAGCACTATGGTTTGCTCTCGACCATCATCGGTAACAGTCATGACAATGTCATCACCATCGACTTCTGCGCTGATCGAATCAATAAGATCACCAACCAGTACATTATCATCCTCTTCAAGAATGCCACGAAGATCGATTAGGTCGCTACCCAACTCAAAGTTATCGACTACATCAGTACCGTTGTCTAACGTACTATCGAGCCAGGTAAACATGTTATCGGTCTCATCACCTAGCATCACCTGATTACCTAAGTCAGCATCAAGTTCATCACCTTCTGCTGCCGACAACACTTCATACTCAGGCGAGTCTGAAACGTCAATAGTGACGGTAGACTCGTTACTGACTGCAAGCTCAGAGTCAACAGCGACATAGTCAAAGGTAACGTCTTCGGTAATGTCCTGAGTACCTGATAGGTAGCGAAGCTCCCAATTGCCGCCTGTCGAAGTAAGCTCCATCTGCACAATTGGATTGTCAGGTGACGAGTAACTGAATTCGTAAAGAATTTGCTCGTTACCGACGTCCCCTTCATCTTTCTGGTATTGCTCGACATGGGTGGTACCATCAGCAAAGGTATACGTCACTTCAACATAGACATTACTATTGGTATTAAAGGAGCCTCCCATACCATCCAGGCCAAATGTCACCACATCTAGCGGGTTGTTACTCAGGTCGATGATAAGAGTCTCTTGCTTGTTCATACCGTTACCATCGGTATCACCAATACCCCAGCCTACATGTGCTGGACCACCGGTGTACTGTTTCAATGGCTTGTCATTATTATCTTCTATCGATATCCCGATGGTATTGCCATTGTCGAGAGTGATAAGACGTTCAGTATCACTGACCCACTCACCCCAGTTATAGAAGCCATCTTCGTCAAGCACGATGTCATCTGGATCACCACTGTAACCGATCTCAAATGGTTCTCCCGGACCCGGAACATAGGTAAAGTTATCAGGATCAAACAGTTTAGCCGGATCGATATCCTCTCCAAGTACATGCAAATCAGCTTCAGTGATCACACGCGTTTCGCCAAAGTCATCGGTGTAAAGGAGTGTGCCGAATTGCGGTAGTGAAGTGATCATCACGTTGAGTTCGATGCCATTAAAGTCATCGTCCTCATCAGAGATATGATCGAGTGACTCATCATCGGAATCAAAGACGATAGGCACGAAGATCGCATCCCCCGCATCAACATTGAAGTCTTCGGTGACAGGTAGTTCATTTACATCCAATTCGCTCAGATCAACAAGCACTTCTGTGTTTAACTCACCATCGGACGCCATAACCGTAATGGTGTGCTCATTGGAAAGGAGTTCGAAATTGTTGGTGAACGCCAGTACCCCTGCTGCGGTCAGTGAAATTTGTCCGTTTTCGCTATTAATTTCAAACAGATCTTGCCCTTCGAATTGAATATTCTGGCTGATACTGTAAGTCACGACATCGCCCGCATCTTCATCGGTCGCAGTGACGGTGCCAATCACATAATCTTCAGTCGAATTCTCGTTGTAGCTGAACTCATAGCCGCCTTCCGGCTCATCAAACTCTGGCGCTTCATTAACGTCAAGCTCGATCAAGTCCACTTCAACTTCTGTTTCTAACTCGCCATCCGACGCCACCACGGTAATGGTGTGGAGGTTGGCACCCAGCTCAAAATCGTTGGTAAAGGCGGCAACCCCTGCGGCGGTGAGTGAAATCTCACCGGATTCACTATCGATTGCAAACAGATCTTCGCCTTCAAACTGAATGTTTTCACTGATGCTGTAGGTCACCACATCGCCCGCATCTTCATCGGTCGCGGTGACTGTACCAATTACGTAATCTTCCGTAGAATTCTCGTTGTAGCTGAACTCATAACCGCCTACCGGCTCATCAAACTCTGGCGCTTCGTTGACATCCAGCTCAATCAGATCAACTTCAACTTCTGTTTCTAAATCGCCATCCGACGCCACCACGGTAATAGTGTGGAGGTTGGCATCCAACTCAAAGTCGTTAGTAAAGGCGGCAACACCGGCAGCAGTGAGTGATATCTCACCGGATTCACTATCGATTGCAAACAGGTCTTCACCTTCAAACTGAATGTTTTCACTGATGCTGTAGGT
>NZ_AEVS01000095.1 GCF_000189255.1 Vibrio brasiliensis LMG 20546 | reverse complement strand
TCATACTTAAGAAAGCTCTAGTCGAAAGACTAGGGCCTTTTTGTTTTCTGTAATACGTAGGTTTAATATTAATTCGCAAAGCAGCGGATTCCGCTCATCCACTAGAGCGGGGTTAAGCCCGCTCCTGTTTTGCATAGCGAAGCGTTCCAGTTAATCCTTTAAAACTGATAATTGAGACTCACCCCTGCGCCATACTGATAGTCTGAGAACTTCATATCGCGTAGTTCGACACTAATAACACCTCCTAGCCTTAAGGTGTTGAGCAACTGGTATTGCAGACCGGTAATGAGATCGACGTTCAGACCATCTAACCAACTTTCTGGCTCAATGCTGCTATGAAGCCATAGCTTGTCTGAGACTTTTATCTCACCGAAGATTGCCCCTGAAATCCCAACGTCCTCTGTTCTAAGTCGGGTTGCGGATTTTAGGAACATATACTCTCGGCCGGAATAGATCCCTACACGTAAACCAGCATTACTGAAGTCGTTTTGGTATTTGAATCCAATCTGCGCATGTAGTTGTAGCAAATTGAATTTATTGGAATCAACAAATGTCAGCTCATGGGCTAGCATTGTTGAGGCGTATAGACCGTACCAACTACTAGAGTCGATTCTGGCTTTGACCTGAAAAGGGATTTCGTTGCTGCTTAACGACTGCTTTGATAGCAAGCCTCGAACGTCGAAGTTATCGAGCCAGCTGTCTATTGTTGTCACTTGTCCGGCGGCACTGCTAAACGGAGACAATAGCATCACCATCAATAGCACTTTATTGGCGGTAGTATTCATAGTCTGGATACTCCGAGTTGAATTCGATTAGTGGGATATAACGGATATGACTTGATGAAATCTGAATCGCGATAGCGCCATGTTGAGCGGCTGAGAAAATGCTGTCGCTGCCAACTCCTGAAGATCTCAGTGCTGCACCGCCAGCCCCTGATACTAAGTAGGTGATTCCATTACTGCCGGTTTGGATTTGTAATTGGTGATCGTGTCCAGCCAGGCAGACGCAGACACCATATTGCTCGGCTAATACTTCAATCGTATCTTTCAGATAGGCGTTGTCGTGGTAGTAGCCATAGACCCGTAAAGGGTGATGAGTGACAATGATTTTTCTCTCTGCAGTTGATGCATTGAGTTGTTGGTCTAGCCAGGCAATTTGCTCATACCGAGTGCGGTTTTTTGTCATCGGGTAGCTATCTAGAAAGAAGATTTCAGTTTCTACCCCGTTTATGCCAGCATGTTTGGTGTTTACTTTGTAGTAACGAGATGGAAGCTGAAGTACTTGGCTATGCTGCTTGGAAAATTCGATCATCGCATCAGCATCACCATAATGGTCATGGTTGCCTAAAACCGCGTATATTGGCACTGGTTGAGAGTCGGCTTTCATCAGCTCTGGACGTAGGTAGTAATCTTCAAAGTGGCTATAACCTAACGTATCGTCGGGAGAGCTTAGTCCATCGGGGTAGATAATATCTCCGGTATGTATGATCACATCTACGGGATATTGTTGGTGGTAGTTGGCTATCATGTCGCTAACTTGTTTTTGTTCGTCATTAGCGACACCGGAGTCTCCCATCACGACGAGATTGACAGTATCGTTCGGGATTTGACTACCTGACAGGAGAGAAAAAGCGTTGGTTTTCTTAAAGGGAGGTTCGCCAATCTCGACGTAACGATCGGCCGCTCGTTTACCTTGTTGCTCCAAAGGATTGCACCCTTGTAGCAGTGAAGAGGGAAGAAAGGTAAGCGGAAATACTTTTAGTAAGCTCCTTCTTTTCATAATCGCTGAACTAACTTAATCAATGAATTTGCGTGATTATCGGTGAGTTCAGAACGCAATAATGTTATCTGTTTAATTGTTATTGATAATTAAGATAGTTCTTACGACTGTTCAATCCATTGCCTACAGCTTATTGCAGGTATAAAAAAACCACTCAATTGAGTGGCTTTTAAAATATCAGCTGTGCAGATAATTACTTAAGGATTGCTTCGTTACCGTTTTCACGGATGTGCTTAAGCATACCTTTAACACCGCGAGCGCTTGACGCTACAAGGTTACCTGACTTCATGTACTCAGTGCCGCCAGCAAAGTCAGTCACGATAGCACCAGCTTCACGAGCAATCAGTTCACCAGCAGCGATGTCCCAAGGTTTTAGGCCAAGCTCAAAGAAACCATCAACGCGGCCAGCTGCAAGGTAGCATAGGTCTAGAGCAGCAGAACCAGTGCGACGGAAGTCTGCGCAATCTACAAATAGAGAAGACATGATCTTGAAGTAAGATTCAGAGTGTTGCTTCTGCTTGTATGGGAAACCTGTTGCCAGAACAGTGCCTTGAAGGTCTTTTAGCTGCTTAACGCGGATACGAGCATTGTTTAGCTGAGCACCAGCACCACGTTGTGCAGTGAATAGCTCGTTTAGCATTGGGTCGTATACACACGCAACTTCAGTTTTGCCTTTAATGCGAACTGCGATAGATACAGAGAAGTGTGGCAAACCTTTTACAAAGTTTGTTGTGCCATCCAGTGGGTCGATGATCCATTGAACGTCTTGGTCTTTACCTTCGATGACGCCATTTTCTTCAGCAACGATAGAGTGATCAGGGTAAGACGCCTTGATCGTATCGATGATGATAGTTTCCGCTTCTTTGTCTACGTTAGTAACAAAGTCATTCGTGCCTTTCTGAGTAGATTCGATCTTCTCAGCATTTTCTAAAGATTTAGCAATATGGTTGCCAGCTTTTCGTGCAGCACGAATAGCGATATTAAGCATTGGATGCATACTAATTTCCCAACGGATGTTAAAGAACAGAAAAACGGGCGGCAGTATACCAGAATAATGCCCAAATGGAAGTGGTTAATTTTTGCACTTTTAGTTTTTATCGCCAAAAGGGTCTGACCATTTTAGTCAGGTATATGATACTATCTTGCAGCTTTAATATTACTCTTGGAAATCTTTAATGCTCAACAACGTAAAAGTCGTCCTGGTAGGTACTTCTCACTCTGGCAACATTGGTTCTGCGGCTCGCGCAATGAAAGTCATGGGCTTGTCGAATCTCGTTCTGGTTGACCCTCAGTGTAGCGTTGATGAACAGGCGATTGCGTTGGCGGCAGGTGCTGCGGATATCGCGCAAAGTGCCACTATTGTTAACACTCTAAGTGAAGCTGTTGCTGACTGTGCTTTAGTTGTTGGCTCGAGTGCGCGTTCACGAACATTAGAGTGGCCAATGTTGGAACCAAGAGAGTGTGGTGAGAAATTTGTTGCTGAAGGACAGAACTCACCGGTTGCGCTGGTATTTGGTCGTGAGCGTACAGGGCTGACCAACGATGAGTTACAAACCTGTCACTACCACGTGTGTATTCCTGCTAACCCAGAGTACAGTTCACTTAACTTAGCGATGGCGGTGCAGACCCTAAGTTACGAAGTCCGTATGGCTTACTTGCAGCATGAGCAAAGCCAGTATGCCAAACCGGAAGAAGCAGAATATCCAAGACATAAAGAGTTGGAATTGTTCTTTACACACCTTGAAAAAGTGGCAAAGGATACCCAGTTTATCAGTGAAGAACAGCCAGGTAAGGTGATGAACAAACTGCGTCGTTTGTTCAACCGAGCAAGACCTGAAGCGCAAGAATTAAATATCCTTCGTGGTGTGTTGACTGCGATCGAAAAGCGTATCTCCAAGTAAGTTATAACCCCATATTGAAAATGGTTAAATACCTGACTAAAACAGTCAATTAAATACTTGACCATTTTAGTCAGGTATGACAAAATTCTTACCACATAAACGGTGTGGATATGGTGTTATATGAGACTTACATCTAAAGGAAGATACGCAGTGACAGCCATGTTAGATGTGGCTCTGCACTCACAGCAAAACCCAGTACCTCTGGCTGATATTTCAGAGCGTCAGGGTATTTCATTATCTTATCTAGAGCAGCTTTTTTCTAAGTTACGTAAAGCTGGTTTAGTTGCGAGTGTTCGTGGACCAGGTGGTGGTTACCGCTTAGGTGAAGACGCATACTCGATTGCGATTGGTACTGTAATCGCAGCAGTGGACGAATCAGTCGATGCTACTAAATGTAATGGTAAAGGGGATTGCCAAGGCGGCTCACGCTGTCTGACCCACACCTTATGGCGCGATTTAAGTTCACGCATTAGTGACTTCTTGAATAACATCACTCTTGGTGAGTTGATGAAAGATAACGAAGTCTTAGAAATTTCAGATCGACAAGATATCGATCTTGCCGTTAATCATGGGTTTGCTAATAAAAATACAAGCACCGCGCCCATCGGTGTTAACGTCCGCTCTTAAGCGGTTTGCCTGTTACATTGGAGTAGAGAATGAAACTGCCTATTTATCTAGATTATTCAGCGACCTGTCCTGTTGATCCTCGTGTAGCTGAAAAAATGGTTCAGTACATGACTATGGACGGTACGTTTGGCAACCCAGCGTCACGTTCACACCGCTACGGCTGGCAGGCAGAAGAAGCAGTAGATACTGCTCGTGAGCAAATTGCAGATCTACTAAACGCAGATCCACGTGAAATCGTATTCACTTCGGGTGCGACTGAGTCAGACAACCTTGCAATTAAAGGTGCAGCTCACTTCTACTCGAAGAAAGGCAAGCACGTAATTACTTGCAAAACAGAACACAAAGCAGTTCTGGATCCATGTCGTCAACTTGAGCGTGAAGGTTTTGAGGTGACTTACCTTGAGCCAGAATCAAATGGTCTGATCGATCTTAAGAAGCTTGAAGCTGCGATGCGTGATGACACAGTTCTAGTTTCAATTATGCACGTTAACAACGAAATCGGCGTTATCCAGGATATCTCATCAATCGGTGAACTATGTCGTGAGCGCAAGATTGTGTTCCACGTAGATGCTGCTCAGTCTGCAGGCAAGCTACCAATCGACGTACAAGAGATGAAAGTTGATCTTATCTCTATGTCTGCACACAAGATTTACGGTCCTAAAGGTATCGGTGCACTGTATGTCCGTCGTAAACCTCGTATCCGCCTGGAAGCACAAATGCACGGTGGTGGTCACGAGCGTGGTTTCCGTTCAGGTACCCTGCCTACTCACCAAATCGTTGGTATGGGCGAAGCATTCCGCATTGCTAAAGAAGATATGCAGAAAGATTTCGACCATGCTCTAGCACTACGCAACCGTCTACTTGATGGCGTAAAAGATCTAGAAGCGGTCACTGTTAACGGTGACTTAGAGCAACGTGTACCACACAACCTAAACGTAAGCTTTGCTTTTGTTGAAGGTGAGTCACTGCTTATGTCGCTGAAAGACCTAGCGGTTTCTTCAGGTAGTGCGTGTACTTCGGCAAGCTTAGAGCCTTCATACGTTCTTCGTGCACTTGGCCTGAACGATGAATTAGCACACAGCTCAGTTCGTTTCTCATTTGGTCGTTTCACGACAGAAGAAGAAATTGACTACGCAATTGAACAAATTCGTACCGCAGTAATTAAGCTGCGTGACATGTCTCCTCTATGGGATATGTACAAGGAAGGAATCGACCTAGATACGGTTGAATGGGCACACCATTAATCGCAGGTTATTCCCAGGAATTAATAGAGGATTCGAGGTAAATTATCATGGCATATAGCGAAAAAGTAATCGATCACTACGAGAACCCACGTAACGTTGGTTCATTTGACAAAGAAGATCCAGCAGTAGGTAGCGGCATGGTTGGTGCTCCTGCATGTGGTGACGTAATGAAGCTTCAAATCAAGGTAACACCAGAAGGTATTATCGAAGATGCGAAATTTAAAACATACGGTTGTGGTAGTGCGATCGCATCTAGCTCACTGGTTACTGAGTGGGTTAAAGGCAAAAGCATTGATGAAGCAGCAGCGATTAAAAATGCTGAGATTGCTGAAGAGCTAGAACTTCCTCCTGTGAAAGTTCACTGCTCAATCCTAGCAGAAGACGCAATCAAAGCGGCAGTTGCTGACTACAAGAAAAAACACCAAGAATAAGTAATACGTATATAATGGGAGGTTAATTCCTCCTATTCCATTCGCAATATAGACAAACTAGGGTGCAGTATGGCCATTACAATGACAGAAACCGCGGCAAGTCGCGTTAGAACATTCTTAGAAAACCGAGGCAAAGGCATTGGTTTACGCTTGGGTGTAAAAACGACTGGCTGTTCTGGTATGGCATATGTTCTTGAGTTTGTTGATGAGCTAAACGAAGAAGACTCAGTGTTTGAACACGAAGGCGTAAAAGTGATTATCGATCAAAAAAGCCTTGTGTACTTAGATGGCACTGAATTGGATTACGTTAAAGAAGGCTTGAATGAGGGTTTTGAATTCAATAACCCAAATGCTAAAAGCGAATGTGGTTGTGGTGAAAGCTTCAACGTTTAATTGATAGTACCTGTGGGCGTTCAGGTCCACAGGGTTATTCCCAAGGACTGAACACTCCATGAATTACTTTGAATTATTTGGGCTACCAAGTCAGTTTCAGCTGGATGGTAGCCTTCTTTCTTCACAGTTCCGTGAACTTCAAAAACAGTTCCATCCAGATAATTTTGCGACTGCGTCTGAACGTGACCGTTTAATGGCAGTGCAAAAAGCCGCTGAAATTAACGATGCTTACCAAGTGCTGAAAAAGCCAATAACACGTGCAGAATACATGCTGGCACAAAATGGTGTCGAGATTAGAGGCGAGCAACAAACCCTGCAAGATCCTATGTTCTTGATGGAACAAATGGAACTGCGCGAAGAACTTGAAGATATTTCAGCAAGCTCGGATCCTGAGGAAGCTCTGTTCGACTTTGAATCTAAAGTGAGCAAAATGTTTAAGCAGCAACTCGCTGCAGTTGAACAGGAGCTTAACGACTCTGACTGGCAGCAAGCCGCTGACCGAGTCCGTAAGTTAAAATTTATTGCCAAACTTAAAAACGAAATCGAACTAGTGGAAGACAAGCTCCTCGGCTAGTGAAAAACAAGGACCACCCATGGCACTACTTCAAATTGCAGAACCGGGTCAAAGCTCGGCACCCCATGAGCATAAACTTGCAGCTGGTATCGATTTAGGTACAACAAACTCTTTGGTTGCGTCTGTTCGTAGTGGTGATGCCGCGACACTAAAAGATCAACAGGGGCAAAGTATTTTGCCTTCGGTTGTGAACTATTCAGGTGAAACACCGCTCGTTGGTTACGCAGCAAAAGACCAAGCAGAAGTGGACCCAGTTAACACTATTATTTCTGTAAAACGTCTATTAGGTCGTTCACTAGAAGATATTAAAACTCGTTACCCAAGTTCTCCTTACCAATTTAAAGCGAGTGAAACTGGTTTACCTGTCATTCAAACTGCGAATGGCGATAAAAACCCAATTGAAGTATCTGCTGATATTCTAAGAACATTAGGTCAGCGTGCTGAACAGACATTGGGTGGTGAGCTAGCGGGTGTGGTTATCACAGTGCCGGCTTACTTTGATGATGCTCAGCGAGCAGGTACTAAAGACGCGGCTAAGCTAGCGGGGTTACATGTTCTGCGCTTACTCAATGAGCCAACTGCTGCTGCGATTGCTTACGGTCTTGATTCTGGTCAGGAAGGCGTGATTGCCGTTTATGACCTTGGTGGTGGTACATTTGATATCTCCATTCTGCGCCTGTCAAAAGGTGTATTTGAGGTTCTTGCTACTGGTGGCGATTCTGCGCTGGGCGGTGATGACTTTGACCACTTGTTCGCAGACTACCTGATTGAAAAAGCAGGTTTAACGACGCCGTTATCCGCCGAACACAACCGTATTGTACTTAACGTAGCAACGGCGACTAAGATTGCTTTTTCTGAACAGAGCAGTGTTGATGTTGAAGTGTTAGGTTGGACTGGCACCGTCACGCGTGAAGAATTCGAAGCGCTAATTCAGCCATTAGTAAAGAAAACACTGATGTCTTGCCGCCGCGCTCTGAAAGATGCTGAAGTTGATGCAGAAGATGTGCTTGAAGTCGTGATGGTTGGTGGCTCTACTCGTACATTATTAGTGCGTGAAATGGTGGGTGATTTCTTTGGCCGTAAGCCTTTAACCAGCATCAACCCTGATGAAGTCGTCGCCATTGGCGCAGGTATTCAGGCCGATATTTTGGCAGGTAACAAGCCGGATTCAGAAATGTTACTGCTTGATGTGATCCCATTGTCGCTAGGCATTGAGACCATGGGGGGACTGGTTGAGAAAATCGTTCCGCGTAATACCACCATCCCAGTTGCTCGTGCCCAAGAATTTACCACTTTCAAAGATGGCCAAACGGCGATGAGTGTTCACGTCGTACAAGGTGAACGTGAAATGGTTGATGACTGCCGTTCATTAGCTCGCTTCTCTCTGAAAGGTATCCCTGCGATGGCGGCGGGTGCAGCACATATTCGTGTGACTTACCAAGTCGATGCAGATGGCCTTCTGTCAGTAACGGCAATGGAAAAGAGCACCGGTGTTCAGTCTGAAATTCAGGTTAAGCCATCTTACGGATTGAGCGATGATGAAGTTGCGAACATGCTACGCGATTCAATGACCCATGCTAAAGAAGATATGCAGGCGCGTGCTTTAGCAGAGCAGCGTGTCGAAGCAGACCGTGTTATTGAAGGCTTAATCGCCGCGATGCAGGCTGATGGTGATGAATTACTGTCTGAACAAGAGCGACAAGAGCTGCTTAAGGCTATCGAATCATTAATCGAACTACGAAATGGCGATAGCGCAGACGCAATTGAACAAGGTATCAAAGATACCGATAAGGCGAGCCAGGAGTTTGCTTCTCGCCGCATGGATAAATCGATTCGAGCTGCACTGTCAGGTCAATCAGTAGATGATATTTAAGAGATAGAGTTATGCCTAAGATTATTGTATTACCGCACGAAGATTTATGCCCAGAGGGCGCGGTTTTAGAAGCAAATACAGGTGACACAGTTCTTGATGTTGCATTAAAGAACGGCATTGGCATTGAACACGCATGTGAAAAATCTTGTGCATGTACTACTTGCCACGTTGTGATCCGTGAAGGTTTTGATTCCCTAGAAGAGAGTGACGAGCTGGAAGATGACATGCTGGATAAAGCGTGGGGTCTTGAGCCTGAATCTCGTCTGGGTTGTCAGGCGAAAGTGGCTGATGAAGATCTCGTCGTCGAAATTCCTAAGTACACACTGAACCACGCGTCAGAAGATCATTAATCGTCTGCTCGACCAACAAGTCGTGACGCAAAAGTAAGGAAGGTAAGCAATGAAATGGACAGATTCACGCGATATTGCGATTGAGTTATGCGATAAGTTTCCTGAGACAGATCCTAAAACTGTACGTTTTACCGATCTTCACCAGTGGATTACTGAATTAGACGAGTTTGATGATGAACCAAATCGCTCTAATGAGAAGATACTCGAAGCAGTGATCCTGTGCTGGATGGATGAAATGGATTAGCCTTAACTGGAAACCCATCGCAGTTAACAAAATTTACTAAAAATAACGGACCTTATGGTCCGTTTTTTTATCAATTTCACATTAAAGTGTTAACATCCGAGGGTAAACAGAAAAAGGCGTAGGCAACGCCAGTTCAGACAAGGAGAAACCATGTCTACACAGATGTCAGTATTTTTAAGTCAAGACGCTGCTGCACCGCATTGGGGTGAGAAAGCGATTGTTTCATTTGCAGATAAAGGTGCGACAATCCACCTAGGCAAAGGGCATGATCTTGGCGCAATTCAACAGGCAGCTCGCAAGCTTGATGGTCAAGGGATTGCTTCTGTTTCCCTAGCCGGTGAAGGTTGGGATCTTGAAAGTGTATGGGCGTTTCATCAAGGTTACCGTGGACCTAAGAAAGCCAATCAACTTGAATGGCAACCGCTGGCAGAAGCGGATCAATCAGAGCTGACTGCTCGTATTAAAGCGACAGATTTCACGCGTGACATTATTAACAAGCCTGCGGAAGAAGTTGCTCCACGCCAACTAGCGACTATGGCGGCTGAATTTATCAAGTCTGTCGCACCGGAAGGTACAGTGACAGCACGTGTCGTAAAAGACAAAGACCTATTGTCTGAAGGCTGGCAAGGTATCTATGCCGTAGGTCGCGGCTCAGAACGCACTTCTGCAATGCTTCAACTGGACTTTAACCCAACAGGTGACGAAAACGCGCCAGTGTTTGCTTGTCTGGTTGGTAAAGGTATTACTTTTGATTCTGGCGGTTACAGCATTAAGCCATCTGGTTTTATGACAGCAATGAAAGCGGACATGGGTGGTTCTGGTACCATTACTGGTGGCTTAGGTCTTGCTATCATGCGCGGTCTTAATAAACGCGTAAAACTGATCCTTTGCTGTGCTGAGAACATGATATCTGGTCGTGCGCTTAAACTGGGCGACATTATTACTTACAAGAACGGTAAGACCGTTGAGATCATGAATACGGACGCCGAAGGTCGCCTTGTGCTTGCGGATGGACTAATCTACGCCAGTGAGCAGAACCCAGAACTGATTATTGATTGTGCCACCCTGACTGGCGCGGCGAAAAATGCACTGGGTAACGATTACCACGCGCTAATGAGCTTTGACGAAGAACTCTCTCATCAAGCGCTAACTGCTGCTCGTGAAGAGAAAGAAGGTCTATGGCCGCTACCTCTGGCTGACTTCCACCGTGGTATGTTGCCATCAAACTTTGCTGATCTTTCTAACATCAGCAGCGGTGATTACTCGCCAGGTGCAAGTACAGCAGCAGCATTCCTTTCTTACTTCGTAGAGGATTACAAGAAAGGTTGGCTTCACTTTGACTGTGCTGCGACTTACCGTAAAGCAGCGACAGATAAATGGGCTGCGGGTGCAACCGGTGTTGGTGTACGCAGCTTAGCTGGTTTACTGCTTCAGCAAGCAAGTAAATAACTTTAAGAGGCCGCAGAGCCTCTTCTATTACAACAAAGAAAACGAAAGGATATCTTATGGCTCTAGAAAGAACTTTTTCTATCGTTAAGCCCGATGCAGTAGAACGCAACCTTATCGGTGAGATTTACCACCGTATCGAAAAAGCGGGTCTACAAATCATTGCAGCGAAAATGGTTCGCTTGACTGAAGAGCAGGCAAGTGGCTTTTACGCTGAACATGAAGGCAAAGAGTTTTTCCCTGCACTAAAAGAATTCATGACTTCTGGTCCAATCATGGTTCAGGTACTTGAAGGTGAGAACGCGATTGCTCGTTACCGTGAGTTGATGGGTAAAACTAACCCTGAAGAAGCGGCATGCGGAACGATTCGTGCTGATTACGCAGTAAGCATGCGCTATAATTCAGTTCACGGCTCAGATAGCCCGGAATCAGCGGCTCGTGAAATCGAGTTCTTCTTCCCAGAGTCGGAGATTTGTCCTCGTTAATCAAAGGGCAAAAGCAAAATATGAGATGCTGCTTATCATCGAATGAGCAGCATTTTTATTCTGAGAAAACTTAATCAATAAGCGTAAATTTGCCATATAAAATGTGATTTACCTGCTAGTATTGGTGAGAAAAGTTTTTTTTACATACAGCGCATGCAAGGGTATCAGTCTTGACAGATTGTGATATACTCTGCGCGCAATTTATACCTTATAAACAGAGTAAGACAATGGCAGATTTATCAAAGTACAGAAACATTGGTATTTTCGCGCACGTTGATGCGGGTAAAACTACCACCACTGAGCGTATCCTTAAGCTTACTGGTAAAATCCACAAAACTGGTGAAGTACACGACGGTGAGTCTACAACTGACTTCATGGAGCAGGAAGCTGAGCGTGGTATCACAATCCAGTCTGCTGCCGTAACTTGTGAGTGGAATGGCCACCGCCTAAACGTTATCGATACTCCGGGACACGTTGACTTTACAGTAGAAGTATACCGTTCACTTAAAGTTCTTGACGGTGGTATCGGTGTATTCTGTGGTTCTGGTGGTGTTGAGCCTCAGTCAGAGACTAACTGGCGCTACGCGAACGATTCAGAAGTTGCTCGTCTGATCTTCGTAAACAAACTAGACCGTATGGGTGCAGACTTCTTCAACGTAGTTGATCAAGTGAAAAACGTT
The DNA here is from genome assembly GCF_000189255.1 of Vibrio brasiliensis LMG 20546. GTDB lineage: Bacteria > Pseudomonadota > Gammaproteobacteria > Enterobacterales > Vibrionaceae > Vibrio > Vibrio brasiliensis. The sequence continues at coordinate 1,829 of NZ_AEVS01000095.1, read as the reverse complement.
CTTGGTGCAAACCCACTAGTAATGACTCTGCCAATCGGTCGTGAAGACGATTTCGTTGGTGTTGTAGACGTTCTAAACCGCAAAGCTTACGTATGGGACGAAACTGGTCTTCCAGAAAACTTCGAAATTCAAGATGTTCCAGCGGACATGGTTGATGATCTAGAAGCATACCGTGAAGAGCTAGTTGAAACTGCTGTAGAGCAAGACGACGACCTAATGGAAGCTTACATGGAAGGTGAGGAGCCTTCTATCGAAGACCTTAAGCGTTGTATCCGTAAGGGTACTCGTGACCTAGCGTTCTTCCCAACTTTCTGTGGTTCTGCATTCAAAAACAAAGGCATGCAGCTTATCCTAGACGCTGTTGTAGATTACCTACCAGCTCCAGACGAAGTTGATCCTCAGCCTCTAACAGATCCTGAAACTGGTGAGCCAACTGGTGACGTAGCTCTAGTATCTGCAGATGAGCCACTAAAAGCGCTAGCATTCAAGATCATGGATGACCGTTTTGGTGCTCTAACGTTCGTACGTATCTACTCTGGCCGTCTGAAGAAGGGTGACACTATCCTTAACTCAGCAACAGGTAAGACTGAGCGTATCGGTCGTATGTGTGAGATGCAAGCTGATGAGCGTAACGAACTTACTGAAGCGCAAGCTGGTGACATCATCGCTATCGTTGGTATGAAGAACGTTCAAACAGGTCACACTCTATGTGATCCTAAGCACGAATGTACTCTAGAAGCTATGATCTTCCCAGAACCAGTAATCTCTATCGCTGTAACGCCAAAAGATAAAGGCGGTTCAGAGAAGATGGGTATCGCTATCGGTAAGATGGTTGCAGAAGACCCATCATTCCAGGTTGAGACTGACGAAGAGTCTGGCGAAACTATCCTGAAAGGTATGGGTGAACTTCACCTAGACATCAAGGTAGACATCCTTAAGCGTACTTACGGCGTTGAGCTAGAAGTAGGTGCTCCACAGGTAGCTTACCGTGAAACTATCACTCAAGCAGTTGAAGATAGCTACACGCACAAGAAGCAGTCTGGTGGTTCTGGTCAGTTCGGTAAGATCGACTACCGTATCCGCCCTGGTCAGCCAAACTCAGGCTTCACGTTCTCTTCAACAGTAGTTGGTGGTAACGTACCTAAAGAATTCTGGCCTGCAGTAGAGAAAGGTTTCGCATCTATGATGGAAACTGGTGTTCTAGCTGGCTTCCCAACTCTAGACGTAGAAGTTGAACTATTCGACGGTGGCTTCCACGCAGTTGACTCTTCAGCTATCGCTTACGAAATCGCTGCTAAAGGCGCATTCCGTCAGTCTATGCCTAAAGCGGGTGCACAACTTCTTGAGCCAATCATGAACGTTGACGTATTCACTCCAGAAGACAACGTTGGTGACGTAATCGGTGACCTTAACCGTCGTCGTGGTATGATCAAAGACCAACAAGCTGGTACTACAGGCGTTCGTATTAAAGCTGACGTTCCTCTATCAGAAATGTTTGGCTACATCGGTCACCTACGTACTATCACTTCTGGTCGTGGTCAGTTCTCTATGGAGTTCGGTCAATACGCACCATGTCCAGCAAACGTTGCTGAGCAAGTAATCGCAGAAGTTAAAGAGCGTAACGAGAAGAAGTAATTCTTAACGTTAGCTAGATAGCTTATAAAGCCCCAGTCGAAAGACTGGGGCTTTTTTTATAGAGCGAGAATTTAGAACGCTTCGCTGCGAGAGTCGAGATCGGACTTCGAGAGGAGCTTGTGGCGAGCGAGTCGAAAGTTGCAGGCAGTACTAGCTAATTTTTTGAATTTAAAAGAAAAGGGTTGACGCTGTGT
>NZ_AEVS01000096.1 GCF_000189255.1 Vibrio brasiliensis LMG 20546 | reverse complement strand
TTTTTTTGTTTTTATTAGCAACCCGGGCCACAGTCCAGACAGTGCTTAATCATTTCTGGGCCAAGGTGTAGCTTAGCGTTCAGGTCACGCAGGGCTGTTCGTACACCCTCTTCGATAACCGGATGATAGAAAGGCATATCTAACATCTCAGAGACCGTCATCTTGTTCTGGTGTGCCCATGCTAGCAGGTGTGCTAAATGCTCTGCATTCGGCCCCATCATTTCTGCTCCAAGGAAGCGACCTGTCCCCTGTTCTCCGTAAACGTGAAGGATACCTTTGTTACGTAGCATCACGCGCGAGCGGCCTTGGTTTTCGAATGACACTTCACCGGTGGCGAAACAGCCACAATTACCTAAACGAGTGGTTAGCTGCTTATAGGTCTCACCAACCATAGCGATTTGCGGGTCAGAGAAGACAGCTGAAATTGGCGAGCGACGTAAGCCTGCACGAATATCCGGGAAACGACCTGCATTATCACCAGCAATGCGTGCCTGGTCAGCGGCTTCATGCAACAGTGGAATCTGGTTGCTTGCATCACCTGCAATGAAGATGCTTTCGACCGATGTTTGCAGTGTGTAGTGTTCCGCAACGGGCACGCCACGTTCATCCAGCTCTACAGAGGTGTTTTCAAGACCCAGTTTGTCGACATTCGGACGACGACCTGTTGCGGCAAGCACGTAATCAACAATAAAGCTTTCCAGTTCGCCTTGGTGGTTGATAAACAGAATTTCGACTTTATCAGTACCATCGATGCGCTTCATGCTTTCGATTTTTACGTCTGCATCCAAGTAAAACTCTTGCTTGAAGGTTTTGTCAGCGTAAGCCATTACTTCAGGGTCTGTGATTGGACCAACCTGACCACCAAGGCCGAATAGCTTCACTTTTACCCCTAATCGGTGGAGTGATTGACCCAATTCAAGGCCAATGACACCTGGGCCGAATACCGCAACAGACTCAGGAAGATCATCCCAGTTGAATACGTCATCATTAATGATCAAACGATCACCAAGTTCATTCCACACTGCAGGGTAAGCTGGGCGAGATCCTGTTGCGATAACGATACGTTTGGCATTGATCTGAGTGTGATCATCAACGACTAAGGTGTTGTTGTCGATAAACTTTGCGTAACCAGCAATCTTGTCTTCTGCTGGGATCTCATCGACACCTTCAAGTACAAAACCGACAAAACGGTCACGTTCACGTTTTACACGATCCATTACTTCACGGCCATTAATCACGATTTCACCTTGAGGGTGAACACCAAATCCCGGTGCTTTTTCGATTTGGTGAACACTTTCAGCAGCTGCGATCAATAGCTTAGATGGCATGCAACCTACGCGTGCACAAGTGGTACCGTAAGGACCGCCTTCAATCATCACTACGCTATCTGTATGCGCTTTTGCTGCGCGGTATGCGCCTAAACCTGCTGTACCACCACCAATAACGGCAACATCGACATTTAACTGTTTCATAATCGGGTCTCGCTTTTTGCTACCAAGTTTTATCTGGCTGATGAAACCTGGAGATGTGAATCTGTGTTTGTAACAATCTGGATAACTAGTGGGACTACCCTGAGACAACTAGTTATCGAGACTGATGTAGAAGTGTTTGAGGGGTGTCCCCCGTACCTTAGCGGTAACGGGAGACTGAGGGTTTCGGTTCGTTAATTAACCCAGGTAAGCTTCTAGCTCTTCACTACCACCGATGTGTTTACCACCGATGAAGACTTGAGGAACGGTTGAACGACCCGTTACAGCACGTAGGCTTACTGTTGTTGCATCTTTACCCAGAACCACTTCTTCATACTGAAGACCGTGATCAATCAGGTTTTGTTTCGCTTTTGCACAGAATGGGCAGCCTGGCTTAGTAAACACAGTGATAGATTCTTGTGTTTTGTAGTCAGGAGCGATGTGCGCAAGCATAGTGTCAGCGTCAGATACTTTGAACGGGTCGCCTGGCTCGTTTGGTTCAATGAACATTTTCTCTACTACGCCATCTTTAACCAGCATGCTGTAGCGCCATGAACGTTTGCCGAAGCCAAGGTCGTTCTTATCAACTAGCATACCCATACCGTCAGTGAACTCGCCGTTACCGTCAGGAATGAAGGTAATGTTCTCTGCTTCTTGGTCCTGTTTCCATGCGTTCATAACGAATGTGTCGTTTACAGATACACATAGGATTTCGTCAACACCGTGCTCTTTAAATACAGGGAATAGCTCATTGTAACGAGGTAGGTGGCTTGATGAACAAGTCGGAGTAAACGCACCTGGCAGGCTGAATACTAGGACAGTTTTGCCATTAAACAGCTCATCGCTTGTTACGTTAACCCATGCATCACCTTGACGAGTTGGGAAAGTAACTTGTGGTACGTTTTGACCTTCTTTAGATGCAAACATATTTGTTTCCTTTTTGATTTTGTTAAATTTGTTTTTGAGTCTTATCAGCTTTCTGACTGTGCTCTGTTTCGATGAAGTTATTATTAAAGAAATTCTTTGATAGCTCTAATCGTTTAATGCTATGGTTTTGATAGATGTTTTCTATCTAAAAGGGTGGGGAAGTAACCAACTATGAATATCCGAGATTTTGAGTACTTAGTTGCTCTGGCTGAGCATAAGCATTTCCGTAAGGCTGCTGAAGCGTGTTTTGTCAGCCAGCCGACGCTGAGTGGTCAGATACGTAAACTGGAAGATGAGCTAGGGACAGCATTGTTAGAAAGAAGCAGCCGTCGGGTGCTGTTTACCGATGCGGGCCTACAACTGGTTGATCAGGCGAAACGGATTTTATCGGAGGTGAAGACCTTTAAAGATATGGCGAGCGGTCAGGCTGGCGATATGGTCGGACCGATGCATATCGGTTTCATTCCAACGGTCGGACCGTACCTGTTACCAAAAATCGTCCCTATGCTAAAAGAGCAGTTCCCCGACTTAGAGCTGTTTCTTCATGAGGCACAAACTCACCAGTTGGTGCGTCAACTAGAAGATGGCAAATTGGATTGCCTTGTTTTGGCGGCAGTGGCTGAGACGGCTCCATTTAAAGAGATTGAAATCTATAACGAACCGTTAAGTGTTGCGGTGCCATGCGACCATGAATGGGCTAAATTAGATGAGCTCGATATGCTGGAGCTAAATGGCAAAACCGTATTGGCATTAGGTGACGGTCACTGTCTGCGCGACCAGGCGCTAGGGTTCTGTTTTGCTGCAGGAGCGAAAGATGATGAGCGCTTTAAAGCGACCAGTCTGGAGACGTTACGTAATATGGTTGCAGCAGGAGCGGGTATTACGCTGCTGCCTGAATTGTCTCTTCCTAAAGAGAAGCAAAAAGATGGCGTATGCTATGTAAAGGCGACCAATCCGGTGCCTTCGCGCAGTCTGGTTTTAGCTTACCGTCCTGGTTCGCCACTGCGTACCCGCTTTGAGCAGCTAGCTGAAGCGATCTCTCACCAATTGGAGCCAGTCCATTTGTAGTCGTTATGAATAAAAAAAGGGGATGATGTCGGTACATCACCCCCTTTTTATTTGCTTAGAATAGCTCCTCTCCACCATCTTCTGAGGTATAGATGCTGTCAGTGATTTCATTGGACACATATTCTGTTGGCTCAGTGCCTTCGAGGAAGTACTCGAACATAGAGCTAGAATCAAACTTGTTGGTCAGTAGACCAGTGTCTCTGTCGATACGGACACGAACAATCCCTGGTGGAATCTCTTTAGAGTGCTCAGGAACGCCAACCAAAGCGCTGTGCATAAAGTCTACCCAAGCTGGTTGAGCTGTTTTAGCACCTGCTTCAGCACCCGAAATTGGATTCTGCGCCAGATTGCTGTTTGGCTTGGTCTTACCTAACTTACGGTTGTGGTCATCGAATCCAACCCAAGCGATAGCGACCATGCCTGGGCCATAACCGTTGTACCAAGCATCTTTAGAGTCGTTGGTAGTACCTGTTTTACCACCGATATCGCGACGTTTAAGAGCCTGCGCTCGCCAACCAGTACCATTCCAACCAGTACCATCACGCCAGTTACCACCACCCCATACGTTGCTGTACATCATTTCACGTACCAGGAAGGCAGTCTGCTCGGAAATAACCTGAGGAGCATATTGCGGCTGTTGCTCTTCTGTAATGTCTTGTTCAGCGAACTCATTAACGATGCTTTCCTGAGCTTCACAGTCCTGCTGACAGATGGTCTTAGGAGATGCTTCGAACTCAAGATCGCCAAATGGACCTTCTACGCGACTGATGTAGAAAGGTTCAACATAGTAACCACCGTTGGCGAAAACCGAGAAACCTTGTGCCATCTTGATTGGCGTTAGGCTGCCTGCACCCAGAGCGATAGTTTCTGAGCGAGGAAGTTGGTCAATATCAAAGCCGAAACGGGTTAAGTACTCACGGGTTTCGTCTAAGCCAACTTCACGCAGTACACGTACCGCCATAACGTTTTTCGATTGAGCTAAGCCAATACGAAGACGAGTAGGGCCAACATAAGTCGGTGGCGAGTTCTTTGGACGCCATGCCGTACCCTGACTCTTATCCCACTGGTTAATTGGTGCATCATTGACTAGAGATGCTAAGGTCATGCCCTTATCGATAGCCGCAGAGTAGATAAATGGTTTAATACTTGAACCTACCTGACGTACAGACTGGGTTGCACGGTTAAATTTGTTGTGCACAAAGTTAAATCCGCCCACCAGAGACAGTACCGCACCATTCTCTGGATTCATTGCTACGAAGGCTGTATTGGCATTTGGAACCTGACTTAAGTGCCACGCAAAGGTCGCCTGCTCGTTATCAGCAGTGATTTGTACCTGACGTACCCAGATCTGCTCGCCGGCCGCCAGAACGTCTTTTGCGTTCGATGGTGGTGGACCTTGACGGTCATCAGTCAGGAACTTACGTGCCCACTTGATACCATCCCAATTCAGAGTCTGTTCACCCTGATTTTTAACCCAGATAGTCGCTTGCTTGTTTTCCACTTTAGTGACGACTGCAGGGAGTAGTTCACCGTAGGTCGGCACATTATCTAGCGTCTTATCAATTTTCTGTTCATCAAACCCTGTTTGGCCATCTTTCCACAGTACTTTCTCAGCACCACGGTAACCATGACGCTCATCGTAAGCGAGTAGGTTTTTGATTGCTGAGTCGTTGGCTGCAGCCTGCAGTTTTGAATCGACGGTGGTGTAGATTCTCATGCCTGAGGTATAGGCTTCTTCTTCACCATAGCGAGAGACCATCCATGCGCGAGCAAGCTCAGCGACATATGGCGCACTTAGCTCGATTTCAGCGCCGTGATAACGGGAGACAATCTCTTCAGCTCGTGCTTGCTCGTATTCATCTTGAGTAATGTATTTCTCATCAAGCATACGCAGTAGAACCACGTTACGGCGATTGGTCGCACGCTCGATTGAGTAAATAGGGTTCATCGTTGACGGTGCTTTTGGCATACCAGCCAGCGTTGCAAGTTCACTCAAAGTTAAATCTTTAAGATCCTTACCAAAGTAAGTTTGCGCTGCAGCTCCAAAGCCATACGAGCGATAGCCCAAGAAAATCTTGTTGACGTACAGCTCCATGATCTCTTCTTTGCTTAGCAGTTGCTCAATATGGATAGCAATAAAGATCTCTTTGATTTTACGCATAATCTTCTTCTCATTGGATAGGAAGAAGTTACGAGCTAACTGCTGAGTAATGGTACTCGCACCTTGTTTAGCAGAACCCGATAGCGCAACAACTACTGCGGCACGAGTAATACCGATTGGGTCAATACCCGGGTGATCATAGAAACGACTATCTTCAGTTGCGATAAGAGCTTCAATAAGATGCTGGGGAATATCGTCATAGGCTACTGGGATACGACGTTTTTCGCCGAACTGAGAGATCAGTTTGCCATCTTGACTGAACACCTGCATCGGAGTTTGCAGTTTAACGTCTTTCAGTGTGGCTACGTCTGGTAGCTCTGGTTTGACATATAAATAGAAACCGAAAATAGTTCCTATCCCAAGAAATATGCAAATCAGTGTGAAAATAAACAATCGCTTTATGAACTTCACCGGAGATTCCCTGAATAATTGGGTTCACTAAATTCGAACCCTTGTATTTTAAGCTAACAGTTAGCTCATTGATTTATGTGCTTATTGAACCATTCACTTACGCATATGAGCTTAGCAACTATAGGGCATTAGCTGCATGGGTAAATCAGTAGTTACAGGCATTGATATAGGCTACCACAGTATAAAAGTGGTTGTTCTTAAACCATACAAGGGCACATTTGCACTGGTAGGCTATCAAGAGTTGGCCATCGAATCAGACATTTTCTCTGATAACCACGTGTTAAATTATCAGAAAATTGTAAAGAAACTCAAAGAACTAAGGAAGAGTTTACCGAGATTTAGTCGCAAAGTAGCACTTGCTCTGCCTGATAATGCAGTAATAAGTAAGTTATTACAGATAGATAGTGGCGTTAAGGAGCAAGAAAGAGAATATGCGTTATTAGAAGCTTTTTCGGCGCAGTCACCATTTCCTCTCGAAGAGCTTAGCCTCGATTTTGTTGAAACAGGTGCTGATAGTCACAGTCAAACGAGACAATTTCAGGTTTTCGCTACCAAGAAAGAGTTGGTTGAGAATCGAATTCAGGTGTTGCACGGGGCAGGCTTTGATCCATTTATGTTTGACCTACAGGCACACTGTCTGGTGCAAATATGGCAACTAACAGTAAGTCGATATCGTAAATCAGACTGGCTGTTGGTCAACATTGGTAGTCAAACCACTACGGTATGTATTGATTTCAGCCATCAGGCTCCCTACTGCAAAGATATTGCTATCGGCATTAGCCAGCATGAATACCCCGTTGATGAACTCGAAGAGTTGATTGTCAGACTGCAGCGCACTATTCAATTAGTTAACTCGATGTATGACTGTGAGGTTGAAGGCTTATGGCTGTGTGGTGAAGCTGCACTAATCACTTCGCTGCTGAAGCCGATAAGTTATGGGTTAGGTTTGGAGTGTCAACTGCTCAACCCTTTTGAACTATTGGAGAACCGGGTTGATAAAAAAACGTCCAGCGAACTCACAGGTTGTTCATTTGTCTGTGCGACAGGTACAGCATTACGTGGATTAAACTGGTTGGAGCGACAAGGTGCTGTATAGCGTCAACCTGTTTCCCTGGAGAGAGTATCAACGCTTTCAACATAAGCTGCGCTTTAAGCGATTAATGGTTGTTAGCGTGTTATTGACGATAGCCACGCAAGGGGTGATTGGGCTTGATATTGATAAGCGTGTAGAAGCCAGGCAATCTGATCTTGAGCGGCTGAACTCAGAGCTGACCCGACAACAGCTGCAACTCAGTCAACTTACAGAAATAGAGCAAAACCTTACTGACCTGAATGATCGTATCGAGCAACTGAGCGCGTTAAATCAACAAGCCCGGTTGGCGAGCCAGTTTATCACTGCTCTACCTACCTACATTCCTCAAAGTGTTTATCTGGATAGCCTGCAGCTGGTGGATGGTAAGGTCAAATTAGTCGGTTTAAGCAAGCAAACAGCCGATATCAGGATGTTCATAAAACGACTAGAAACCTCTGCCTGGGTTAGACAAGTTGTTGTTCACTCCCTGTTTCAACAGAACAAGCGCTTTGGCGATGGTTTTCACAGCTTCGAAATATCATTCACGCTCGCCTCGGTTATTGAACAGGAAGGATAGCGATATGACTAGGCGAGAATTAGACATAGCAGAAGTCGTTGAGTGGCCACTAGGCTTTCAGTTGTTGTTTATTTTACTGCTGGTCATTGCGCTGCAGTTACTGGGGTATTGGGGGTATGTCACGCCGAAATACAACCTTGAAAGCCAGGTAGAAGATCAGCTGCACACCATCAAACAGAGCAGAAACAGTAATCAGGACAAGATAGTCAAATTGGTTGAAGTTGAAGCTCAATATCAACAGGCGATTGAACGGGGAAAAAAACTATCCGACCCTCTGATGCCTCCGCAGGATGTCACGGCTTTGCTGGCTAAGGTGGCAGAGCTGGTGGGTAGGCACTCACTAAGTCTGACTCGAATTGAATTGCAGTCAGCCAACGAGTATCGCTTTCTGACACGCCTGCCCATCACAATCGAACTCAGCGGGCTTTACTTTGATATCAGTGAGTTCGTTACTGCTCTTGCTCAGCTGCCGCAAGTGATCATCATCGAGCAGATTCATTGGCAGCGGAGTGGGGAGGCGAGCAGTGTGCTGAGACTAAGGATGCAAGCACACCTCTATCAACTGGCAGTGGAGAAGCGTGATGAGAGCTAAAGCCTTTATCATGGTTGTACTCAGTTGCGTTGTGAGCAATAGTCTGGCAAATCAATCGCCATCGTTACCGCCTCCTTCTATTACGTTATCTCAAACTGAACCAAGATCAAAAGCGACTCAACGAGACCCATTTTCTCTTCCTTCACCGGAGAGCGAAAAAGCGCAGGCAAACGAGAAAAAAATACCGTTAATCAAGACTTCGGACCAATCGCTGGTGGCGGAGCTGACGTCCGAGCTTATAACGTTAAAGTATGCGCAAGTCTCTGATCTTGTGGAGCTTATTGATGGTGCAAATATGCTGTCTGAGCGAGGGTTAATCAATGCTGACGAACGAACTAACACTATGTTGGTCAGAGACTTACCTATCTATATTAATGCTGTAAAACAGATAGTCCGTTCACTGGATGTCGCCGTTAAACAGGTTCAGATTGAAGCCAGAATAGTGACAGTTGATGAGGGGCAACTGGAGGAGCTAGGAGTTCGTTGGGGACTCAATCAAAACAACAATAGCCGCAATAGAATTGCAGGTGGTATTGAGGTCAACAACCTCGACCAGTCAAGCCTTGATGACAGGCTCAATGTTAATTTAGGAGCAACGTCGGTAAATGCTGCGAGCGTGGCTTTTCGATTAGCGACATTGGGCTCAGATGTACTGCTAGACCTCGAGTTATCAGCAATGCAAACAGAAGCAAAAGCGGAAGTTATCTCGCGCCCCAAATTGATGACGACCAATAAGCAAGCTGCCTACATAGAGCAGGGAAGCGAGATCCCTTATTTTGAGTCATCGGAAAATGGTGCTTCCAGTGTTGCGTTTAAAAAAGCGGTATTAAGTTTGAAAGTGACACCTCAGATATTGTCAGACGATCGCCTAATCCTGGATTTAAGTGTCACTCAGGACAGACCGGGCAATGTAGTTAAAACTGGGTCAGGAGAAGCTGTTGCCATTAACACTCAACGAATTGATACCCAGGTTCTAGTCAACAATGGGCAGACGGTCGTCCTTGGTGGAATTTATCAACACAGCGTGACAGACGCAGTAGATAAGGTACCTTTGTTCGGCGATCTCCCGCTTATAGGTAGCTTGTTTCGGCGTAGTTACCAAAATATCGCTAAGAGTGAACTGCTGATTTTTGTCACTCCAACCATAGTTACTGAGTAAGATTTCTCTGAGGTGCAAAAATAAATTTGCATTAATGGCACCTTATCTAGATAATTTCGGGTCTTATCACGAATTATCTGTGAGGAATCGGTGCCGCAAGCATTTCCATCGCTAGTATTACACTGGCTTTTCTTGTGGCGATGTCATTGAATTAACGTTGTAAATTACTGCTAAACATGGCTGAGAAACGCAATATTTTCCTTGTTGGCCCTATGGGTGCCGGCAAAAGCACAATTGGTAGACATCTAGCTCAACAGCTTCACATGGAGTTTGTTGATTCAGATACTGTCATCGAAGAACGCACAGGCGCAGATATCGCTTGGGTATTTGACGTAGAAGGTGAAGAAGGCTTCCGCGTTCGCGAGGAAAAAGTGATTAATGACCTCACTGAAGAGCAAGGCATTGTACTTGCGACTGGTGGTGGTTCAATCAAGAGCAAAGAAAACCGCAATCGCCTTTCTGCACGCGGTATTGTTGTATACCTAGAGACAACAATTGAGAAGCAACTTGCGCGTACAAACCGCGACAAGAAGCGCCCATTATTACAAACTGATAGTCCACGTGAAGTACTGGAATCCTTAGCGGGTGAACGTAACCCTCTTTACGAAGAAATTGCGGACTACACAGTACGTACAGACGATCAAAGTGCAAAAGTGGTAGCCAACCAGATCGTAAAAATGCTAGAAGAACGTTAAGACTTTTAGCAACTGGAGAATACCCATGGAACGGATTACGGTCAGTTTAGGTGAGCGTAGCTATCCAATCTCAATTGGCGCCGGATTATTTAATGATCCGGCCCACCTTTCTTTTTTATCAGCAAAACAAAAGGTTGTAGTCATTACTAACGTGACTGTTGCCCCTCTTTATGCCGATAAAATCCTCTCTCTTTTAGAGCAGCTTGGCTGCGATGCATCTGTGTTAGAGCTGCCAGATGGCGAGCAATACAAATCACTGGATACCTTCAATACCGTTATGAGCTACTTGCTCGAAGGCAACTATGCCCGCGATGTGGTTGTGATTGCACTCGGTGGTGGCGTAATTGGTGATTTAGTTGGTTTCTCTGCCGCTTGTTATCAACGTGGTGTCGACTTTATTCAGATCCCAACCACACTACTGTCTCAGGTAGATTCATCGGTTGGTGGTAAAACTGCGGTAAACCACAAGCTGGGTAAAAACATGATTGGTGCCTTCTACCAGCCAAAAGCTGTGGTGATTGATACTGATTGTTTGAAAACCCTGCCACAGCGTGAGTTTGCTGCTGGTATCGCGGAAGTCATCAAATACGGCATCATCTATGACCAAGCGTTCTTCGTTTGGTTGGAAGAGAACCTCGATAAACTGTATCAGCTCGATGAGCAAGCACTAACTTATGCCATTGCGCGTTGCTGCGAAATCAAAGCAGAAGTTGTGGCTCAAGATGAAAAAGAGTCTGGAATTCGTGCGTTACTGAACCTAGGTCATACATTTGGTCATGCGATTGAAGCAGAGTTAGGTTATGGTAACTGGCTACACGGTGAAGCAGTTTCGTCTGGCACTGTCATGGCTGCAAAAACTGCACAGCTTCAAGGGCTTATCAGCGAGCAGCAAGTTGAACGAATTATTTCTATACTGAAGAGAGCACAACTACCAGTTCATACACCTGAGCAGATGTCATTTGCGGACTTTATGAAGCATATGATGCGCGACAAGAAGGTGCTGGCTGGTGAACTTCGTCTGATTCTCCCTACCAGTATAGGGACAGCCGAAGTGGTTAAAGGTGTCCCAGAGTCGGTACTTGAGCAAGCAATCGACTTCGCACGCACCCTATAATTCTTCTAGTCTGTAATACCAAACTGACCCTTATTCGGTCAGTTTGGTACTACTCATTTTTTCATTAGGATAACGAAAATGAGCTTGGCGCATGATCCACGTGTGTTGGAATTAGACTCTCAAACAGAACTGCTAGAACGACTGCAGCTGTTAACTAATTTTGGCTCAAACTTGGTTACGCTTGGTGGTGCGCCAGGGGCAGGTAAAACCTGGTTAGCACAGTATTATCTTGAAGCTTGGGCTCAGGATAAAAACCAGTCACTACTTATGTGTCACGCTAACCAAGGTGATGATCAGCGTCGTTCGACAATTCTGACTCAACTCGTATCAGAACCTCTTTTTAATCCTTCTGACTCTCTTGTCGAATCTTTCACTCGCCTGATGGATGGCGAAAGCTGCGATGTTGTTATTGCGGTTGATGATGCTCATCTGCTGAGTGAATCTTTTGTTTCCGAGCTTTGGATGCTGGTGCTGGAAGCGCAGGCCAATCAAAATTGGACCGTCAATGTGCTGTTGTTTGCAGAGTCCAACAGTATGGATGCGTTATTGACCCGTTTGAGTTATGGTCAGGAACACAAGCCAATTGATCTTGAAATTGAACCACTTAGTCAACAAGAAGCGGATCGTTTTTTTGAACATTTGGTGATTCGATTTGTCGAAGATGACATGGAGAAGCGGGTACGTAATGCGTATCGCACGGTCGCTCGCCGCCCTGGTGAGATTATGGCTTTAGGGGATTATAAAGTGGAAAAAAGGATTATTATCCGCTCAATAGTGGGTTCACCAATCAATATTGCCTTGTTAGTTATCACTCTATTGGTGTTAATTGGTGGTGGTTACTGGTGGATGATGATGCAGCCATCAGCGGATGATAAAGCGCAGCAGATCACTGAGTCGATTGAACAGACAGTGATTCCTACCTTACCTGAAACTGCAACGGATTCTGATTCATCAACCGCTGTTATTGAGCCAGAGCCAGTGGTTGACCCGACATTAGCGAATGCGGATGACGACTCGTTAGCGCTACCGCCAGACGTTACCGAGCAGGTGACCAGTGTTGGCAACGCGGATGACGATCATCAGCGTGTCGTTATTACCTCTGACGTTGTCGATGCCTTAATGGAAGATAAGCCTGAACAGGCTGATACCAGTGCTATCGATGAAGTGGTTGAGCAATCGATGGTTGAAGAACCAGCCCCAGCCGAAGAGCCTGAAGTAGAAGCACAGTCAGCACCTGTTGAAGAAGAGACGGTCATTAAGTTCTCGTTTACCAAAGATGAGCTAAAGAGTTTTTCTTCTCGTAGCTACACCCTGCAACTCGCCGCGGTGAGATCTCTTGAGGAGGTTCAGAAATTTATCGATAAACACCAGCTTAACAATCAGGTGTTTATCTACCCAACGGTTCGCAATGACGTTGAGTGGTACATTATTACCTACCAAAACTACCCGACCATTCAGGTTGCACGTGATGCTGTTGCGGGCTTATCGAGTGAGTTACAAAGTCTCGACCCGTGGGCGAAATCACTAAATCAAGTTCAGCGTGAGATAGATCGTGGTAGCCAGAGCAACTAGATTGCTTTTCATCAGAAAATAGCCTGAGATTAATTGCAAAATATGTTACATTCCGCAGCCTTAATTTGTGGTTGATAGATAGAGCAGTAGATGAAGAAGCAGCGAGCCTTCCTGAAATGGGCAGGTGGTAAATACGGACTTGTCGAAGATATCCAGCGTCACTTGCCTGAGGCACGTAAACTGGTAGAACCGTTCGTAGGTGCTGGTTCAGTTTTTCTCAATACCGATTACGAACAATACCTGCTGGCTGATATCAACCCAGATCTAATCAACCTCTACAATCTACTTAAATCGAATCCACAAGAGTACATTTCGGAAGCGAAACGCTGGTTCTGCGCGGAGAACAACCGTAAAGAAGCCTATCTCGATATTCGTCAGCAATTTAACGCGACTGACGACGTGATGTACCGCTCGCTGGCTTTCTTATACATGAACCGCTTTGGCTTTAATGGCCTATGCCGTTACAACAAGAAAGGCGGTTTCAACGTTCCGTTTGGCTCATACAAAAAGCCTTATTTCCCAGAAGCTGAGCTGGAGTTCTTTGCTGAAAAAGCGAAGAAAGCAACCTTTGTTTGTGAAGGCTATCATGAGACCTTTAAGCGAGCGCGTAAAGGCAGTGTTGTTTACTGTGATCCACCTTATGCGCCGCTGTCTAATACTGCCAACTTTACCTCTTATGCAGGCAACGGTTTCAGTCTTGATGATCAGGCTGCATTGGCAGACGTTGCTGAACGAGCGGCCGTGGAGCGCGGTATTCCCGTTCTGATATCTAACCACGATACAACCTTAACGCGTCGTCTTTACCATGGCGCAGAACTGAATGTGGTTAAGGTCAAACGCACCATCAGTCGCAATGGCGCAGGGCGTAACAAAGTTGATGAACTGTTGGCGCTATTCAAGCCATCAGACAGCGAATAATCACATTTCATCAAGCTTCCCTATCTTCTGGCCTTTAGCTTAGGTAGAATTGCGCGCAAAATACTCTGTGATTCAGAGAATCTATTTTGAATGCAATGATGCCAAATACTACTAGAGGTCAGGTATGAAAGATTTCCTTATCGCTCCATCGATTCTGTCTGCAGACTTTGCTCGCTTGGGTGAAGACGTTGAAAAAGTACTCGCGGCTGGTGCTGACGTGGTTCACTTCGACGTAATGGATAACCACTACGTACCGAACCTGACTTTCGGTGCGCCAATCTGTAAAGCGCTGCGTGACTACGGCATCACTGCACCAATCGATGTTCACCTAATGGTTAAGCCAGTTGATAACATCGTGCCTGATTTCGCTAAAGCGGGTGCATCGATGATCACCTTCCATATTGAAGCCTCAGAACACGTTGATCGTACTCTGCAACTGATTAAAGAGCACGGCTGTAAAGCTGGTGTCGTTCTGAACCCTGCTACTCCTCTGTCGCACCTTGAGTACATCATGGATAAAGTTGACATGATTCTACTGATGTCTGTTAACCCAGGTTTTGGTGGCCAGTCTTTCATTCCAAATACGCTTGATAAGCTACGTGCTGTACGCAAGATGATCGATGAATCTGGTCGTGATATTCGTCTGGAAATCGACGGCGGCGTAAAAGTAGATAACATCAAAGAGATCGCTGAAGCGGGCGCGGATATGTTCGTAGCAGGCTCTGCTATCTTCAACCAGCCAGATTACAAAGAAGTGATCGATCAAATGCGCGCTGAACTGGCAAAGGTTAACTAACTCGATGAGCCAGATTAAACTAATCGCATTTGATTTAGACGGTACGCTACTAGACAGTGTACCTGATTTAGCTGTTGCTGCTGATCAAGCGGTACAGGCTCTGGGTTTCCCTGCTGTTACTGAAGAGCAGGTACGTGATTACGTAGGTAACGGTGCTGATGTTCTTATTGGTCGCTCACTTAGCCGCAGCCTGACGGTCTCACCGGATTTAGATCCTGAGCTACACGCTAAAGCGCGAGTTCTGTTCGATGATTACTATGAAAAAAGTGGTCATAAGCTTAGTCACCTTTACCCGGCGGTGAAAGAGACATTGGCTGAGCTGGACAAAGCAGGCTTTACCATGGCGCTTGTTACCAATAAGCCATCGAAGTTTGTTCCTGAGGTTCTCGCTAAGCACGGTATCGATAAGTATTTTGTCGATGTGATTGGTGGCGATACGTTCCCGGAGAAAAAACCGAACCCGATGGCTCTCAACTGGTTACTTGAGAAACATCACTGCCAGCCACATGAGATGATGATGGTCGGTGACTCAAGTAACGACATTAAAGCGGCTAAGAATGCTGGATGTCATTCGTTCGGTCTGACTTACGGCTACAACCACGGCGAGCCTATCTCAGACTCTCAGCCTGATCACGTCGCGGACACCATCGCAGATTTAGTCGATGTTGTAACGGTTTGCGCTGAAGCGCAATAAAAGATCTTCCAAAATACTCGCTAATGAGTACACTGAGTAAACCGTGTCACTAGGTGATTGATAACCTGAGCCGACACGGTTTTTTTCATTTATTTAGATTAAGAAGTCAAAGGAATCATTCCCATGAGCAAACCCATCGTATTGAGTGGTGTTCAACCATCAGGTGAACTAAGTATCGGTAACTACTTGGGTGCTCTACGTCAATGGCAACAGATGCAAGACGACTATGATTGCCAATACTGTGTAGTAGACCTTCACGCGATTACGGTTCGTCAGGATCCTAAAGCTCTGCATGAAGCGACTCTGGATGCACTGGCAATCTGTCTGGCTGTTGGTGTTGATCCGCAAAAGAGCACGCTATTTGTTCAGTCACACGTACCAGAGCATGCTCAACTTGGTTGGCTTCTTAACTGTTACACCCAGATGGGTGAGCTGAGCCGTATGACTCAGTTTAAAGATAAGTCTGCACGTTACTCAAAAGACAGCTCTAGCCAGTTTGGTGATGTAAACGTTGGTCTATTTGATTATCCAGTGCTGATGGCGGCAGATATCCTTCTGTACGGTGCACATCAGGTACCTGTAGGTAGTGACCAGAAGCAACACCTTGAGCTAGCACGTGACATTGCTAACCGCTTCAATAACATCTACGCACCGGAACAGCCAATTTTCCAGGTACCTGAGCCGTACATTCCAACTGTGAATGCACGCGTTATGAGCCTGCAAGACGCAACCAAGAAGATGTCGAAGTCAGATGATAACCGTAAGAACGTTATCACGCTGCTAGAAGAGCCTAAGTCAATCATCAAGAAGATTAACAAAGCTCAGACAGACGCTGAAACTCCACCACGTATTGCTCATGACTGGGATAACAAAGCAGGTATCTCGAACCTAATGGGTCTTTACTCAGCGGCGACAGGTAAGAGTTTTGAAGAGATCGAAGCGCAATACCAAGGCGTTGAGATGTATGGTCCGTTTAAGAAAGATGTAGGTGAAGCCCTTGTTGCTATGCTTGAGCCGATTCAGGCTGAATACCACCGCATCCGCGCTGACCGTGCATACATGGATCAAGTAATGAAGCAGGGTGCTGAAAAAGCGTCTGCTCGTGCCGCTGAAACTCTGAAGAAAGCATACCAAGCGGTAGGTTTTGTTACGCGTCCGTAGTGCTGCGAGATGCTAGAACGCTGCGCTTCGAGATCGGGCTACGCCCTTCGATATGCTAGATCGCTTCGCTTCGAGAACGGACTTCGTCCTACGAGAATGTATAACGGGCTGCGCCCTTCGAGAGGTGCACGTTATAGATGCTGAGTAGGTATCTGATATAGAGTTTTTT
>NZ_AEVS01000097.1 GCF_000189255.1 Vibrio brasiliensis LMG 20546 | reverse complement strand
ATCAATCTGTGTGGACACTCATCGTGAGTAATCATCGTATAAGGAGGTGATCCAGCCCCAGGTTCCCCTAGGGCTACCTTGTTACGACTTCACCCCAGTCATGAACCACAAAGTGGTGAGCGTCCTCCCGAAGGTTAAACTACCCACTTCTTTTGCAGCCCACTCCCATGGTGTGACGGGCGGTGTGTACAAGGCCCGGGAACGTATTCACCGTGGCATTCTGATCCACGATTACTAGCGATTCCGACTTCACGGAGTCGAGTTGCAGACTCCGATCCGGACTACGACGCACTTTTTGGGATTCGCTCACTTTCGCAAGTTGGCCGCCCTCTGTATGCGCCATTGTAGCACGTGTGTAGCCCTACTCGTAAGGGCCATGATGACTTGACGTCGTCCCCACCTTCCTCCGGTTTATCACCGGCAGTCTCCCTGGAGTTCCCACCCGAAGTGCTGGCAAACAAGGATAAGGGTTGCGCTCGTTGCGGGACTTAACCCAACATTTCACAACACGAGCTGACGACAGCCATGCAGCACCTGTCTCAGAGTTCCCGAAGGCACCAATCCATCTCTGGAAAAGTTCTCTGGATGTCAAGAGTAGGTAAGGTTCTTCGCGTTGCATCGAATTAAACCACATGCTCCACCGCTTGTGCGGGCCCCCGTCAATTCATTTGAGTTTTAATCTTGCGACCGTACTCCCCAGGCGGTCTACTTAACGCGTTAGCTCCGAAAGCCACGGCTCAAGGCCACAACCTCCAAGTAGACATCGTTTACGGCGTGGACTACCAGGGTATCTAATCCTGTTTGCTCCCCACGCTTTCGCATCTGAGTGTCAGTATCTGTCCAGGGGGCCGCCTTCGCCACCGGTATTCCTTCAGATCTCTACGCATTTCACCGCTACACCTGAAATTCTACCCCCCTCTACAGTACTCTAGTCTGCCAGTTTCAAATGCAATTCCGAGGTTGAGCCCCGGGCTTTCACATCTGACTTAACAAACCACCTGCATGCGCTTTACGCCCAGTAATTCCGATTAACGCTCGCACCCTCCGTATTACCGCGGCTGCTGGCACGGAGTTAGCCGGTGCTTCTTCTGCAGCTAACGTCAAACAAGCACGCTATTAACGTACCTGCCTTCCTCACTGCTGAAAGTACTTTACAACCCGAAGGCCTTCTTCATACACGCGGCATGGCTGCATCAGGCTTGCGCCCATTGTGCAATATTCCCCACTGCTGCCTCCCGTAGGAGTCTGGACCGTGTCTCAGTTCCAGTGTGGCTGATCATCCTCTCAGACCAGCTAGGGATCGTCGCCTTGGTGAGCCATTACCTCACCAACTAGCTAATCCCACCTGGGCATATCCTGACGCGAGAGGCCCGAAGGTCCCCCTCTTTGAGCCGAAGCTATTATGCGGTATTAGCCATCGTTTCCAATGGTTATCCCCCACATCAGGGCAATTTCCCAGGCATTACTCACCCGTCCGCCGCTCGACGCCGTTAACGTTCCCCGAAGGTTCAGTTAACTCGTTTCCGCTCGACTTGCATGTGTTAGGCCTGCCGCCAGCGTTCAATCTGAGCCATGATCAAACTCTTCAATTTAAGATTTTGTTCGGCTCAATGAATACTGAACA
>NZ_AEVS01000098.1 GCF_000189255.1 Vibrio brasiliensis LMG 20546 | reverse complement strand
TAAAAAACTTGCAGCGTTACGCGCTCTTTTATGCTCTAATACCGCGCTTACCAAGGGATGGTGTTAAACAGCTCAGCTTAGATGGAGTTATCAAGTTGACCGAATCCCTGATTAATCCCTTAGGAAATGAATTAAATGTCTAAAAATCCAAAATTTGCTATTCGCACTACTGAAAAACGTAACGGCTGGTCTGCTGAAATCACTCGTCAGGTGACTTCTCGTAAGACGGTTGTTTCTAAGCGTGAAATGGGTTTTGAAAGCCAAGAGCTAGCTCAAGAGTGGGCTGAGAAAGAACTTGCTGGCTTCGTAAAAAACCAGGCAGAGCGCAACGATCGTAAAGCTGTACAACGTCAAGAGCGTTTAGAGCGCGAAGCTCGTCTGGCACGTGAAGCTGAAGAGAAAAAAGCACGTCGTCTGGCTGAGCGTGAAGCACAAGCTGATGACGAAGAGTAATTGCTACTCTTAGTTGAAAAAAACCGCCAATCGGCGGTTTTTTTGTATCTGGAAACGGGCGGTTATCGAAACTGGCCTGCGTCCGGTAGGAAGTCAAAACCAGCGGTCGCGAGTTTAGCTTGCAATGCGGCTTTATCGATATCGAAATAAGCAACCAGCTTGTCGAGATCGCCACCGAAATCATCACGCAATTTCATGTTGACGATACTCATCAGCATAATTGGGTCCATCGACTCAAAATTAGCTAAGTTCATTACTTATCCTCAAAATCTGAAATCAGCAGGTTTGCAGCAGCAAACGCCGCTTTTTCACGCGCTTCCATAGGTAGCGATTCATCCGCTGCAATGTCGTTTAGTGCTTTGATAGCACATGAGATAGCTTGAGGGATGTAAGCTTGATCACCACTACCGATCTGAGCGTAGAGCTCACGAATCAAATCACAACAGCCGTATACTTGCATGGCTTTAACTCCAATAAATAATAACTGCTGTAAAATATACACAGTCGCTTAAAGAAACTCAAAGCACCAAGTTGTCCTAGCTCAAGAGTTACTAGTGGCTGTTGGATATCTGCTCAATGTCATGCCCCTTGAAGCTGTTGCTCAAGCTGAAAAGTCACTTCTGGTGACAGTTGTAACTGTTTAGCCAGCTCTTGCAGGTAAGCCTTTTCCATAAAGTTCTGCTCATCGACCACGATTAATGAAGCGAGATAAATCTCAGATGCTTGTTGAGGTGACTGTGCTAAACGAGCCACTTCCACAGGGTCGAGAGGTTTGTTCAGTTCAGCATGAAGCAGGCTTTGTAACTGTAGGTCAGCACCTGCTTGTTTAAGCGTACTTTCGATGCGCTCCATCTCTTGTTGATCAACATGACCATCCGCTTTTGCAGCGGCAATCATGGCCTTGATGATCAGTTCACTGTGGATGTTGTCGCTGGAATCGAAGCTATCTTGTTGAGTCGCTTGATTTGAACCGTCCGGATTTTTGCTCTGATAGTCGTTATAAACTTTGTAGGCGAGTGCCCCTAAGGCTGCGACACCGCCAATCTTTAGCGCATTTTTGCCGACTTTCTTACCCAGTTTTTTACTTTTCTTTGAACCCATTAGCAGGCTAACTAAACCGCCACCGACGGCGCCTGCACCCAGTGACTTAAGAGTCCCAGAGTTAGATTGCTGTTTGATCTGCTGCTGGCCCTGTTTGACAAGGTCTGAGTTAAGTGCCTGATTGAGTAAACCTTTTAGATCCATATTGAGCCTCCGTTATTTATAACGACGATAACAGGGTGAATATGAATAGAAGATTAATGTTAAAGTGCAGAGATAAAAAAGACGAGCACTGAGCTCGCCTTATCGATTGTTGCTGGTGGTTTAGTCTTCAGCGTAACCGTGGATACCGAGTAAGTTACCATCCAGGTAGGCTTCTTTGCCGTCTTTCATTTGCAGACGTTCTTCAACTAACCATTTTACGACCATAGGGTAGATACGGTGCTCTTGAGTCTGAACACGCTCAGTTAAGCTTTCAACACTGTCTTCATCGAAGATTGGCACTTTTGCTTGCAGAATAACCGGACCACCGTCAAGTTGTTCTGTTACGAAATGAACACTAGTACCGTGTTCTTCGTCGCCTGCGTGAATAGCACGCTGGTAGGTATTCAAACCAGGGTATTTAGGTAGTAGAGAAGGGTGGATGTTGATCATTCGACCCATGTAGTGGCGAACGAATTCGCCACTTAGAATACGCATGTAGCCAGCGAGTACGATGACATCAGGTTTGTATTCATCGATCTGCTTCATCAATTCATGATCAAAAGCATCGCGGGTATCGAAGCTTTTAGGATCAAGGAAGTGCGCTCCGGCACCAGCCTTTTTAGCACGCTCTAGCGCATACGCTTCAGCCTTGTTTGAAAACACGGCTGTGACGCGGCCGCCAGTAATGCTGGTCTCACAAGCATCAATGATTGCCTGTAAGTTTGAGCCATTTCCTGATACTAAAACAACGATACTTTTCATACTTATTTGATCTCTACCTGTTCTTCACCAGCTTGAGCATCAGCGATTTCACCAATTACCCATGCGTTTTCGCCTTCAGCTTTCAATAGCTCGACAGCAGCGTCTGCCTGATCTTTAGGTAGAGCAACAACAAGACCAACACCACAGTTAAATGTACGGTACATCTCGTGAGTTGTTACGTTGCCTTTTTCCTGTAGCCATTTGAAGATGATTGGCCACTCCCAGCTGTTGCCATCAACAACGGCTTTAGTACCTTGAGGAAGAACGCGTGGAATATTTTCCCAGAAACCACCACCTGTGATGTGAGAAATAGCATGAATATCGTGCTTCTCAATCATCTTAAGTGCTGATTTGATGTAAATTTTAGTTGGCTCTAGCAGGTGCTCGCCGATAGTGCGACCTGCAAGTTCTTCGTTCTTATCTGCACCGGATACTTCCAGGATCTTGCGGATAAGTGAGTAGCCGTTTGAGTGTGGGCCACTAGAACCTACTGCGATTAGTGCATCACCAGCAGCAACCTTAGTGCCATCGATAACGTCTTCTTTTTCTACTACGCCAACACAGAAGCCTGCTACGTCGTAGTCTTCGCCTTCGTACATGCCTGGCATTTCAGCAGTCTCGCCACCAATCAGGGCACAACCAGCCTGAACACAGCCGTCAGCAATACCTGATACCACGTCTGCAGCCGTATCAACATCCAGTTTGCCTGTCGCGTAGTAGTCGAGGAAGAATAGTGGCTCTGCGCCTTGAACGATAAGGTCGTTAACACACATTGCAACAAGGTCGACACCGATGGTGTCATGCTTTTTCATATCCAAAGCAAGACGCAGTTTAGTCCCTACACCGTCAGTACCTGATACCAATACTGGTTGCTTATATTTAGTTGGTAGTTCACACAATGCGCCAAAACCACCAATTCCACCCATTACTTCTGGGCGACGTGTACGTTTTACAGCACCTTTGATACGGTCAACAAGCGCGTTGCCTGCATCGATATCAACGCCAGCGTCTTTATAGCTAAGAGATGTGTTATCAGCACTCACAGGGAAGTCCTCGGTTTTAAGTTGGATATGAAAACGGCGCTATTCTAACAGTGGATAAACCTATATAGCAAACGTTTGCGCAAGTTTTTTCTTTTGCTCTATGACAAGAAATTGAGAACGAAATCGTTTATAATCTGGAGGTTTGTTTAAATTTTACCTTATATCCGGAGATGGAAATGAAAGTTGTTGAAGTAAAACACCCTCTTGTGAAGCACAAACTTGGTCTAATGAGAGAAGGTGATATCAGCACTAAGCGCTTTCGTGAGCTAGCAACAGAAGTTGGTAGCCTATTAACATATGAAGCGACAGCGGATTTTGAAACGGAAAAAGTGACCATTGAAGGTTGGAACGGTCCTGTTGAAGTAGACCAAATCAAAGGTAAAAAAGTAACAGTAGTGCCAATCCTACGTGCTGGTCTGGGCATGATGGACGGTGTTCTTGAGCACATGCCAAGTGCACGTATCAGTGTTGTTGGTATCTACCGTGACGAAGAAACGCTAGAGCCAGTACCATACTTCAATAAGCTTGCGTCTAACATGGACGAGCGTATTGCTCTTGTTGTAGACCCAATGCTAGCAACTGGCGGCTCTATGATCGCAACTATCGACCTACTAAAAGAGAAAGGTTGTAAAGCTATCAAGGTTCTTGTTCTTGTTGCTGCACCAGAAGGTATTGAAGCTCTAGAAAAAGCACACCCAGATGTAGAGCTATACACTGCGGCAATCGATGAAAAGCTAAACGACAAAGGCTACATCGTTCCTGGTCTGGGCGACGCTGGCGACAAGATCTTCGGTACGCTATAAGCGACGATGTTAAGTTATTGAGAAGAGAGCCTTTGGGCTCTCTTTTTTTGTCCTACGAAAATCTATAACGTTGCGCTCCGAGAATCGAGAC
>NZ_AEVS01000099.1 GCF_000189255.1 Vibrio brasiliensis LMG 20546 | reverse complement strand
AAACCAAGACGGTAAGGTTTACCTAGACTTCGATGGTAATAACATTGAAGTGCCAGCGTACGTGCAAGATATCTATGTTGAAGTAGAGACTACGGACGACAGCGTAGACCCAGTACATGAGGGTAGTGAGCGCTTCCAGCTTGTGGTTCGCGATGTAAACAACGTTACCACCGACAGTAATGGCAAAGCGAAAGCCGCTGCCTTTATTACTGATAGCGGTGAAAACGGTGGTGATGATGACCGTCCAGTTATCACAGAAATCACAGGCGGTGCGGTTGAAGAAGGTGAATTAGTGTCATTCGATGTGACGTTGAGCAACGC
>NZ_AEVS01000100.1 GCF_000189255.1 Vibrio brasiliensis LMG 20546 | reverse complement strand
CCGTCCAGTTATCACAGAAATCACAGGCGGTGCGGTTGAGGAAGGTGAATTAGCGGCATTCGATGTGACGCTGAGCAACGTGAGTGAGCTTGCTACTCCAATTACGCTAAGCCTGGCTGACGGTACAGCGGAAGCTGCGTCTGACTACACGGCGACAACCGTTACCGTAACCTACGTTAAAGATGGAAATGTTACGTCTGAAGTATTAAATGTTGAAGGTGGTACGTTCACGTTTAACCTGCCAGCAGGAAAC
>NZ_AEVS01000101.1 GCF_000189255.1 Vibrio brasiliensis LMG 20546 | reverse complement strand
GAATTATTTTTCTATGTTCCAACAGTGGATCTGTGAGTAGATGATCTTTCGCATTTTCTTCCATGTTTTCAATCCTTCAGATAAAAGCTTACTTATTGATATAAAAGCTAAATAACACACAAACAGTACTGCAAAACAAAAAGTAAAGACTATGTTTGTGGATTTCGTCAAGCGTGAGCGGATGTTAGTTTTCGATAATTTTTGGTTATTGATTGCAAGCGATACTTTATGTCGTGATTAAATGTGCTTATAAACGCAAAAAGCGAGCTACTTGTGCTCGCTTTTTACAATACCGCTACTGATTAACTGGATAAATTACGCTGTTTTGGATCGTCGCTAAGGTATTCTACGAACTCCACTTCAAAACCAGCCGGGTCAACAAAGTAGACGTTTTTACGATAAGGCTCCTCAGCACCTGGTTTAGCAATCGGGAAACCTGCAGAAGTTAAGCGCTCAATAACCGCCTCTATATTATTGGTGATGTAAGCAAAGTGCGCTAATCCCACTTGATGCCCTGCTAAGTAGCGATTCTCACCCTCTCCGTGGTCACTGAGAGCGATGTATTGATACTCGTCGCCAAAATGAAGCCAGTTACGCGGTTTACCTGACCACTCTCCCTGACCTTCATCACGAATATACCAGTGTGGGAATGCGGCCTGATAGAAGCTCAGCATTTCAGGAATGTTCTTTACCACTAAGTTTACGTGTTCAAGTTGAATCATTGTTATCTCCTTTTAAGCCTTTTTCTTGTCAACGGAGATTATGCTAATTCCTCAAGTTAACTTGAGGTAAAGAACTTTTTTAATAATTTTCAAATTACTACTGAAGCCATGTTTACAGCTAAGCCTCTAAGCTCGATAGACAGTACAATTGAAGCAACCTGGATTGGCGTTGTGAATTTGAAGATAGCTGACCTCACTATTTTCAAATAGATCCCTGATAGTATTTGTCAGTGCTTTACCCTGAACTGTTGTCGCGTTTAGCATCATGCTGTCTTGACTATAAGCTCTGACCGACAACAACCTTTCAGTTAAGATCTCGGGGATCTGATTAACTTTCATCTCAACAACTTGTGCGTTTTCACGAACGAAAATCGGTCCTGACGCCTGATATGGCGAATTGACATCATGATAGTTGAATGGAATCAAAAGCACTCTTTCACCCACTTCGGCTTCTTGCAGAGAGACTCGGCATGGGTAACCCGGTTTCGCGTCCGCTACCAACCATTTGGCATTAAGCTGCGCCAGTTGTTGCTCGTCCTTATTAAACAACTGTTCAAAATTCGCCTGCTCAAGGGGTTTAACCAGAAAATCTGTCATCATCGTTTTCACTCTCACTGTTTAAAAACACGAGCATAGCGTTTCAATACGGATTTTCTGGCCACAAACGGAACTGTAAACTAACGTGAGTCTTAAGCGGTCAGGAACTCAGGCAAAGCTCTTAACCATTGCCATTACAGATAGGAACAAGAAGATTGCACCACAACATTGATTAAAGATGCGTCCATTAGCAAGTAGCATTAGTTTGACTCGGTCAGCCAGTCTCGCCACACCAAACTCGACGGCAAACTCAATACACAAAAAGCTCACCGTAATGATAAGAAACTGGGGAATAAACGGCTTATCAGGGTTAATGAACTGCGCCAGGAATGCGGTAAAAAATAGCAGAACTTTAGGGTTCGACAGTGCCGCAAAGTACCCCTGTTTAAATAGCTCTCTGCGTAATACAGACACAGCATCGCTGGCACTTTTTACGTTAACATCATCTTCAAACCACAACTTAAGACCCAACCAGGCAAGATAGAAAGCGCCTAGCCATTGTAGAACGATCATCAGTTCAGGTTTCGCTTGCAAAACTGCTCCTAAACCAAACATCGCTACAGAAATTAAGATAAAGAAGCCGCTGACACCGCCCAAAATTGTCCAGACCGTCTTTTTATAGCCATAACGCGCGCCATGACTTAGCGCCAACAGTGAATTGGGACCAGGCACACACGCCAGACCTAAAGCAGACAAAGCAAAAAGACTCCAAAGTTCAAACGCCATTACTAACCTATCTATTAGCTGATTTAACTGCTGCCAGTATCGCTGATTGAGACAATTGATAACGGTAAAATATAGACATAAAATAAAACCAAATGGACATAGTGAAACTGATATGAATAAGCAAACAGGCATCCACTTTTTATTGGTTCCTTTGGATAACTTCAACATGCTGCCTTTCGGTAGCTTCTTGGACAAACTGCGCTTTTCTGCGGACGAAGAGGATAATAGTCAGCAACGCTATTGTTCATGGCAAGTTGTGTCTCACTCTGAAGGTCTGGTTTGCTCTAGTAGTGGAATCCCGGTAATGATCGATGTGACACCCGATCAAATCCGCTTATCCGATGTTGATTATGTGGTATTTTTTGGTAGCCGAACTGCCAGTCAGTCCCAGCTTCAAGCCGAATATTACCGAACTTTTGTTCGCAAGATTGTCGCGGCAGGAGTCGCGATTGTCAGTATCGACAATGCCTGTTTTACGCTCGCTGAGCTAGGGTTGTTAAACCAACACCAGGTCGTAGTTCATTGGCGCCACCACAACGAGTTCAAAGCCAGTTACCCTAAAGTGATCGTTCGGGATGAGCAGCTATATCATTTCGACAATAAAATGATCAGCTGTACTGGCGGCTGTGCGGCTATCGATCTCGCCGTCGCAATATTGCAAAAGCATCTTGGTCGGGCAAAAGCAGAGAAAGGCTTAGCCGATATGTTAGTGGATGAGAATCGCAGCGTTCAGCATAGACTAAAGTCATCCCAACAAGGAGCTTATACGAATCGCCATATCAATAGAGCGATTTCCTTGTTGCAAGATAATCTCGGGCAAAATATTCCCGTAGAGCAGATTGCTGCAAAGATTGGCGTTAGCCGTCGCCAGCTAGATCGACTGTTTGAGCAACAATTTGACTGTTCAGTCCATCACTATTGGCAGGAAATGCGCCTTCAGCATCTCCATTGGCGTTTAACCCACTCCAGTCACTCTCTGGCACAGCTGGCAGATGAAGTCGGCGTCAGTGACACAAGTTATCTGTGCAAGATATTTCGTAAAAGATTTGCCATGACGCCCAATCAATGTCGGCGTAATGCAATCCGTAACTAACTAGAGAGGCGCGAGTTTATCCAACTCGCGCCGCCTATATTAATTATCTTCGTGACAGCGTCACCATGCTAGTAACAACACTACATGCCAACAGTACATAACCAAGGTTTTGAACAAAACCTGTTAAAGCTAGCCCACTACCAATCATCAAGTAATAAAGTAAACCGAACACTGCTCCAGCGCTACCCGCATACTGTTTGTAGTCGACTAAGGCGCTACTGAGTATATTTGGAATCGCAATACCAAACGACATCACGACTAACATCATTGCTACAACAAAATAGAGAGTGTCTAACATCACGTAGACACCTACCGCTCCACCAGCTAACAGCAGAGCAGAAAGTAAAAGTAATGAATGCTGACTGGCATTTCTTGTCAGCAATACTTTATTGACGTAGCTACCCATTAAGGTTGCTAAACCCAGCGCAATACCACTATAACCAAACAGCTCTGCACTTAACCCAAGCTCAGAAAAGCGAAAGGCGCCAAGTTGGTAGTATGAAAACAGCGCTATGTTGTATAGTGCGACCAAAACAGCAGAGATTATAACCTGCGGATCTTTAACCATCCGCACAGTTAAATCACGTAAGTTTACCGATTGATTTTCAGTTTGAGTTTCTGGCAATTTCAGTAAATTGTAGACAAATAGCGCTAGTGCCATAGTCGTCAGGGCCAGAAACACATAGTGGTACCCACCAGCGGACGTCAGATAGCCTCCCAACAACATGCCTACCACAGGGCTTAGTGCTATTCCCATTCCCATCAGGCTAAATACTTTTGCAAGTTCGTTACCATCGAATGCATCACGCAACATGGTTTGAGTCACTACCGACCCAACGGCGATACCAAATGCACTCATGACTCGCGCCAGTATTAACACCGTAAAGCTCTGCGTTTGCATTGCGACTAACGCTGAGCAGCTATAGATAACCAAGCCGATCAGCATTGTTGGCCGTCTGCCCAGTTTATCCGCCATTACGCCCCAGGTAACAACACCCAGTGCAAAGGCAACAAAATAGACTGAGAGTGTCTGTGCTGCCTGAGCGTAGCTTACAGAGAAAGCATCGGCTATCGAGCCCAAAGCCGGGCTGTATATGGTTTCGACAATTTGTGGAAACATCAGCATCACTACCATCAGCCCTAAAGAAGGTTTGGTTTTCATTAGTAGTCCTCGTGACAAATTAGCTTGGCGCGAAGTATAAACAGGACTACCATCTACCAATTAACAACATAAAAACCAAAAACATCAAAAATCGGACAAATGGCAATTATTGATCAAAAAACTCAGTTTGATGCTGATAAGTTGAGCGCGAGTGTGGTGGGTATCGCCGCGGACGTTGGCCAGCACGATTCTGGCATGCATCAGCATCTCAAAGGTCAGCTGCTTTATGCCCCTCAGGGATGTATAAGCTTTGCGTTAGAAAATTCAATCTGCATTTTGCCACCAACTAAAGCGGTTTGGATTCCGCCATCCACTCGACATAGAGCCACAATGACCAATGTGGTGGCTTACCGATCTCTTTACTTCGATTGTGCCGCATTTGCTTGCCCGACAGACATTACAGTGATCGAAGTAAACACTCTGCTAAAAGCATTGATAGATAAAATGGCGCTGTGGGCATGGGATAAAGCAGAAAGTGAAATGACCAATACCACTGCACTTTTCTGGGAAGAGTTTTATGCCGCTCGACGTCATTCATTCCAGCTACCTTTGCCATCGGATCGCCGCCTGCAGAAATTTCGACAACAAGTTATGCAGCAGTCTTATTTAGTGCCAAACCTAACCTCGATGGCCGCTTCTGTCGGTGCAAGTAGCAAAACGGTCACTCGCCTGTTTAAAGCAGAAACTGGAATGACCTACCAGGACTGGCGTCAACAATGGCGTTTGTTAAAGGCTATCGAATTGCTTTCAAGAGGAATGCAAGTCAGTGATGTTTCCTGTTGGCTGGAGTTTTCTTCAGACAGCGCTTTTATCGCCTTCTTCAAAAAACAAACGGGACAGACACCACTAAGCTTTATAAAAAATACTCCCAGAGAGATGTTTAACTGAGCTTTTGCGCAAAACGTTCAATCAGAAAGTCGATAAACAGACGAAGCCGTTTAGGTTGATATTGACGGCTTAAGTAAATTGCATTCAGGTCGGCCCTCGCCATAGAAGTCGAGGCATTGAAGTTCTTCATATAACCATTGAGTACAGTTACCAGTCGCTGCTGTTTTATGTCCTCCTGAACATCAAGTATCGACTTCAGTGCAATACCTGCCCCGTCTAACGCCCACTGACGAATCACTTCACCATCGTCTGAAAAACGTTTAGGCACCACAGTAATGACGTTATGCTGCTGTTCGTCCTGAAAGTGCCAGGTTTTCAGCTCTTCATTACTGCGAACCATAGCCAGACAGTCATGCTGTGATAAATCTTGCGGGGTGATTGGTGTCCCTTTATTGGCTAAGTACTCAGGCGACGCACATAGTACCCGTCGGCTGGATGCCAGTTTACGAGAGATCAGATTGCTGTCGGCCAGCTCTCCGTAGCGGATAACAATATCGAGTCCCGACTCGGCTAAATTGGACAGATTATCATTCAGATAAAGATATGGAATCACATCTGGATAAAGCTGACTGAATTCAGCCAGTATTGGCGAAATGTACTGTTTACCAATGTCGCGAGGTGCAGAGATCTTCAACGTTCCACGGACTTCTTTAACTCCCGTCTGGAGCAGGTTTTCAGTCTCTTTGACGCTGTCTATTATTTCCAGACATGCCTGATGATACATGGCCCCGGAATCTGTCAACGAAATGTGCCTTGTACTACGATTCAGCAGCTTGACTCCGTAGCGATCTTCTAGTGACTGTAACCGTGCAGTAACCGTAGCGGGAGATAAACCTAGTTCTCTTCCTGCTGCCGCTAGCCCGTGATTTTTAACAATGCTGACAAACAGCGTCATATCAGAAAACTTGTCCATTCCCTCTCCTACCTAACTTCATTATTCATATTAATTGAATAATGAATTCAAACATTAGCCAATTATCAAAGTTTATCCAAGCAATATACTGGTTTCATCAAGACAAAATTGGAGAGCAGGTATGAAATCAGACAAAACCGTTTATGTCGTAATAGGTGGTACTTCCGGTATAGGAGCCGCACTTGCCAAACAACTCGATAACGCCAATAGCGTGGTACACGTTGCCAGTAGAAAAACCGGGCTGGACATCAGCAATGAGCAATCGGTGTACCACTATTTTGAAACCATAGGGCCGTTCGATCATTTAGTCATCACCGCAGGCTCATATGCGCCCGCCGGTAAAGTGGTCGACGTTGAAGTCTCTCAGGCTAAATACGCCTTCGACACTAAATTCTGGGGAGCTATCATTGCCGCTAAACACGGTGCGCGTTACATCAAAAAAGGCGGTTCTATCACCCTAACCTCTGGCATGCTATCACGCAAGGTCGTCGCCAACACCTATGTTAAAACAGCGATCAATGCAGCCATTGAAGCGACCACCAAGGTACTGGCCAAAGAACTTGCCCCTATTCGTGTAAATGCGGTTAGCCCGGGCTTAACTCAGACTGAAGCGTATCAGGGCATGAAAACTGAAGAGAGAAATGCCATGTACCTACGCACTCAGAAAACCCTGCCAGTCGCAAAAGTTGGTACAGCCAGTGATATTGCAGCAGCGTATATCTTGCTGATCGAAAACACGTATATGACAGGTGCCGTCGTTGATGTCGATGGCGGAGCACTACTGGGTTAAACCGTTATCGGCTCTGATACCTTGTTGTCACTGATTGTTTTAAAAAGCCATTGACCTGTCTATAACTTTACAGTTTATAGTTCGCCCCATCAGTGACAACAATAATCAGTATTCCAAAGGTAAAAGATGAATATCAGAGCTGAAATACACTCAGACATCGAACAAATTGAAAAACTTGTTTACCGAGCGTTTGAGAACCACCCACATCATGCTCCGGGTGCGCAACCAACAGAACATTTGATCGTTAATAAGCTACGTCAGGCCGAGGCACTATCACTGTCCCTAGTCTGTGAAGATGAAACGGGCATCATTGGCCATATTGCCTTTTCTCCGGTTGCAATCAATGGCGAACTGACTAGTTGCTATGGTTTAGGGCCGGTATCTGTAGTGCCAGAACGTCAGGGGGAAGGCATCGGTGGTGCACTCATTCGCCAGGGGTTATCACAGCTTAAAGAGCAAAATGCGCAAGGTGTAGTGTTACTTGGTGAGCCAGAATACTATCGCCGTTTTGGATTTGAGTGCTTTCCACAGTTAACGCTGACAGGTGTACCAGCGGAGTACTTTATGTCTCTGGCACTTAGTAACCACATTGCTGAGGGCGAAGTCACTTATCACCCTGCATTTTTCGAAACTGAATAGCTGAAGGTATGACTTAAAAGCGAGTCTGTTGGCTCGCTTTTTAATCACTATCGATCTAAAAGCATATCAACAAACCGTTTTCTGGACGCGGGCGTACTGTCTCGATGAGTTGCGTATTCAACATGGCTATCGTCGTTCGCTGACGGTGACAACTTAATGCTCCAAAGCGAATTAAGCTGGTTGGGTACCATAGAATAGCGCACATCGATAATACGTAGCGCGTCATCTGGATCCTGAGCGATATAACCGGCGGAAAACCAACGGAAACGCTCGATATCCTGTGCTTGCTGTGAGCTCGCTTTGAGCCACGGATAATCTCTTTCCAGATTGAGTTTGGCAATTGATTGACCCGGATAAAATTTGACTTCGCGCCCTAACCTTATCGCATCGACGAAGTAATTCCCCTCGGTTTCATAAACTACTTTCCACAACAGAATATTGGCAAAGCTTGGCTTGGCCTCAAGTTGCAAAGGTTGATGCTGCCTTTGTTGTGCCAATTGTAATCCAGCGGCTTCTGCTCTATCTCTCTGTATCATCCCCAGCGTGAGATACACTACCACCCACAACAAAGCTATGCGCGCATACCAAGGGTTCCGCTTCAATAGCCCAAACACAAGCAATACCAATAATGAGAGGGTAAAAACGGGGTCTATCACCGAGATGGTGCTCCAGGCAAATCTCTGGTTGGAGAACGGCCACAGTAACTGAGTACCATATGAAGTACAGGCATCGAGTAAAGCATGGGTGCTATAGCCTAACGCGCAATATAGCCAGGTTTGTTTAAACCAGAGTCCGCGTTTTTTGGCCCATAAATAGTGCAGGACCACAGCACAAATAAAACTGCCAATGGGGATAAACAGCAGTGAATGAGTGAACTGCCGATGAAAATCCAAAAACAGCAGCGGATCTGTCTCGGATTGAATTAATACATCTAAATCCGGCGCCATTCCCGCCAGCAACCCCAAAACACCGGCAAGAACAAAATGTTGTTTTTTGCCCACTGCTTGTGGAAGTGATGCGCCTAACAAACCCTGCGTTAATGGATCCATAACCAACTCTATGATTGCGTTAGATTATTGAGTGCTACACAAGCGAACTCTTTACTTCGAGTGTAGCAACAAACAGGCAACCGGGGAGATCGATTCAAGAGTAGCGTGACACCGCTAACTGTTGATCAATAATTGGCTTGAGCGCTTAAAACGACCTCAGAATCTCCGAGTTGTAATGAGTAATATCCAACTCCACACCATATTTTTCAGCCTGTTCATCAAGCTTTCTCTGAGCGACTTCTAAGGTATTAATCGTGATTGTGTTGTCGTCTAATTTCCATAGTTGGCGGCTCCCCTCATAGCTGAACTGGAGAGCAAGCATCGCATCTGCGTTGCCCTCTTCGGCTGCAGCTTGCAGAGCTCTATTCTTACGGTATATCAGGTTTAACGCATGCTTAAGATCCCAAACGTACGCCACTTCATACATCTTAGGATGGCCTTTCAACTTGATTAAGGTCGCAACAACAGCAATAGCGCTGACAATGACGCCCAACAAGTTCCAGTGAAAGTGAGAGCCTGACTCATCAGGTAACAGGTGAATCAGAAGCTGCGAGACTGCCAGACTAGATAAGGCTAGAAAAGCGATACAGGCAACAATGACAATGTTTAAACGTGAACGGTACAACTGCTTGTCGATTTTTTGTAGTTTCATCAAGAATCCATTGCTTTGAGATAGCTAACACTGCCCTATTGGGCTTAAAGAATGGAGCGATTATACCTTCTGTCCTCTATCAACTAAGAGATTATTTGTTGCAAAGCGTGTGCTCGTGCTCATTAGCGTCCTCGATAGTCAATTGTGGCTCTATGAAAATGCGCTCTCTGGCAAAAAATGCATACGTTATAGGTGTTTAGGTGGATACTAGACCATTGAAAAATGGGGGGAATCTTCGATTTTCTGATCCAACAGATATTCATCAATTAGTACTACACTCTATACTGACATGGATAAGGTTTATCTAAGGCAAGACTATATGCGCTACCTATTGTTAATATTCGTCTTCTTGCTAATCCCCATTAATTCATCTGCTTCCGGCTTAAAAACTATCACGCTCGCGTATTCCGACGTCGAGTCCTTTCCGTTCCAGATGGGCAATGGTACCTCAGTCGCTTCCCCACCCGGCTTATCCATTGATGTCATCGAGCAAGCAGCGCTGCTGCTAAACCTTAACATCGAATATGTGCGACTACCGGGAAAAAGAGTCCTCAACCAAATCAGAGCAGGCCAGGTAGATGGCGGGTTTATTTTCTCTTACAACCAAGAACGAGCCAAATATGCAAGCTATCCTATGAAAGCGCAACAAGCCGATAGTTCATTGCGTATCGCGACGTTAGATTACTCCTTTTACAAGCTTAAAGAGCACCCCTTAGAGTGGGATGGCGATAAGCTTAATTCCACAGGTGACATGCCTGTTGGGGCTCACGGCGGCTTTTCAGTTACCAGGAAACTGAAAGCAAAACAGATCAGCACGCTTGAAATGGAAAGTACCGGAAAGCTGTTTGAAATGTTAAACAAAAAGCGCCTGGCAGCGATTGCGATTCAAAGTAATATTGCCAATAGCTATATCGTCCAGAACAGACTGACGAATATCGAAAAAGTTGCTCCGCCAATATCGACGAAGGATTACTATCTGATTTTTAGCCATGATTTCGCGCGGCAAAACCCTGATCTGGTACAAAGCATCTGGACAGTTATCAGTGAAGTGCGAGACGGGGTTATCGCAAACAGCACACCACAATACCTAGCTAACGAAAGCAACTAACTGGCGGATATCATGACTAACCTTGGTCTAGTGCCGGTTAAAACCAAACGTGGTGAGACTCACCTATCTCACCACAAGTTGCTTCGGTAATTATCGCGAGCAGTCCCCTGCTACCATTCCATTTCTCCCTTATGAACCTTAGCTCCAATACTTAACGCAATAGGCAGTTGCGCATTGGGGTATTTGGCAGACATGCTATCGATCAGCTCCGCACTGTTATTACTGCTTCTGGTTGCTTGTTGGAAATCCGCCAGATACTGCTGCGTATAACGAATCGTACTCGCATCCAGTTTAGTTCCCCCACGCATATGACCTGGTACGACAATTTCTGGATTGAGCGCCTTAAGCTCGTCCAGTTGTTTCACCCAAGCTTTCTGACTCTCTTGAGACTGCGCGTCGGCCATCCATAAATGTAAGTTTCCATAGACTGCAACATTACCCAAAACTGCTTTGTTAGACGGTATCCATAGATAAGGGCGATGAGCCAGCTCTCCAGTTGTACCGCGCACTTCGATTTTATGACCATCGACCGTCAACGTATTACCATCGATAGCTGTAGGAAGGTATGGTTCCACAGGCGCGTTACTGCCCATTTTAGGGCCCCAGTAAGCTAACTTACCGGCAAGTTTTTTCTCAATAGTTCTCTTAACCGCTTCTGTGCTTAGTACCTGTGCTTGTGGGAACAGTTCATGGAGCACTTCTGCACCGAAGTAATAATCCGGGTCAGCCTGACTAATAAAGATAGTTGTGAGTTCTTTACCACTATCGAGAACTTTCGCGGCGATACGTAGTGCGTCAGCTTTGGTAAAGCCGGTATCGACAACCATGACTTCGGTTTCGCCAATGACCAACGTTGAGGTTACGTGAAAGCTCCCTTTGTCTGCGTTGTACACATCTAGTGTGAGAGGGACTTTGTCTGCCGCCTGCGCACTTGTTGCTACCAACACTGACGCTGCAATTAGAGTTAAACGTTTCATACCTTTCTCCGTTATGTTTTTCTGTACAGAGAGGATTCTAGGCATTTGACGCGTTCGGAAAAACACACCAAAATGAACATGATTATTTCATAAATCGAGCAAATAAATGGACAGACTAACTGCAGCGAAAGTGTTTGTTGATGTCGCGACATCAGGTAGTTTTACTGCGACCGCAGACCGACTAGAAATGTCTCGCCCTATGGTTACCAGGTACATAGAAGCGATGGAAAGTTGGTTGAATGCTCGTTTACTCCATCGCACCACTCGCAAAGTCTCGTTAACCACTGCGGGTGAAGATTGTCTTGAAGAGGTTAAGCTATGGCTTAAGCAAGCAGAAAGCTTAGGTGACTTAGCCAACACCGGCGGTGAGTTATCCGGAACCATCAGGCTCGCGACAAGTATGTCGTTTGGATACTCTCAAGTAGTGCCTGTTATTCAACAGTTTTTGGCACTCCATCCCAAGGTTAGCATCGATGTTGATTTACAGGATTCGGTTACGGATCTGACTGATAGCCAAATCGATATTGCGATTCGCATCGCTTCAACGCCTGACCCATCTTTGATAGGTAAACCTATCGCTCTCTGCGAGTCGGTTATCGTTGCTTCACCACACTATTTAGCCAATAGCGAACCCATTTCAACGCCGGGTGATTTAACTCACCATGCCTGTTTAGGATACAAAAACTTCCAGCAGCATGTCTGGCACCTGACTAAAGCTAATTTACAGCAATCGGTAGAGGTAAGTTGCCGTTTAACGGCCAATGAAGCGACAACCTTGCTGAATGCAGCACTTTGCCATGGGGGCCTCGCCATGCAACCCACTTATCTCGTCAGTCAGTACCTCAAAAACGGACAACTAAAACAGGTTTTACCCGACTGGAAACCCGACGATATGACCGTTTATGTACTTTACTCATCGCGTAAACATATGCGACCTGCGGTTCGCTCCTTGATAGATTATTTATCAGACTATTTTGCAACTTCACGTTGGTAACTCTTGGCTGACAAGCAGGCTCTACTGACAAAACGAGCTAACTCTGCTCGCTTGTCA
Source organism: Vibrio brasiliensis LMG 20546 (assembly GCF_000189255.1). Lineage (GTDB taxonomy): Bacteria > Pseudomonadota > Gammaproteobacteria > Enterobacterales > Vibrionaceae > Vibrio > Vibrio brasiliensis. Next base: position 117,920 of record NZ_AEVS01000101.1, on the reverse strand, counting down.
GTGTGCTATTTAATTTAAATAGAGGTTGCCGGAGTGATACTTCAGCCCGTTATCGATATCTTTACCAAGTAATACCGGCCCATCTAAATCGACGATTTCGGCTCTGGTGGCAATCGGTAGCGCCGCTTTCATCGCAAGTGACGTGCCAAGCATACAGCCGACCATAATGCTGAAACCAGCTTCTCGCGCTTGTTGCTCAAGCAACATTGCCTCCGTCAGGCCGCCAGTTTTATCCAGCTTTATATTGATCATCTCGTAGCGCCCTTTCAGCTCCGCCAGCTCTGCACGGGTGTGGCAGCTTTCGTCGGCGCAGAGTGGAATGGGATGAACAATGTCCGCCAGGCAATGATCTTGTCCGCTCGGAAGTGGCTGCTCGATCATGGCGATATTGTATGGTGCCAGTTGTTGAAACAATTGCGCTAAATCGAGCGTCTGCCACGCTTCATTCGCATCAAGGATAATTTTGCAATCGGGGGCGACATCGCGATCGCGCACTGCGGCCACCCTTTCAACAACATTTTCACCATTAAGCTTCACTTTCAAAAGTGTTGCGCCTTGCCCTACATACTGTTTTGCCTGCGCTGCCATCGCTGACGCTTCCCCAATCGATACTGTCATAGCCGTTTCAATCGCGTCATTGATTGAGAAATATGGCGATGGGAATGCCTTACCTTCAAGCTGCCCTATCAGGTCCCATAACGCACAATCTAGCGCATTGCGCGCAGCTCCAGCAGGCTTACTTTGCAGTTGTTGTTTCGCTGCTTGTGGAGTGAGCTCCGCCAACTCACCTCGCCACATTTCTAACTGAGTCACAACCGACTCAACACTTTCGCTGTATCTCAGATAAGGAGTACATTCTCCGACGCCTTGATACCCCAGATAACCGATCGTTACTCTCACCGTATGGCAATGGGTTCTTGCCCCTCGGGAAATGACAAATGGTGTCGCGAGTTCGATACTATATGGCTTTACATTAATCTCCATGGTCATAGCCCACCATTAAAAATGAGTCACAAGATGATCGGCAATTGCGTCAATTCCAAAACGAACCGGGTCAGTCACAGGCACGTTGAACTCTTCTTGCCAGGTGGCACACAGATTCTTTGCCTCACGTTCATCTAACGCTGAAGTATTCAGACTAATACCCGCCAGCTGAGCTTTGGGGTTGGTCAAACGTGCGGCGGCTAAGTTTGCTTCGATGGTCGCCGTTATCGAAGGCATTTTGCAGTGAGGAAGATGGCGAATATGAGGCCGGTTTACTTCGTGACACAGAACCAATGCATCCGCTTGTGCACCATGGAGTAATCCAAGACTGACACCAGCAAATGAGGGATTGAACAGAGAGCCCTGACCTTCAATAATATCCCAGTCGTGATCATCGAAAGCAGAACTGATCGCTTCAACTGCACCGGAGATAAAATCCGCCACCACAGCATCAATCGAAATCCCCTCGCCTGCAACTAAAATCCCGGTTTGTCCGGTCGCTTTAAAACGGGCGTCGACCTCAATTTCCTGCAGAGCTTTTTCCAGAGCAAGTGCTGTGAACATTTTGCCAACAGAGCAATCTGTCCCTACGGTAAGAATACGTTTACCCTGACGAGCGATTCCATTGCCGACACTCAGCGACTCATCATAATGGCGTACATCATGGAGCTTGGTTCGACTTTGCTGTTGCAACTGAGCAAGCTCTGGGATCTCTGTCAGACGAGAATGCATTCCTGATGCTATTTCGAACCCCATCTTAGCCGCCTGAATCAAAGTACCTTTCCATGCTTCGGGGATGACACCGCCGGCATTAGCGGTTCCAATCACCAGACTTTTTGCCCCCTGATGCTTCGCTTGCTCTAAAGTAAGTTCATTCAGACCTAACGAGACCGCATCTGGTGTTAAGCGTAGCTGACCGATACAGAGATCTGGTCGCCATAGTGCGATTCCTCGAGCCGTTTTAGCTGAGATTGGGTCGGTAACATCACCTAAGAAAAGTAGGTATGGTTGAGCGATAGACATGGCAAGTCCTTGTTTTGCTGGAGTGATGCCGTCTACGGTAAAGACTTAAAGCCCCCTTTTCGAATACTCATTCGTCGATTGCCTATAACCAAGAGTTATAGGCCTTGTTCAAGCTGGCCGACAAACCATTTAGCTGCAATACTCATCGGATAATGCTCTGCGTACAAAAGAGACACAGAAATATCAATTGCTGGATCGAGTCTGGCGCTGTTTACTCGGTGTTGGTACTGAGTTGCAGTCCATGGGTCGACAACTGCGCTCCCCAGACCTTGTGCCACCAATTCTGCAGCCGCACTGTAGTTTCGCACTGTGACCTGTGGGTGATAGTCAGGAGCTAAGGTGTGGATCGCCTGATGCAGCTGCAAACCTAACGGGTCGCGGTTATCCAGCGCAATTAACCCCGATTGATTGCTCAATAATTCATTTAAACTGACCGTCTCCGGAGCTTCATGATTGTGCGGCAAAATAACGGTCATCTCTGCAGTGACCAGCGTTTTCTGTACTAAAGCATTGGGCGCATCGTTGCCAAAACAGATCGCAAGATCAAGCTGATGTTTGAGCAGAGCATCGCACAGCTCATCCTGATTCCCGGTAGATACCTCAATGGTATAGTCACTGTTTTTGCAGATCTGAGCGATGACGGGAGCCAGCAGGGTCGCAGATAAAATAGGCGGCGCGCCTATGGTCAGATGCTTCTCCCCTGCTTTGATTTTGTTAGTCAGGTTCCTGAACTGACCAAGCTGCTGATAGATCTTCTCTGCTTCAGGCAGTAACAGGTGCGCTTCGCGAGTGGGTATCAAACGGCCCTTAACCCGTTCAAACAAGGCGAAACCTTGCTGCTGTTCAGTATGAGCAAGCACTCTGGTCACATTAGGCTGAGAAACGTGAAGTTGTTTCGCTGCCCCAGATATGGTGCCGCATTTCATCACGGCGTAGAAGATTTCAAGCTGTCTTAAGTTCACGTTCTACTCTAGTCATTGGCTTCCTGTCCATTAAATTAAGGCTATATTATTTGACCCATTTCTAGCAATTGATTTCGCTACCAGTGATAGCATCTAACGTTAAGAAACCTATGAAAAATATGGTGAGGGACAAAATGACTGAATTCGAAAAAATGCTTGCTGGCGAAGAGTTTGACGGTGGCGCAGATTGTATTAACCAAATCCGTCAAAATGCTTCGACCCTATTACAGAACATCAATCAATGCGTAGATGACGAACAACGCACTACTCTGTTTGAGAAACTGATGGGAAGAATGTCCACTTCAAGTGTTATCAGACCGCCTTTCTATTGTGAGTTCGGCAAGACAATATCAATTGGTGACAAGACCTTCATCAATATGAACGTCACCATGCTAGATGGCGCCAGAATTACCATTGGTAATAATGTCTTGATTGGACCTAACACGCAGTTTTACTGTGCTAGCCACCCAATGGACTACCTCAGACGACGCGAATGGGAAACCATCTGCGCGCCAATCACCGTCGAAGACGATGTTTGGATTGGTGGTAATGTGGTCATCAACCAGGGAGTAACCATTGGTGCGCGTTCTGTAATTGCAGCGAATTCAGTCGTTAATAAGGACGTGCCGCCAGACTCACTTTACGGTGGTACACCAGCTAAATTAATCAGAATGATTGATGAGAATGAACACTGTAGCTAGCGGTATCCTTCGTCTATCGACATAAGGACAGCACAAAAGCGAGCGACTCAGGCTCGCTTTTGTTTATCTGCTACTTCTCGCTATACAAGAACCCCTGCTGATAGGTATATCCAAGCTTAGAAAGAAAGTGTTTTTGTGAGCTGGTCTCTACACCTTCTTGTATGACTTTTGAATCTGAGACATAGCCAATGTTTGAAATATTAATCAGAATTTCTTTTGCGGAACTATCATCTTCCACTCCCTGCAAAAACTCTTTATCAATCTTCAGATAATTGGGATGCACTTTTTTCACCATTTCGACATTATTGTTGCCGGTACCGAAGTCATCGAGGGCGATGATGAAACCTTTCGCTTTAAGGCACAAAATGTGTTCAATAATTTCTTGTGAATAAGGCAAGTTGGAGTTTTCAGTGATCTCCAGTATCACCTCGTTCGCCTCTAAACGGCTTAAGAATTGTTCGAGAAGCGGAAACTGGTCCCCTTGCAAAGTAATCGGGCACAGGTTAATCCCATAATTGTTGCTCGCGCCATCGAGCTGAGCATCTTCAATCGCACGAATAGTTAAAATCGTATGGAAAGTCACCAGTCCGGATTGGCGAATATGGTTTATATAATCAAGTGGAGAGCCCGTTTTAACTCTGGTTAAGATTTCATAATAGATCGGTTGATTTTTATCCGTGTCCATTATCACTTCCAGCTTATATCTCAAACCGACCCAGGTGATAACGAAGTGAGAGAACCGGATAATGCTCTTCATGTAAAAGACGAATGATAGCAATGTGAGCAACACGAACCACTCAAACAAGATGCCATCACTGTAATAAACAACCTCAGCCCCTGCTCGATAGTCATGCGAATAAATTCTAAAGTTACCCGGCTCCCCCGTCGAAAGCAGTTTGCCTAGTTCAGTATTGATGTGGATTGAATCAACTAAAATCGGCAGTAAAGTATTGCCATAGCGGCTTTCTATCGATTGCCTGGAAATACGCGCATAGAACTCTGTTCCCTGACTATTGGCCCTCAGGGTGTAAACAAACTGGGGTTGATCTAGCAAATGTTGCAACTCAACGTCATCATCAAGGTAGCGCACTGATTCCCTGTCGATTAAGCAACGATCATTGCCCGTTATCAGGATGGCTGAGTCAAGATTCAATGACTGGCTAAACACCGCTACGTTCTGAATATCATCGCATCCGTGAGCCATAATTTCTTGGGCTATAAAGTTGGTATTACCTTTATATTTCTTCAGAATCGACTCTATATGAGAGATTTGCAACATGTACAATATGCCCAACAAAAGCGTTGATATCGCCGCCATTTTGGCACCTTTACAAGCAATGCTCCGCTGATAAATCTGAATGAACAAACTCAGCATTGCCGGAGTATTCAATTTGTAATTGTTGATATCAAAGTTAAGCTGCTTATTTTTGGCAAGGCTATCTAGGACATCGAGATTAATGTAATAACCCTTCTTAAAAACATTGGTTATTAGCTCTGTCGGAGTATCTATGGCGTAACTATCAGTGATTAACTTATACTTCTTGCGGATAGACGCGATAGTATTCTTAAGACTATACAGACCAAATTCATCTGAGAACTGCTCCTGATAAGCGAGTTCAATGTCCCTTGCAGCTGAAGGCTTGTCATAAGAAGAGTATTTGGCGAGATATTCAAGGACAAAACGTTCTTTGTCGTTAAGGCAAAACTCCATAGTTTTACTTTCTTCATCAAGTCCATACAATAGGTTACCGTTTAGCACCAGCTTGTAAGATGAATCGCAGCCCAAGTTAAATAGGTACAACATAACAGCCTCTCACACATTGCTTACATTTGGGCACAATCGACCACCCCGAAATTCCGCCAAAATAAATAGTTCGACGCTAAAATATCCATACAAATTATAATTTTATATTTTCTTTGTTTGCTTTTTTACACAAGCCAGTCGCAACAGCCAAGCAAAGATTGTTACAACATGTAATCCATTATAATTAACTGACACTTTTATCTAATTCCTAAGCTTTAGGGCAACCCCAAAGTCAGATTTATCCAAATAAAAATACGATTATCCTAATTTAACGAGTGGTATCTCTCAGTTTTCCTCCCCATTATTCAGCAATAGTCACGCCCTGCTTAAGGTGTCTGTCCCAATAAGATTCTTATCATGCAGTTGACGACAGCGGAGTGCTGACACCACTAATCACTGAAGACGAGTTACAGGCCTTATCGATTCCTAAAGGAAGCCTGACATTAAGCGAGATGGAAGAAATACGCTCTCATGTTATCCATACAGAAACCTTCTTGAAGCAGATACCCTGGACACAGGATCTGCAAGACATTCCTCATATCGCGGGGGCACATCACGAAAAAATAGATGGAAGCGGTTATCCGAGAGGCTTAACTGGTCAACAGATTCCATTAGCTTCGCAAATTATGACGGTGTGTGACATTTATGATGCGCTTACCGCCTCTGACAGACCTTACAAAAACGCCCTGCCTAATGAAATTGCCTTCAAAATTCTGCTCAATGAGGCAGAGAAAGGCCAGTTGAATGGAGACTTAGTGAAGCTGTTCATTGACTCAAAAGTATACCTGGCGATCCAAAACAAACAGTACAAAAACGATTGTAATGAGTGCGGTAACTTCCACCACCATGTATGCGATTTTGATTTACTGGATCATGACTAAATCGCTAACACGCGAAAACTTATTGATTCCACTCTTAAAAAACAATATCGGGCAACCAGTTGTTAAATAAATGTTCAACACAAACGATTGCCTGAAAAAGAATGAATAGTTTTCTGAATCAAAGTCTATTACGTGATTGATGATATTTAAGTAATCAGATTGATTTTTGTTATAACCAGCCCGCAATTATTCATAAAAACAGGCAGTTATAATGAAACAACGTCATTCAGCCGTATGCAAAATAGCAACAGCTGTCATTCTAGGTGGGTCGAGTCTAATGGCCCAAGCCGAACAGCAGTGTGAGTATCAAGATCTTACTCAGAATACTAACTGGGTAACAGAGGTCGCGAATGCTGAACAATCATGCTACGTATCTTGGTTCAACGCACCAGCAGAGGCTGGGTTAACACTATATAGTGAAGCGTCATTAACACCTTTAGTACAAACCCTCGCACAAGCGGTATCGGATTACCGTGGTGAACCCGAGCAAGCCATTAACATCGCCAACTTAAGTGAACTGCTTAAAGCGGCCTACTACGCCCGCTACTCGACACAGGACCAGCACGGCTACTTCTCGGAAGCTTTCAGTCGTTCGATAGCCCAAATATCAGACCAGTTTATCCGCTCAGGTTATGCAACTCTACAAGGCCGCGAGCAGGTAAGTGCCATGTCTTCAATGACAATCTTGGTCGACAGCGTTAAACAACTCCCACTGGCGATGGAGTCAATGTTAACCCTATTGGAGTCATTTAATCAGGGCAACAGCGACAACCTGCAATATGTTGATGGCCTGAACAACCTGTTTCGTGCCATGAATGGTCATGTTGTACGTGACGAGTTCTATAGCGCCTTGGTGGAAAATCCTGACTATTTACGACGTCTTCAGCGTTTTATTGACAACAACACCTGGGCTCTTGGCACCGATGCAGATATCTTACTCTATAACGCGGTGCGCGAAACAGGACGCTTACTGGCTGGGCGTAACCCTTCATTAAACCAACAAGTTATCCCATTTTTAGAGCGAATTCTATCGCGTCATCCGATAGGTTCAGAGGGAGAAAAACTGTGGATAGGCGCTGCGGAAATGATTGCCCATTATGCGCCAGAAAATTCGCGAGAGCTCAATATCGATGCGCATAAAACAGAGCTCGAGCAGCGCTTGTTAGCACATCGATTTGAGTGCCAAAACGCAGCAGTAATCCGTTCGCAAAACCTCACCACACAACAAGCTCAAGAGGCGTGCGACATTCTCACCTCCAAGGAAAATGAGTTCCACACTTTGGTCAACTCGGGGCGAATACCTGTAGCGGATGACTACAACAGCCAGGTTGAAGTTGTGGTTTGGCAAGATAATACCGCCTATACCACCTATTCTAATTTCTTGTTCGGCAATAGCACCGACAATGGTGGGCAATACCTTGAAGGTAATCCAAGTGACAAAACCAATGTTGCTCGCTTTTTAGCTTATCGATATGACAACGATGAACTAGCCATCCTCAATTTAGAGCATGAGTATGTCCACTATCTTGATGGCCGCTTTAACCTCTATGGCGGGTTTAATCAAACCCTGAGTCAGGGTCATATGGTGTGGTGGCTAGAAGGTTTTGCCGAGTATTCACATTATCAGAACGGCTATCATGCTGCGCTAGAGCTGATAGGCTCACACCATTTTTCACTAAGTGACGTATTCGCCACAACCTACCAACACGATACAGACCGCATCTACCGATGGGGCTACTTGGCTGTGCGTTTCATGTTTGAAAAGCATCCAGAGGAAGTTGAGCGTCTCCTAACATTTGCTCGCAACGGTAACTACCATGACTGGGTAAGAGAAGTGAAACAGCTTGGCATAACGCTAGAACAGGAATTTGCCTCTTGGCTAGAAAGTGTCACCCAGTCAACCGGCAGTGATGACAAGGATTCAGGTGACGTTGATACGCCACAATCAGAACCAATCGAACGCCTTGCACTTAATCAGACCAAACGTTTTTCCGCCCGAGCCTATCAAGAGCAATTGTTTTACATTGATGTACCCGACGGCGTTGAACAATTCCAGGTCTCTATTAGCGGAGACGGTGATGCGGATCTTTATGCCAGCTACCAGCAAGTCGCACACTACTACGATTTCCAATCGTCCGATTATCAACAAGGCAGTGAAGAAGTCATTGTCTTCAAACCTCAGGCAAATGGGTTAGTTGCTCCGGGTCGATACTACTTTAGTCTGGCCGCTCGCGAAGCGTTCAATGCGGTTGAAGTGAAAACCCACGCTAGGATCAAACATGTTGTTCAACACGATGAGCGAACACCTATCGTGCTTCAGCCTAGTAAAGCAACCGAACTGGCAGTTGAGCAAACTCGCTATGTCGGGCTTTATGTTAATCAACCTGGCACCGTTCGCGTCTGGATGAAAGGGCTACAAGCAGATCAAGCACCTGTAAGTCTGTTTGTTGGTTTAACTGGATGGGCGTCAAAACAGCAATATGACTTTTCAACCCAAGATCAGGGAGTTAATCAATACATAGAGTTCGAGGTGGCGCAAGCAGGTTACGTGCACTTTACGTTATCCGCGCAACAAGCCGGTAGTGTAGTGGAACTGTTTGCTGCTTATTAATCGTTATCAGCAAGACGAAGGAGCCATATTTGCTCCTTCGTCATTTGTTTGAGCCGTCCCCCTTATCGGGACAGACACCTCAACCTCAGGAAATCTTATTGGGACAGACACCATAAATCACCAAAACAAACAGCACTAAAATAACTGTGGCGACTTTGATTTGCCTGCTCATAACTAAGTTGAACAGTATGCTGGAGGGAACTGACTGGCTTACACAATAGAATCTACTTCACAGCTCTCTTTCTATACTCACTTGGTGTCATCCCCGTTAGCCGAGAAAACTCACGATTGAAGTTAGACTTGGTCTGAAAACCTGAATTCATAAAGATTTGAGTAATTGTATCTTGTGTCGATATTAGACTCTGTTTCGCATGCTCTACGCGATACTCATTCACGAGCTTGGAGATATTCTGCTTATGGATTTGATTAACCGCGATGGATATCTGCTTAGCCGGCACACCCAACTTTCTTGTCAGCTTGGACAGGGTCAGTTCTGGATCGAGGTAAAGTGAGTCTTGACGAATCTTGTTGTCTAGCAGTGCAGTAATTTCTTGTGCTCTTTCATTTGTCATTGATGGAGGACTGACTGGTATTTCACTCGTACTGCCACTTTCATCCGACTTTGACTCATTTGAAATGGGAGTATTTACGCCAGCGACAACTACCGCTATCGATAGCACTGGTAGGAGAATTAGGTGCGCCGCAGCAAGGATATAGAGAGACCATTCACCCTGATTGAATGCAAAACCCAACGACATAAATGTATCTACCAACGCCGAAAATATCAGCATCCATCCTGCGATACTCTCCGCTTTCTTGACACCTTCCCAACTCCCTAGCGAGACATGAATCAGTACGGTTTCCTGAGATGATAACCGGATAAGAGCGATTCCGTAGCAGACATAAGTTAAGGTCAGTATTTCATCCAACGGAAGCGCTAACCAAGGTTGGGTCAGTGCACTAATCACCACTACCAATGGCGCCACAAAATGTTTTAAGGGTAGCAAACCCGCATTACGATTCGCATGGACAAATGCGTACCAAGCAGCAACTGGAATTGTCGAAGCAAGAACAGGTTGAGCAATATTGAAAACGCTCAGTTCAAACGTCCAGCGTAACCCAACCATAGCAGTCGTTGACGCACATAAGCCCAAAAAAATGCTGGCTACCTTAGCTTGGTTAGAAAATCGTACATAGAGTGTTATCGCAAGCACGCCCAATAGTATGGAGACTACAAATGGTATGGGAATAGAAAGCATAACAGGTCCTAAATTGGTATTTGGGTACATAGAATGGGCTGAATTAAGGATAACTCAATGAAATATAATTAAAACTTCAGCATAGACAAAAACTCGTTTTAGGACGACCTAGAACCAGTTTTGAGACGTTACTTCGCCTACTTCATTACATAATTCAGCCATCAATTCCTAACTGAGGTGAACGTTATGAAGTTCTATTTGCTAGCCTGGACGCGTAGCTTCGATTTTTCCGGTTGCTCATCACGCCAAGAGTTCTGGGTGTTTATGATGGTACATACATTGGTGAGCATTGGATGTATCGCGATCGATATCGAAACGAACACGGGAATTTGGCTTGATACCATTTATAGCGTTTTGAGTTTGATTCCTACGCTTTCTGTCACTGTTCGAAGATTGCACGACATCAATAAGTCCGGCTATTGGGGACTGGTCTTTTTATTACCTACAATCGGACCATTTTGGTTGGTCTACCTGTTAGTACAGCCAACCAAAGCCCATCGTTGTGAGGAGGCTTATCCATGAAGAAAATAACGTACCTGCCGTTATCTCTGTTTTTCATTGCCTCGATATACGGTGGCGGACTAGCTGCTGCCACGGCAAGTGACTTTGGTATCTTAACAGTCGAAAAAATGACTCAAGGACAGCTCCTATGGCTAAATGGCCGTGTCGGAGAAGCCAGTTATACATATCGTCGCCAAGATGAACAGCAATGCATTGTTAAATTGCCGGTCGCTGTTGGCAGTATTGGTAAGTCTGACATAGGTATCAGTGAAACTAACGGTCTGACGATCAAAATTTTAAGCCAGCGCCTCAATGAGGCTCTAATTCAGGGTGAGCGGGTGAACAGTGAAGATTGGCTATTCACTACCAATGAGAACGATAAGGGCGCCGATGGAGTGATTACTAGTGGGATTCGTCCTGATGAGGCCTTCATCCTGAATTCAAAAAGAAGGTGGATATCTTGGTTTCTGAATGACACGCCAAACATCAGTTGCCGATAACTCCCTCACATTAATCAGGGGACAGACAAGATTATCAAGCCCACTCTTTTATTGAGTGGGTGTGATATTGATATGATCTAATGTTATTTTCCTTGCGTAACAGGTTAGCGATGCAAGACAACAGCTAACAGGGGCTTGGCTCCTCACGTTAAGGATAGACACATGTTTAAATATACAATTTCACTCGCGGCTGCTTTAATCGCTCTCTTCACATTTATTCTACCTGCGCAGGCATACAACAAAGGTATGCAGGAAGACATCGTTGATATCGCGGTAGAAAACGGGTCATTCAATACTCTAGTTGCGGCCGTACAAGCAGCTGACTTAGTTGATACTTTGAAGGGAGATGGCCCATTCACCGTATTTGCACCTACCGATGAGGCGTTTGCCAAGCTACCAAAAGGTACGGTTGAAGCACTATTGTTGCCAGAGAACAAAGACAAGTTAGTTGCAGTGCTCACCTATCACGTCGTTTCTGGGAAAGTTATGGCAGCCGACGTGGTCAAGTTAGACAGGGCGACGACAGTTCAAGGTCAGGACGTGATGATTAAAGTGATTGATGGAAAAGTAATGGTCGACAATGCGAACGTTGCAGCAGCAGATGTTATCGCCAGCAACGGTGTCATTCACGTGATCGATCAGGTCATTATTCCTAAATAGTAGCATTCTCCATGTGGGCCGATAAGGGTAAGGTTCAGCTTTGCCCTTTTCTATTTATGAAAGGAACTTTAATGCAACATCACATTCTCAATGCCAAACAGATTGCTCAAATGGAAAGCCGCTATCGCGCTAGATTGATTAACAGCTTAAGTGGATTCAAGAGCGCCAATCTTGTAGGAAGTATTGATAAGCAAGGGCAACCCAACCTAGCTATTGTAAGCTCCGTAACGCACATCGGATCTAACCCACCTTTGCTCAGCTTCATCAGTCGCCCCAACTCAGTTCAACGGCATACTTTAGAGAATATCTTCCAAACTGGCTTTTTTAGCTTAAATTCGGTTGACGCAGACTTTGCTCCACTCGCACATCAAACCTCGGCTCGATATCCAAAGGGAAAAAGTGAGTTTGATGCAGTTGGGTTGACGCCACAATATGAGAATGGTTTCCCTGCACCATTTGTTCTTGAAAGTAATATCAAAATAGCGCTAAGCCTTAAAGAACATCACATCATTGAGGCCAACAACACCATATTGGTAGTGGGTCAGGTTGAACAAGTGCATCTCCCCAAAGAGATCATCAAGCCTGACGGGTACCTTGATATCGAGTCAATTGACTTGGTGACTATCAGTGGACAGGACAGCTACCACGTCACTCAGCGACTCTATCGACTGCAGTACGCCAAACCTGACAAAGTATTGGATCCACTTTCGTTATCAGGAGAAGAGACCAATTGGCCAACTAATATGAGTAATCTCTCTTAAGCCACAGGCCATGTTTGCAGACAGTCATTATCGGGACAGACACCATAACTGCCCCATCGAAACGATTAGCAAGTCACGTTTTAGAATCAAAGTTGGCAGGTTTTATACTGTCATACATTCATAACATTAATGTAAAGCATATGCTCTAAATTCATCCATTCAATTACTACAAGGAAGAATAAAATGAATTTAAAGCAGTGCTCTTTCGTCTTGGCTTCTCTGATCTCGGCTGCCGCTTATGCCGACACTGATGTTTACCTCACCAACAACTCAAGCGAACCTTTGACGATCCAGGTAAGTCATGAGGGCAGCGATTTACTAACCTATGGTGAAGAATGGCAGCAGCACACCGACACTCTCGGTCCCTGGGAAACGAAACAAGTGACGAGCTTTAATCGGTGGGAAGGTGTTAAGTCTGGCGAGACGTATCGTTTCAACACTGTAGTCTCGAATTCACGCGGTGAAAGTGTAACCCTTGAGCAAGTGATGAAAGGCCACTGGTATAATTCAACCATTGAGTATGGCGTGTCGGCAGCGGACGTACCTGTCTCATTGCAAGATGACCGTGAGATTCATCGTTACGCGAGCCATGCCTTTGGTGAAAGAGAAGCTGAGCTAGCATTTAAGTCGATGAGTACTGCTCGCTACGATGACCTCTACTACACCATTACACCTGACAAAATTGATGAATCCCTCGAGTCAGACCCAAATACACTCAAGATGATGACATACAACATCTGGGCACTTACTGCGATCGCTTCTCACATTGAAGACCGTTACCAGCTTATTCCTGAGTATGTAAAAGGTTATGACGTACTCGCCCTTCAAGAGGTTTTTGCCAGCGGACGCGATTCTTTCTTACGTGAGTTAGCAAAAGAGTATCCTTACCAAACTAAAATGCTCGATAAAGATGGATTCAATATCCACGACGGCGGTGTAATGATTGTAAGCCGTTACCCTATCGTTAATCAGGCGCAATACGTGTTCCCTGACTGTACAGGGACGGATTGTTTCGCCGATAAAGGCGTCAACTATGCAGAAATTATTAAGGGTGGTAAGGCGTACCATATTTTCGCCACGCATACTGCTTCTTATGATACCGATACTGCGCGCGATTATCGCCAGCGCCAGTTTAAGCAAATGCGTCAACTAGCCCTCTCTCTCAATATTTCACAAAATGAAACCGTGGTTTATAGCGGTGATTTCAACGTTAATAAGCGTAAGTTCCCTGGTGATTATCAACAGATGATTACTAACTTAAGCGCGATTGAACCTGACTACTCCGGCTACACTGAGTCAACGTTTGATCCGAGGATCAACGACTTTGCCGGAGAAGCAATGTCCGGTGGTGAGAATGTCGAGTACCTCGACTATGTAATGGTAAGTAACGAGTATCAGATTAAGTCGTCGAACGACAATCGCGTCGATGTTCCGCGCTCAACCGGTGAGCGTTTATGGAAACACTATAATCTCTCTGATCACTTTCCTGTTACGGCGGTGATTGAATAATGCCACGCTTTTTATTTATCACTATGCTCGCCATTGTGGCGGGCATTTTGCTGTGGTTGAAGATCGCCCCCTCTCCTCCCCTAGCACAAGCTCAGCAACAGCCAATGTCGCCTGCTGTTGGTTCGGAGTCGGAGAAAGGCCCTGAGTCTAAAGATCATTCCTCGAACACAAGCCAACCGCCAGCAACAACCGACATGGCTCGACAACTGACAACATTGCGGGGACGTGTGCTGCAACAGCAACTCGAATTGTTTTGGCGTAATTGTCACAACGAGCAAAACTGCGCGCACCAACTTGCTGAGTTGCAAGCCTCACTATCTGAGTCATATTACGATTTAGTGGCGAACTACCCGCAGCTCCTCCAGCAATGGCAACAGGTGCTAGGCTCTCTGGAGCTCGGCCAGTTTGCAACCTTGAACGAGAGAGTTTCAGAGTTCAAACATCAGGCACAAATACTCTGGGGTCAACAAGCGAGCAGTATACTTGCGGATGAGTATGCCCTGTACGACTTTTCATTAGACGCTCAGACACTAACATCCTCGGATGCAGGTGACTATGTGACTCAATTCCAGCAGTTAACTGAGCGATGGCAGGACAGTCAAGAGGCCTTAGGATTCAATAATGACATCGCAAAGTTTGAAAAAGCGGTTAGCTTGATCTCTTCTCACTATACACCAACGCAAAGAGAGCAAGTGGTTGAACAACTGTCGTCCATCTACCTAACGCCATCCCAAGCTACCAGCATTCTAGCCAGACAACAGCAAGTGGAAAGTCAGGCAAAACAAGTGTCCGATTATCAGACTCAACTATCACGGCTTAAGTCAACGTTAAGTAGTCAGCGAACCACGATTTACGCGGGAATGAATGACGCTCAATGGCAAGAATACTATCAGCAACAGGTCGAAGCATTTCGCAGTGATTTTTTCGATAATTTTTAGTTATTTGGTGATTAGTTACCCCAAAAGCAAGTTGATAAAATCGCCTAACATTAGAGAAAACCGCCACTATTCTCTTGTTACGATCAATTTATCAGCTGAATATTTTACTAAACACTCAATAGCAACCATTAAATTCGAATGACTAATTTAGACAAAACTTCGATTATTCACGCCATATCGTGATCTTGAGCAAAAAATCCGCTCAAGAATTAATCATTTTTCTTTCACTCATCAATGAAGCTGATAGGTTGGTTTAGGTAAGAGTAAAAACTCTACTAATAATAAATATTACAATAAGGAGCATTTTATGCGACCGACCTTATCTATCAGCTTAATGCTTGCAACGGCAGTGGTTGGCTTCCAGGCCAATGCAACCTCTATCGATCTAGAGTCTCTCGACAGTACCGCGAAGGCAGATCTGATCGCACAACAAAAACAGCAGCTAGCGCTTAAGTTTAGTGAACGCTACCAGAGCTTAGAATCAAGCCTGAAAAAGCAGATTACTGAACAAGACCTTTCTGCATCTGTTAAGGAGATACAATCCGCGCAACCTTATTCCAAGTTTAGTCGTCAGCTACGCGCAGCCGACCAGGAGTACCGCTCAATCAAAGGGCTTGAAGACTTTAGCGACGCTCTAATTGAGCTACGTATTGCCGATGCCTCTATGGTAGAGCAATGGAAACAAGGTGAAAGTCCACTCTTCGCTTTTGAACCTGCAGGTGACGATTCAAACTGGCAATACATCGAGGCTTACGATGTCTATGGCCAGCTTCATCAGCTTGATGTGTACAAAATGCCCGATGTACCTGTACTCGTCGTAGACAGTAACGGGGCTGAAGAACTACGTGCAGGTCTACAAGCGATGCAGGCAGAAATGCAGCGTCTGGGACAAGCTACCCAGTTAACAACGGATGAGCCAAAGGTTAAAGCCAAGCCGCAGCGTGTTCGTCGCTCAGCCATGTCATCCAATGTTGAACCTCTAAGCACGACCCAATTAACTAAGATCCGTCTCAACGACGATCAGGAACCGTGGATCTCAGGTAAAGCGGAAATCTACGCCATCATTACTGGTGTTGATCCGAGTCGTGACGAACCTCAAATCGATTTAGTTGAGATGCCTTATCTGGATTATGACGGACAAGATTACTACCCTGGACAGACGATTATCTTATGGCCTCGTTACCGCTGGGGTGCAGTCGATATGATTCTGATGGAGCAGGATGACGGCACCGACTACAAAGAGTTAGCCAAGTTACTGGTTCAGGCAGCAGAAGAGATATTGAAAATGATCCCGGACCCAGAGGTTCAGGGCTACGCTATCATTGCCCAAATTACAGGTAAGATTATTGATGTCATCCCTGATGGTTTGCTGACTAACGATGATGACTACGTCGATACCTACTATACCCTGATGCAGGACACTAGCTACATTGATCGCCCTGGAGCTGGCGGTAACGCAACTGCAAGCTTTGAACCGGTGACAATTAACCCAACTCAGTAAGGTGAACTGAGAAAGTCACCTGCTTGTTAACCTCCAAAAGCGAGTCCTCGGGTTCGCTTTTGTGTTAACTATCCAACTCTCGTTTGCTAATTTTCTCGATAAATCTGATTTCCGGATGCTGATCAGAAACGATTTCTGCGCACTCGTCGGAGGTTGCTATCAAATGAGACCATTCATCTTCAAAGCCAGAAATAAACGTCAGCGGACTTTCTTGACTCCATAAATGTCCTTTAATAAGCGCACTGTTGGGGAACTTAGTTCCTTGAGCCCAAAGCTCTAGCAAGCCACCTTCATCTAATAAACGAAATCCACTTACTGCCTCAAACATGACATCGTATAAACTTTCAGACTCTTCATGGAAGACACTTATAATCAATTGGTAATCACTATGTCGCTTACTTCCTTCAAGCTCGTAGCCGCTACCATCTGGATACTTCACTGAAAAGTGCTTCCCGTTCCATGATAAATCAACGATATATATCGTCCCCTCACTAAACGGGGTATTCCAATCTTTTACTTCCAATCGCCTACTCCTTATTCGCAAGCTAAAACTGCTTAACGCTTATTGGCTAGCTAACGTTAGACATTCATTTATAGTGCAGTCTTGTCATCAATTCAATTCACAACCATTCGACGAATCCTGCGTCTACACCACATCGTAATAGTGTCTGTCCCTTTAATTTTTCAGTTTGTGAATACTGAGCATCATGTCGACAAAATTGTTGCGGGTTTTCCAACATAGGCGTATGCGATACGCCTTTAAGTTCGATGAGTTTTAATGATCTAAATGCTGATTCAATATTCGTCCATTCTTCAAGTGGAGCGATACTAAAGTCCAAATCACCATTCATAACTGTTAGTTCGAGGTTCGATGTCATCTGAGTTACATCTATTTCAGAGAAGATTTCTCCCCAAAGCTTATCTGAGTTGGAATCGTTACCTTGCATCTCAAGCTACAAAGCATTTGATGGAAGTCCGTGGCGATTTCTCGAGACAGAATCTAATCAACTCAGACCATTTGATCCAAAATCAAACATTAAAGTAGACGGCGGATTTATTGCGAAAGCGTGCGCATTACGAGGACTTGGCTTTGTGGCGTTGCCCAAGCTGTTTTGTGCTGAAGAAATTGAGTCTGGTAGATTAATTGAGCAGACACTCGACCATCAGTTAGAGCCACTTACCGTTTACATTCACTACCGCTCGATAAGCTATCACTCTTATCTAACCCAACAACTGGTAAAGTTTATAGTCGATCGTATGGCAGTATAAAGCGAGCTACTTGAGCTCGCTTTATAGATAAATTTATAGGGACACACACCATAAGAATGAGCTGAAACGGTACCCGGTTCAAGCTCACTACCTATGGCTGACTCACAGAAAACCGTCGTCTTTAGTTAAGTACAGGCAGACACGATATCTTTGGCTAACTGCAAAGCAAGCTCTTGGCTGAGTTTAGTTGTCGTCACTCGTAGTCCAAGCGCTTTTCCGTCAATGTCAAACTGACTACCCGGTCTCACCAACCAACCATGCTTAGATAGCTCGTACGCGCTGGCTTGCGGGTCACCATTGACCGGAACCCACAAATTTACGCCTTCAACAGGACCTTGAATTGATAATCCATTCGCTTCAAGTGCTTCAATCAACCATTGGTTCCTTTGTCTGCAGTGTTGGCTCATCACCTGAAGCTGCTGGTCGATGCTGTCAGATTTCAGGGCGGTGATAACTAAAGATTGCAGGATGCGACTCACCCAGTTCATACCAATAGTCAGTCGGCTTTGAAGGCGTTCCGTTGTTACTGGATCAGCCGCTACGAAAGCAAGCCTGAGATCCGGCCCCAGCCCTTTTGAGACTGAACGGAAAACACCCCAATACATTGAGTTTTCAGCAATTAAATTGTAATAAGGTTGCTCAGCAAGTAATGCGTAGTGATCATCGATTAACACCAGTACATTTGGATAACGACTGAGCACTTCTCGAATCGCCTCTGCTCGTTGTTTGCTATAACAACATCCCGTCGGGTTGTGCGCTCTCGGGGTAATCAGCACCGCTCGAGCACCTTTGCTGAGTTTTGATTCAAGTTCATCGGCGACCATCCCATCAGAGTCAATGCTAACTCCGACCGGATGCATACCTGCCAACTTGATTGCCGTCGATGACCCCAGATAACAAGGGTCTTCGACTATAACTTGATCACCGGGTAATAGATGGGCCGACATCAGGCGTTCCAATGAATCAACCGCGCCACTTGTTATCGAAAGGCCCATATTGGGTGGACATATGTCCTTGAACCATTCACGACCAAACCGCTCAATTTCAGGCAAAATTGGCGCTTCACCATACACAAACTGTCTTAATTGCGCTTTTGCGGCTAATTGGTCAAGGCTTGGAAACCACTCTTTACGGAGATTACCGTCAGCAAGATCCATTAATTTCGTTTCTGTTATGCCGTCTTGTTGTTGGGATGACTGGCGAGATTTCACACGCGTCCCTAAACGGCCTTTAGTCTCGGCGAGCCCAGACTTTACAAGGCGTTGATATACGCCTGCAACAGTATTTCTGTTGACACCGACTTCTGCTGCGAGCTCTCTTACAGGAGGCAGCGCGTCCCCCTCTTTGAGCTCTCCCGACGCAATTAAACAACGGACAGACTCAAATAATTCCTGTCCGGTTTGCCCTTTTATCTTGACTTTCATCTTTGTCCTATGACAATGTTTATATCGAACTATGACAATAAAGTTTTATGACTATGACTAAGATATCACTTGTTAGTGGTTTTTTCATTATTGTCTCATAGCACTCTGTAAACACACGTAATGAAAGGAATTTATCTATGATATTTAATGGAATCAGTGCTTTCCCTATTACCCCAATGTCGGATGAACGAGTTGATGTTACCGCCTATAGTCAGGTTCTAGGTCGATTAATCGATGCACAAGTAGACTCTATATGTGCGTTAGGCTCGACAGGTTTATACCCGTATTTAAACGCGCAAGAAAAACATCATGCGATCTCAACGGCTGTCGAAATGGCCGGAGATATTCCCGTCTTGGTCGGCATCGGGTCTCTGCGACTAAGGGATGTGCTCGCGAATGCTGAACAAGCGGAGCAGCTCGGAGCCAAAGGGCTTTTACTCGCGCCTATTTCTTATCAACGCCTATTCGATGAAGAAGTCTATGAACTCTATCGCCGAGTATCTGAAAGTGTTTCGGTCCCGGTTTGTGTATATGACAACCCAGCCGCCACTCACTTTACCTTTAGTGACCAGCTCCAT
This sequence comes from Vibrio brasiliensis LMG 20546, assembly GCF_000189255.1. GTDB lineage: Bacteria > Pseudomonadota > Gammaproteobacteria > Enterobacterales > Vibrionaceae > Vibrio > Vibrio brasiliensis. The sequence goes on along the minus strand of NZ_AEVS01000101.1, from coordinate 98,054 downwards.
GCAGAGATCGCAAAGCTGAAAATGGTGCAGTCAATCAAGTTCCCTGGGATGCAATTTGACGAACAGGGCCAACGCAGAGTTCAACAGCTAAAAAAACTAGTACCAGACAATGTCACGATTGGCGTTAGTGGTGACGCCTTTGCTGCTAATGGCATTCAGTCCGGATGTGATGTTTGGTATTCCGTTCTGGCAGGTTTGTTCCCAAGAACGGCTCAACATCTGTTTGAGCAAGCAAAGCTCTGCCCCCCTGAGCAAGCGAAACAACTCTCGCAAAAATATGACCAGCTGTGGCAACTGTTCTCAGATAACCTCGGTGGAATGCGTGTAATGGCAAGTGCTGCTGAACTATTGGGCTATGCCGAATCCCCGTGTCTACCCGCTCCTTTGACCGGACTAAACAGTGAATCCAAGCTCGTTGTACAAAAACTGATTTCAGAGCTGGAACTCGCATAGCGCTCACAGTAAGGAGAAACATATGGACAATATTCGTAGCACCACAGCAAAGGCTCACAATGATAAGACCTTGTTGTATCTGTACTTCAGTCTGGCTTGCTTTGCCAGAACGGCAACAGGTGCTGCCATTGTCGGTGTATTGCTCCTCGCGTCTGAGAATGGGGTGCTGAGTCATCAAATGGGCATACTTGCCGCTTGTCTGAGCGCCCCGCATCTACTTGGTCCTATATGGGGACGTTGGTTAGATATGGCGCGTGATTCAAGAAAACTGATCATCGCAGCGGCATGTGTCTATAGTGTGTTCATGCTCGCTACAGCCCTCTTCTTCCAGCATCTAACTCTATCCGCGATAATGCTGTTACTGATCATTTGTGGTGGTTCTGCCCCTTACCTGATGGGAGGGATCAGTGGATTGTTGAATGGCTTATTTAGTTCAAACTATGCGATGAGAAGAAAAGCACACGCATGGGATGTTTGCAGCTACGCCGTCGGCGGTACGTTAGGCCCCATGGTGGTTGCAGGGTTAACCAACATCAGTGACACACAGTCAGCACTGATATCAATCGCTCTGTTTCCTTTGATAAGTTCCCTGTTGATTATGAGGCTGCCAGTGAATAGCCATCATAATAGTCAGTCCACATCCGTGCCGAGTATAGCCAAGGTCGCACAACAAATTATCAGCATAGGTCCACTGACCCGCACCATGTATCTGACCGTTGCCACCTCATTTTCTTTAGCGGCGCTGCCAGTTTGTGCGATCTTTCTGGCTGAACAATGGGGACAAACTCAGGCTAGCTCAGCAACGCTGGTTTCTTTTTATGGTATCGGAAATCTCGTAGGTGCACTTTGTTTGATACGCTTCCCTAGTCAAAAAGAGCCCGAACAGCTCATGATCTTATCTGCGATTGGTGTATCGTGTGGTCTGCTACTGGTTTCGATTTCGACCGGCTATGAGTTGGGACTTGGCGCCTTCTTCATCTGTGGCGTTACCAACGCACTTTTCTTCGCCGCGAGCCTGGCTGCAAGGGTTGACTACGCACCAAGCGAAAGTTCTTCACAGGTCTTTATGTGGATCGCAGCTCTGAAAATCGCAGCGGTGTCCATCGGCAGCACATTTGCCGGCTACCTTGCTGATGGCTCACCCTCAAAAGCGATATGGGCCAGCTTTGTCATCACGCTTGGGTTCACGGTTGTGGGTTATGTTCATAGAAAAAGTCATTAAGACCACTTGTTCGGATTGCAATTTACAGTACCATTTTTTAATGCCAGTTGAATTGCATTAGACATAAATTGACGGCTTGGCTCTGAAACCACTAACTTTAATAATTTTAGTGAGTTACAAAGTTAGCACACAACCATATTCTGTACTTTAATGAAAGAAGACCAATTTCATAAGCGCAGGGTACATCAATGACGACTGGTGACAACAAGCATCCACATTCTGAAACACCGACTAACAGAAATTCATCTCGTGAGAAGATCAAGAAAACACGACTGTTCCCTCAATTAAACGTCAACGTTCCTATTCCCCAAGAGCTCGCTATGATTTTGCCTTCACTGGCATTAAGCAGCGAAGACCAAACGAACGTTTTAAACGATGACAATCGCACCAGTGGAAGTCCTGATCAGCCTTCTCCTGCTGAAATAAGCAGCGCAGTTGTAGCAAGCAATGAAACGTCAGATAGTCTGGTTAAGCAAACTCCAGAGCCTATGGGTGACACAGTCGTTGAAACTGACATAACCGACAATGCCCATGTCACCGTGTCTCTAAATTCGTCTCATCATTTATCGACCAAGCTTCACCCGATGGTTCATCGCGTTATCGGTCACACGTCCAGTACTCCAATACCTAATATGCCCGTAATACAGCAACCGGCACCACATACAAATCCCCAGCCTACTACACAAACACCCGTTACTTATATTGATGAAACAATCAAAGGTAAGTATGGCTCGTTACATGTAACAACTGATGGCCACTATACATTTACTCTTAATCCAACTGCTCCAGCTTACGTATTGCTCCATAAGAACGAGCCTGGGACCGACACCTTTACTCTTCATCTATCAAATGGGGCTCAAATACTTGTCCAGATCCCCGTACAGGGTCATCAAGACGCGCCGAAGATCTCTGGAGTTCTCCAAGGTAGCGTTACTGAAGATCACAATGTCGACTCGAATGGATTAATCAGCACGGCTGGCAAAATTGATGTCGTCGACCCAGACCACGACCAGAGTGCAGTTCAGCCAGAAACCATAATCGGCAAATACGGTACGCTATCCATAGATTCACAAGGTCACTGGCAGTACCTAGTCCAAAACTCACAGGCCAACATTCAAGCATTAACGTCGCAAACTTCTCTTCACGAATCGTTTGTCATTCACACCAAAGACGGAACCCCCCAAGTTGTTAATATGTCGATTGGAGGCACTGACGACAACGCATCCATTACCGGTGGTTTAGGTTCCGTTACCGAAGATAAACAAACCTCAATCACCGGACAGCTGTCAATAGTGGATCCTGATGCGAATCAAGATCACTTTATAGCAACCCAACAAACCGGTCTGTTTGGCCATTTAGAGTTAACTTCCGACGGTTCATGGTACTATATTCTCGACAACAATAAGCCTGAAATTCAGCACCTCAACCAAACTGAACACCGCCAAGAAGTATTTACTGTTCGGTCTGCAGATGGCACAACTCACTCGATCACGATTGACGTTAAGGGAAACAACGATGCACCATCACTACAAGCTCAGTCTCACTCTGTGGATGAAGATGGTGCACAGTTGTCAGGACAGATGGTTGGTAAAGATATCGACAACAACGCCGTCTTGACGTATTCGATAGCTAACCCAATCGACGGATTAACGTTAAGCTCGGACGGTAGTTATCGTTTCGACCCCACTCATTCTGCTTATCAACATTTGGTTCAAGGCCAGACTCAAACACTCACTATTCCTGTAACGGTGACTGATGAGCATGGGGCAAGCACCACTCAAAACCTCGAAATAGCAATTACCGGGACCAATGACGGTGCTCAGATAACAGGTACCGACACAGGGGATGTGTATGAATCGATTTATGCCGACAGATCGCCCGACTATCAAAGAGGTAATACCTCCCACCTATGGAACGATAGTATTCATACATCTGGAAAACTAACGATCATAGACCAAGATTCAGGGGAAGCGCACTTCGATAACAATGCCCCCCACTATCAGTACTTTGGTCAGTACGGGCGATTGATACTCCAAAAAAATGGTAATTGGAGTTACTACGCGGACGTTGGTAACAGCCCTGTCGGAAGGAAAATTGACGCTTTGGGCAATGGTGAACAACTCACCGACACAATCACTATTCGTAGCGCTGATGGAACTACCCACGACATTGTAATTACTATACATGGTGATAATGACTCACCGTATGTTTCGGGCCAAGTTCAGCTTAACTCAGGAAAAGAAGACTTACAGCAAACCATTACTCAGGCTGAATTACTTTCGCACAGTCTCGATGTAGATACCAATGATGCTGGTAAGCTTAGCATCGCTAATCTACGTGCAGACCATGGGACCATTCTTGATAATCAAGACGGTACTTACACCTTTACCCCCGACAAAGATTATAACGGTCCCGTCCATTTCCTTTATGACGTCAAAGATGCCCATGGAGGTACAACACCAACAGGGGCATCCCTGACGTTAACGCCAACGCCCGACAATGCACATATTAGCTACGCGATTTCTGATCAGCATCAAGCAGGGGTCACTGAAGATCGCAGTTACATTGATACCCACGACAACCTTCATTTTGATGGGAAGCTTAATATAGTGGATCCAGATAAAGGTGAAGCTCAGTTTGATATTAACCTAGGTTCGCAAACCTATCAGGGCATAGGCTACGACACCAAACTCGGTGGACATGTCCTTCTACAGCAAGATGGCAATTACACCTACACCATCAAAGACCATCAACCTTTGATTCAAACCCTTAGCCAAGGTGAAACCATTACCGATGAGTGCACTATCAAATCTCAAGATGGCACTATTTTCACCATTCAAGTCACCATCCATGGTAGCAATGATGCACCGACGTTATCAGCACAGCATCATACCGTAACTGAAGATGGTGCAGTACTATCGGGACAAATGATCGCCAACGATATTGACCATAATGCAAAGTTGACCTATTCGATTGCTCAGAGAGTGGATGGACTCACTCTAAACGCGGATGGCAGCTACGCTTTTGACCCAGGCCACCCTAGTTACCAACACTTGCAAGTTGGTCAGGTACAAACTCTGACAATACCGGTAACTGTGACCGACGAACATCATGCAAGTGCCACTGAAAATCTGACCATCACGATTACTGGGACAAATGATGCCCCAATTGTCACACCACTCACCGATAGCGTGAAAGAAGACAGCGATAGCCATCATCAACTGGATCTTTTACAAGGCGCAACAGATCAAGAAGGTGATGCGCTGTCGATCGGTCAAATTCAGTGCAACTATCAAGGCCATAACGGCGCATTACCACCTGGGGTTGGTTTTGCGAAAGACGGACACACATTGTTAGTCGATGCGACCTCTTCAACATTCCAGCATTTAGCCGCTGGTGAAAAAGAAACCATCATCTTCCACTATCAGGTCACCGACTCTCACGGTGCTGCTACGGCACAAACTGCAACGATCACGGTCATAGGCACTGATGACAAAGCTCAAGTCGTTTCCTCCAATATTGACCTCACTGAAGGGGAAGCACTTAAGACTTATCAAAGAATCTCGGATTACTCCGGTCATATAGCGCTTCAAGACCCAGACAGCCATAATAAGGCTCAGTTTGTGTTTGATATTATTCAAGGCTCGCAGAACGTCGGTGTGTTAACCATCTGGCCAGATGGAGATTACCGTTACTACGTAGATCCTGCTCGTAATCATCACGCACATTACGCTGTCAATGAATTAAAAACTGGCGAATCACTTACTGAGCACTTTCAGGTCAAAACCTCTGACGGACAAACTAAAGATATTACTGTGACTATTCATGGTGAGGATAATCAAGCCTATTTAGAAGTCGTTGATCCTAACCTGTTGCCTGTTAATCCAAACTTATACGAAGATAGAACCAGTTTCAGTGACCCGACGAAGCTATATGCTGGCGGGCTTATTCGTGTACACGACCCAGATCATGATGATGCTCAAGCTATCGCGCACAGCGAAACCACTGCTCATGGAGGACATTTTTGGGTCAGCCGTTCAGGGAGTTGGTCTTACACGATTGATAACAATTCTTCGGAAGTACAGAACCTTGGTAGCGGCGAATCGTTCACTGAGTCATTCACTATCACCTCCAAAGATGGCAGTGCCAGTCAGGTCGTTACGGTCACCATCCACGGTTCGAATGATAACCCGCTCGTAACCTCGCAAGTTCAATTAGCAACCGGGACTGAAGATAGTCCACTCACATTAACTCAAGCGGAGTTACTCGCGCATAGTCATGACATAGATAACAACGATGTCGGTCGACTCACCGTTGATAACCTACAGGCAGACCACGGTACGGTTCGCGATAATCACGATGGCACTTACACATTCACTCCAGATAAGGATTACAACGGGAATGTACAATTTACCTATGATGTGAAAGACGCCCACGGAGGCGTCACACATACAGGAGCAACTACTATCCTGACTGCAAAAAACGACGTTGCTTCTTTTTCCGGGGCAGACACCGGGAGCGTCACAGAGGATGTGCATGTCCAAGGCAACACCCCAAGAACAATCTTCACTACTGGTGTACTCAATATATCCGACCCAGATACAGCTCAAGACCATTTTCATGCAACGCATAGCGCTCATGCCATTCACGACCCGTACGGAGGGTCTCTTTCAATAGGCAAAGCTGGCGATTGGACCTACAGCGTCCCGAATGCCAATGTACAGCATCTTAGTGAAGGCGAAAGCCAGCAAGTACAGTATGAAGTACAAGGGGCAGGTGGAGATAAACACGTTATCACAGTCACTATTCATGGGAGTAACGATGCTCCTACAATAACCAGCCAAACAACGGTCCACACCATCGATGAAGACTCAGGGCACAGCATCAGTGACTCAGTTCTAATCTCTGATGTGGATCATAATGATCATCTGTCTGTTTCGATTGATGCACAGCACCAACCCAAATATGGTCATGTTATCTATGATGACCAAACTCGCACCTGGAACTATCAACTAAATGATGGTAATCCTGATGTTAATGCGCTAAACGATGGTGATACCATCACAGACAAGTTTACGATTAACGTGGCAGATGGGCATGGAGGCACCGCTTCAAAAGAAGTTCAGATCGTAATTAATGGTCATACTGATACTCAGCCAGTACCAACTTTGGTCGCACCAGCTCACATAACAGGCGGACCTGGTAACCAAGACCTTCATACATCCGTTGGACAGCCTCCTCAGCACCATAGCGGAAATGGTTGGGGAATATTAACTGGTGGGGGTCATGTTGTGACTAGCCTACAAGGTCAATTTGGTACCCTTCATGTTGACCCTCAAACTGGACATCTGGATTACGATTACAGCTCATCGTCTGGTGTAATCAAAACCCATGGCGGGGGAAGCTATGGATCGGGCACCGATGAAACCGACTCCTTTGTTTTGACCCTAGACGGCTCACAAAACTCCCAAGTTGCTGTTCACCTGCATTTGCATTCCCAGTCAGTTCACGGAAGTAGCGGACACCACATTGATATGACAACCCTAACTGGTATTGATGTGTCTCCCTTAGCTCCACCACCACCTCCTCCGCCAGTATTCGGTCAATCAGATGAAGAAATTGACCAACCGTTGTCGGTTGATATGGCTTTTACTTACGATGATGCTTCTCACTCTGACCATGGAGCAGCGGCTTACCTATCTGCACTTGGGCTTCAAGTCACAACTGAGTCAACTGATACATCGCCACAACCCGTTTTACCCGATGACATTGATATCGTACTCGCCCAAGATCAGAATTTAGACCACTCTCTTGATACCCATAACTCTGACGTTGACCTCGCACAAGCCGGCGAGCATGGTGTTGAACATGATGATGGCAAACATAAGGATCTCATCAGCCCAGATGAACATCATGACCACGCTGATCCAAGTAATTTTATTGACCCCTATTGAGACCAAATCATAAAATCAAAGAGCAGCTAGTCGCTGCTCTTTTTCTTTTTACTAGCGCGGAAAATTAGCGCTCACCGAATGCAACACTCACGTTGGTATAAATGGGTTTCCAGAGATACTGAAACACCGACTTTTCGCCCGTAGTAATATCCGCTTCACCTGTCATACCAGGTAAAATGGCGAACCTTTCAGGATCATCATGGAAGTAGGGCTTATCGACTGAGATAACCACTTCATAATAAATCTCGCCGCGTTCATTTTGACTCGTCGTTGGCGAAATCTTATCAACTTCTCCGCGCAACGCACCAAAACGACTGTAATCGAATGCATCTACTTTGACACGAACTGGTTGCCCTTGACGAACAAAACCAATATCTCGAGGCGAAAGTTTCGCTTTAAAATCAGCCTTACCTGTCAATGGAACAATCTCCACCACGGTCCCTCCAGGCTGAATAACTCCGCCGACTTGAGTGCTTGGAACGCTCTGTACTAAACCTTTTAGCGGTGAAGTCACAACCGTATTCGATACCTTAGCTTCACTGGAACGAACTCTTGCATTAAGCGCAGAAAGGTCAGAAACCGCTTTGGAACGTTCATCGCTCACTTTTACCCGAGCTTCTGCCAATAACTGCTCTATCTTCTGCTCATTTGTTGCGGCCTGCCTTTCAAGCACAGAGCGCTTACCACGTGCCTCGGCAATTTGCTGCTCAATACTCGCCAGCTTTTGCCTCATTTCTAGTACTCTCAAACGAGAAATATTACCTGCTTTAAAGCCTTTCTCTAAGATATTCAGCTCTTGCTTGGTCGCCAGTAACTGCTTCTCATAGGAGGGTAACGCTTTGTTCACTGATCGAAGTTGCTCAGCGATCTGCTCACTGTCTTTTTCCAATACTACTCTTTGTTGATAATACAAAGCCTTTTGTGCGCTCAGTTGGGATTGCTGTTCACTGACCAAAGAAGGGTATTCAATGGAATAGAGCGAGAAATCCGGCTCCCTTTGATCCAGTAATGCATTCATTCTCTCTATGGAAAGAACTAAAGTCACTTGCTGAGACTTAAGCTCGTCCAATGTTGTTCTTTGGAACGTAGCATCAAACTCAACCAATGCCTGACCTGCTTCAACTAAATCGCCCTCTTTAACCAATACACGTTTCAGCTTCCCGCCTATTTCACTTTGTAAAATCTGCCGTTCACCTTCGGGAATAACTGTCCCTTTAGCCTTTGCAATTTCATCAACTTGAGTCATCAGCGACCAAACAACAAATATAATCACACATAACGCGACAGCCCACGTTGCTATCGCTAGTAACTTGGTTGTCGATTTAGATTCTACTAACTCGCCATACTCGTGTTTAGCCATTTGACACCTCTTTGCTGTTCGTCGTTTGTTCTGCTGTCTCGGGTTCTAGGGGCCCAGCGTAAACCACTACACCATCGTTAAGTATCACTACTTTATCGGCTAATTTGATTAAGTCTGGGTCATGAGAGGTGAAAATAACGGTCGATTGACCACGTTTGCTATTTATAAACTCACTAAATATCTTCTTGGCTCTAGGGTGGGAATCGGGAACTGGGTTATCCATTAACATCAGTTTGTAGTTATAGACCAACGCTTTTGCATCAATAAGTACTTGAGCAACCGTTCCTGATAGAATGTCAAACAAACTGTCAGAGGTAAGTGAACTGATCACCGTATCAAGTCCATGGGGCAACGAATCGAACCAAGCTTTACCTCCAACGTGCTCAAGTGCATCTAGCATTTTCTGCTCGGACACCTCGTTACCGTCAGATAACCACTCTCTTACTGACAAAGAGAGTAAATCTGGATAGGCAGCTCGAATAAAACACCAATGTCGAAGCAATTGTGAGTCATACTGAGTAAGGTTGACGCCTTCAAGTTCAACTGTACCGTTTTGCGCTAGCTGCAAACCCGCCAATACTTCCAACAAAGAAGATTTACCGCATCCAGCAGGTCCAGCAATGGCAACAACCTCCCCTGCTTCAATATTAAAACTCACGGAAGAAAGCGCTGGTTGTGTTTGTTTGGGGTACCTCAAGGTTACCTGCTCAACCTTGATAGAAGGAGCATGACGAGGAAGAGTATGATGCTGGTAACTAAAATCGCGCTCTGACGGTTGCATCAGCAATCGATTAATCTGCTGCTTGGATTGAGTATAACTGGAAAATCTTGAGGCACTGTTTGCCATCATTTGTGCCGGTCCCGTGATACGGGAAATCAGCATCATTGACGCTATCAGTCCTCCTGGACTAAGGATATCTTCGAATATCAAGCCAATCCCTAGCCCCATAATAGCAATTGTCGAGCACAAAGAAATCGCATAGTACATAGAGGTATATTTATGCTGCTTAACCGCTTGTTCAAAACCAACTTTTGAGGCAAGCAAATTCGCCTTGTTAAAACGCTTGAGCCAGTGCCCTGCAAAACCTGAACTGCGTAAATAGATCAGTTTTGAAGAAACTTCATTGATAAGATTTTGTCGGTTAGTACCCGCAATTGTTGACTGCATGGAACCTCTGCGGGATGCAGCTGTCGCATGTTTGGCCAACACTGCATAAAGTGCTAAAGCAACAATCGGGACGAGAACAAGCCAACCACCTAGAATACCGATCGCAACAATGAATATCACCACGAATGGCAGGTCGAATAAGGCACCGCCTAAAGGACCGGATAACATGCCTGCTACACGCTCAGACAGTAAGATCTGGTTTTGTTGGTTAGAGGCCGTCGTTTGTAGATTTTGAGCAAAAGAATTGTTCAGGAGCTTTTTAACTATAGCTTGAGAGACTTCTCTGCTCAGTCTATTAGTCAGACTTACTAATACTCTGCTGCGCAGAGTTCTCAGTAACCCCATCATAAAAAACAGCAGGCCTGCTCCAATCGCGATGCCTGGCAATTCATGAGCAGCATCTCCCCCTATGACATGGTCATAAATTGCCATAGTGATAAATGGAATGCTCAGTGCAAATAGATTAGTGAAAAAGCTAATCAAAAGTACGCGTGATAATACTGGTTTAAAAGCGTTGAATCTTTCGCCAACCCAATCCGTCGGATGTTTTTCTAAAGGAAGACCTAAAGCAACCAAATAAAACTCAGGGCGCTTATCGCAGGTCACCTCATCAGCCCTATCGAAAACATCAATATTTTCATCGTCACTAAAAACAAGCGTATGCTTTGAATCATGTTCAGGGAGGAGCTTAGGAGCAATCTCATATGGAAGGTGAATTCTGTCGAAAAGTGATAACAGCTCATCGACGCTATACAAACCATTTTCCTTAACCCATTGATTAGCAAACAGCTGAATGTTTGTGCTGACTTCCATTTTTTTCAGCAACGAAATACTGGCTTGCTCGTAACTATTCATCATGCTGCACCCTCTAGCGTTAGTTCGTTGACCACCACTTGTCGATCGCATAGATCAATGAGAGCTGGATGATATGAAACCAATATAACTATTCGTCCTTGAGCTTTTTCGTCTTTCAGAACTCGCTTCAGAGCCGCTAAACCATCTAGATCTAATGATGCATCGGGTTTATCAAGAACAACAATACTTGAAGGGGCCGCTAACTGAGTAGCTAAGTTAAGAAGCTTAATGTTTCCCATACTTAATGGACTTGAAAGTGAGTGCCCTACTTTCGTTTCTAGCCCTTCACTCAACTGAGCGAGTTTGTTCGCTAAGCCTAGTTTTTGGGCATAACGTTGCGCTTTTTCGGTTCGTTCAGGGTCAAAACCGCACAAGTTATCAAGAAGAGAACCGCTCACCATCTGCCCTTTTACCCCGACATATGAAGTAACATAAGCCAGTGCTTCGATGTCAACAGGATCATCATTTAGAAGTAACTCACCACTTTGTGCTTCATCTACACCCGCAATTACGCCAGCAACATAACTATCGAGATGCCGCTCTTCACTCAATAAATGAATAATCTCGCCACGTTGCACCTCAAAAGAGACGGTATAAGCTTTCCCATATCGTTCAACTGTTAGATTAGTGGCGGTTAGCGAATTCACTTCAGCTATTTTACTAGCATCGATAGTATCTTGACGAAGGTTCTGAATCTGACTGATAGCTCGGTTAGCTGCGTAAATCGTGTTTAGCTTTACACGCATGCCAATAAGAGCACTTAGAGGAGCAACAGCACGTCCTGACAAAATTGAACACGCTGCTAAACCGCCGGTTGTAAGCTGTCCATCTAAGACCCAAAGGCTACCCGAAATTACTATCAAAACCGATGTCATCAATGAGGCTAATTGGATAAATTCCAGCGCAAACGCATTTTGCTGTTCTTCACTCGATTTTGATAAGAATCTCGCATCATTCATTTGCTTAAACTGGCGATATAATCTGGACTCCACCGCTTGGCGCTTTATACCTTGCACTGTTTGTCCGAGTAACAACATAAACCCTTTTCTTTGCTCTTCTTTAGCAGAGGCAACATCAGATAAGCTTTTCGATTTCAGTGAAGCCAACCAAACGATAAAGCTGGCAAGCCCCCACACAGTGATCGGTACCAGAACCAAGGTATCCCCTACGTAGTAGACCAAAGCCAGAAAAAGAACAGCAAAAGGAACATCAATAAAACCAGCGACAATCCCGCCCGAATACCATTCCCTTACTTTCGATATAGAAGATAAGCCATTATCAACACCGGCAGCACCTAAGATTCGTAAATCGTTTGCCTTTGCTTTAGCAACAGAGGATACCAGTGCATCAAAAGTAGCTTTCTCAGTGTTACTTGCCGCCGCTGAGAGCAACCAACTTCGTACATAACGTATCAGAGCTTCTAATAGCACCGCTGTACAAGCACCAATAATAAGCAGTGTTGCTGTGCCATAGCTTTGATTGGGTAGAATTCGATCGTAAATTTGTAAAACCGTCAACGGGACGGCGAGAGATAAGAGGTTAATCAGAATCGAAGGAGCCATCACCTTGCCAATCACATCCCTGTTAACCGCGCGTGTTAGTTGCATACTTGTTCCCTTTTATCCTTATGAAATAAGGTTGGTACACAGTATCGAGTTAATCAAGTTAAGGTGCTGAATTTATGATTAAATTTAATGCACCTCGTGTTTTTGACTGACTGTTTGATAGTTAGATTTCTTACCTGAATTAATGTTAACGAGACACACCGCAACAAGCGGTATCTAATCAACGAGTAGGTATACAATTCAAACAATGCCGTTCCCAAGGGAATAATATGCGTATTAAAAGCGTCTTCCTATGGCAGCTAATTGTACCTGCCCTTTGAAGTATGGAGCTTAGCTATCGCTTACAGACTGAAGATCAAACGCTCCTGCAAGGCTAAGAATGGAGTTGTTACTTTAATTTTTTGTTAGGTAACTGTTCTCAGTGAAATTTTTATTTAGCTTTGTGGGTCTGCTTGTGCATGTTGATTATGAGGAACATTAACTTATGCATACTGTAGAAAAAAGCTCTAACAAAGATAACATTGGCTACCTTATTGGCGTATTTGGGGTTTCATTGGTTCTGATCTGGATTGGAATCTATAAATTCACACCTACCGAAGCTAAGCTTATCAAGCCACTTGTGGAAAACCATTTTGCGATGGGTTGGCTATATGACGTCATTTCTGTTCAAGCGGTGTCCAATATCATTGGTGCAACAGAAATCATTGTCGCTCTTGGACTTATCATAGGTATTAAACATGCCAAAATTGCTTACGTGTCTGGCTTCGCAGCATCGATTATTTTTGTTGCCACGCTAAGCTTTCTGCTCACTACCCCAAACACGTGGAAGGTATCTGACGGTGTTTTGATTACCAACTTTTTCTTAGTTAAAGACATTCTGTTTTTAGCAATATCGATCAGCGTTATCGAGCGAAATAGACCAGGTAAATAACAGATCCGGAGCCGGCCTAGAATACATCTAATGTCGGCTCCTACTATCACTTGCTACTACCGACTAAACTGTAATGCACTGCTTTACTGCCGGTGAATCTGGGCAGCATGTATAGCGACTGTCCCGATATTATTTATAGTGTCTGTCCCTTCAAAAATGAAACTTCTTTAATGGTGTCTGTCCCGTTAAGAAACTGTACCCATGTCGCGATAGGAAATACCTGTTGTCATAAAGGTAACGCGCCAAGTTAGTCGATGTCTCATATCATCCCGGTAAACCCACTTCGTTTATCAGGTAGCCATGAGACCACATAATGTATCCCGATATCTGCTCTGCAGCTTTGCCTTTGTATTACTCTATCCCACGGCGATAGATCTCTACTTGGTCGCTTTGCCACAAATTGCCAATGACCTGTCTGCCAGCGAATCACAACTTCATATTGCCTTTTCTATCTACCTTGCTGGTATGGCATCGACCATGGTGTTTGTTGGACGAGCAGCGGATCGCTTCGGACGTAAGCCTATTGCCATGTGCGGAGCAGTGATCTTTACGCTTGCATCATTACTAGCGGGCTTGGCAGAAACAACCGAAAGTTTCCTGGTCATGCGATTCTTTCAAGGTGTCGGTGCTTCGTGTTGCTATGTGGTGGCTTTCGCTATATTGCGCGACACATTAGACGACCAGAAGCGAGCCAAAGTGCTGTCAATGCTTAACGGTATTACCTGCTCTATACCTGTACTCGCTCCCGTGGTTGGCCATCTGATCATGATTAAATTTCCGTGGCCAGTATTGTTCACCGCCATGGCGATAATGGGGATTGCAATAGGTTTCATCGCTTGCTTCGTTTTGAAAGAGACGTTGCCGAAAACTGCCCACGTCAATCCAGATATGAGTCATGACTCGAACGAGTCGCTATTTAACCGTTTTTTCATCTCGCGCATCATTTTTACCTCATTAGGTGTCACTGCCATTCTCTGCTATGTAAATACGTCACCAATGATTGTCATGGATACGCTTGGATTTAGCAGAAGCCAGTATTCAACTGCAATGGCACTACTTGCGATGGTAGGCATGGCAACCTCGTTTTCGGCGCCAATTGCTTTAACCTATTTCAAACAGACGACCTTGATGTTTGCATCGCTAATCACCAGCTTTGTGTCGGCTATCGTTATTCTCGCGGCTCACTTGAATGGCGATAGCTCGACACTCTATATGCTAGGCTTCGCTCTGATCAGCATGAGTTTTTCTCTGGGATTTGGTGTGGCAATGAGTCAGGCGTTAAGTCTGTTCTCACGTAAAGCGGGTTTGGCGAGCTCTATGCTTGGTATTGCACAGGTGTCATGGTCAGCCCTATACATCTGGTTAATGGCACTGCTGGGTGTGTCTCCGGTAATGATGTTGCTGATAGCCTTAGTTGCTAGTAGCGTTATTGGACTCTCTCTAATATTATTATTTCCATATCAGAACGTTAGTGAAGCTCATGAAGAAATCTCTTGCCCGACTTGATCTTAACCTACTCCTCACTCTTCAGTTATTGCTGCAAGAGCAGAGTGTCACCAAAACAGCCAAAAAACTGAATGTGACCCCTTCAACTGTAAGCAAGTCTTTGGGCAAATTGCGGGATTGGTTTGATGACCCACTCTTTGTGAACACGCCGCAGGGCCTGAAGCCGACAACTCTTGCCACAAGCATGCAAGAGAGCTTGTCTGACTGGATGCAGATCGGTAACCAAATCGCTTCGCGCCGAGGGGATGAAGCACCAAGTGGCGTTAAGTTTCATCTTGGGGTCGAATCACCGTTATCGCTGATTATGGTCGATGAGCTGACCAAACGGATCCACGAGACCTATCCAGACTCTAAGGTGAAGTTCCATAACTGGGATTACGATTCATTAGATGCCATTACCCGCGGTGAAGTGGATATCGGTTTTACGGGTCGCGAAAGTCACCCACGCTCTAAAGAATCATTAGAGCTGCTTCCATATTTCATTAATTTCGAAGTGCTGTTCTCGGATTTACCTATGGTGTATATCCGTAAAGATCACCCAGCCCTCAGGCAAGAGTGGAATATGGATACTTTCTTAAGCTATGCCCATATCAATGTGACGTGGGAGAAAAATGACAGTTGGGCATTGGATGAAATCCTGTCTGAGCAAGGACACACCCGAAACGTTAGTCTGACCATGGCAAGTTTCGAACAAGCGCTGTTTGTTGCAGAAAAGCCCGGCCACCAAATGCTCACCACGGCACCAAAGTATTGTCAGAAATACTGTCAACAGCTCCACCCCGACTTGGTCGCCTTACCTATTCCCATCGCAGAAGAATATCAGCACAAGTTACTCATTCCATTTACGATGATTTGGCACAAACGCAATAACCAGAACCCTAAAATTGTTTGGTTAAGGGAAACAATCAAGAATCTGTATGGTGAAGCCTGAACGGCTCATGGTTAACGTTTGCAGTCTAACGAGCAAGAGCTCTGACAAAGAAGGGGAATGTGTTAGCTATGTCCTGGTTAACACGCCTATGGACAGAAGAGCGTTAGATTTTAAGTTCTAACGCGCTCGAGATAGATTAGAGTAAGTATCTTAGAATTTTAGTCGTTTGTTATGCGTATTTTCCGATGATCTCAAAAAGTTCATCGACTGTACGTGCCGTGTAATCAGGTTTACATCCCCAAGACTCTGGTACTGAGCGGCTGTACGCTGCAGCCACTGCAATTACACGTGATTCTCCGCCAATTGCCTTTTGTAGGTTACGCGCAAACTTTACGTCTGCTTCATGGTCCCCGATATACATTAAACACTGGCTGTTGGTATGACCAAAAATCGATTCAATACACTTGAGACCGCTAAGTGCGTCAGGCTTTTGATTTCTATTGGAAACATCGTTGTACCCTACTATTGACTTGAAAGGTGCAGATATTGAATTGTTCTCTAGTAAGCGGCGAATATTGTTTTGCGAGTTCTGCGAACAAATACCGTGAGGAAGATAAGAAAACTGAGTGACTACGTCTTTGATGCCATCAAACAACATTACTTCCGTTGTATTCTTTTCTTGATGTTCCGCCCACATACCTCCAGCAATCAACATTTCCTCATGTGTTAACCCATAATAGTCAACGTAAAGTTCTTGCCAGTTTTTAGCACTATGGTTGGCTTCATGATACGACTCTTCGTCGCGTAAATACTTAGGCAAAAACTCGCCAGTTAAATGTGGTGCAACAACGGATAAGATAGCTTTTGTAATATCAATATTCTTAGGGACTGAGTTTACAAGAGTTCCATCATAGTCCCACAACACAGCATCTAACTTCATTCTTACCTCTACATCGAAACACCAAGTCTGAACGTGCAATTTACTCCAGTTTGGCGACTATGCATAACGCTTATTAGTCGACAGATCGTCGTCTTTTGCTTTTACATAATGCATTTTTAGTCGTATTGGTTCAATTAGCAATCAATAAGTTAGAGCACATTAAGTGTTGCTATACCGCAAAAAGTCAGCTATCAACAGGAAAGCTAAATTTTCAATTCAATCGGATAGATTTGACTAGGGATAATTCAAGTTTATGAGATGTAAATGAGTAGAAGAGCTAACAAGAAAAGGGGCAAAGGCGTATTGCAGTTCTTAAATGGGTAAGTGTTTTTCCTCCTATTCCTCAACTAATGCAGCTGGCCTTTCTGTTCACAAATTAGTCTTATATTTGCTCTATCGAAAGGTATTGAGGTTAGTTACCTTGGCGAGAGTTTTTTAAAGCGCCCAATACCGCACACCATATTCCATTGAGCTTGAATAGTAGCCATGAGTTAAAAAAAACATCAGAAATCAGGTGGCTATATTAACATCTATCAACCGATTTGAGTCATGACCAATGAAAGGATAGTTAGGTTTTATTGGGTAAATTATCGGTAAGAATAGGACATATAACAGGCAATAAGCCAGATGTGTATAATTATTCTATTTTAGGGATTTTGCTCTAAATCTAAATAAATCTTTACATTTCAATTTCAATAAAGCTTGGTTATTGATCATGTTTCCGAGTATGTAAATCATTCTCAATTATGCATATAGTTGCTTATTGTCTAGTTTGACTTGTGTAGCGTCACTGCAGCACGTATTGAGCGAACTACGCTGATTGTCTGTGTTTTCGTGTTGACAGTTTGGTACTAGGTAAAAATCAACAAGACTATGATTTCAAGGAACATGTTATGTTAAAGAAACTACTAAGTTGTTGTATCACTTCGGCACTCTGTTTTCATTCTTCTATCGTTTTTTCACAATCCAATGAGATTGCGGACAGCGCAAAGTTACAACAAGCTCCCGACACATTGCCTGCCACATTAATGCTTGCACCGAACGACTCCGCCATTGCAGATCGCTATATAGTGGTATTTCAACAACCGCAAATGATGGCGAGCAGCTCACCGGAATTCGAGCAATTCACGCAACAGTCTGTAGACCGCATGTCCGGTTTATATTCGATAGAAGTGGAGTCGGTTTTTGACCACTCGATAAGTGGATTTGTCGCTAACTTGAGTCCTGAGCAGCTACAAGATCTGCGTTCTGATCCTCGTGTGGACTACATTGAGCAAGACAGAATCCTATCGCTTGACCCAATAGTCCCGGCAGATGCAAATCAAACCAATGCCATTTGGGGACTAGATCGAATCGACCAACGTAATTTGCCACTCGATAACAACTACAGTGCCAACTTTGACGGGACTGGGGTAACGGCTTATGTTATCGATACCGGTGTGAACAATGCACACGTTGAGTTTGGTGGGCGCTCGGTTTCTGGGTACGACTTTGTCGATAACGATGCAGATGCAAGTGACTGTAATGGACACGGTACACACGTTGCGGGCACCATTGGCGGTAGCTTGTATGGTGTTGCGAAAAACGTCAACCTTGTCGGTGTGAGAGTATTGAGCTGTAGCGGTTCGGGTTCTACGTCTGGTGTTATCGCCGGTGTGGACTGGGTGGCTGCGAATGCTTCCGGACCTTCAGTTGCCAATATGAGTTTAGGTGGCGGTCAATCTGTCGCTCTCGATAGCGCGGTGCAAAATGCGGTTCAGTCAGGTGTCAGCTTTATGCTAGCAGCAGGCAACTCCAATGCCGATGCGTGTAACTACTCTCCAGCACGCGTTGCTACAGGTGTGACTGTCGGCTCGACCACAAGCACGGATGCACGTTCGAGTTTTTCAAACTGGGGCAGTTGTGTGGACGTGTTCGCGCCAGGCTCACAAATCAAATCTGCATGGTATGACGGTGGTTACAAAACCATTAGTGGCACTTCGATGGCTACGCCACATGTGGCGGGTGTAGCAGCACTGTATCTTCAAGAAAACAGTTCGCTGTCGCCAAGCCAAGTAGAGTCCTTGATAATAAGCCGCGCAACTAGCGGAAAGGTGACGGATACAAGAGGCAGTGTGAACAAGCTGCTTTATAGTTTAACGGATGCTGATTGTGGCCAAGACTGTGGTGGACCTGATCCAACACCTGACCCAGAAGGGAAGTTAACTTCGGGCGTGCCAGTGAGCGGTTTAAGTGGCTCAACTGGTCAAGTAGCGTCTTACTATGTTGATGTAGAAGCAGGACAGCGTCTGACAGTACAGATGTATGGCGGTACTGGCGATGCCGACTTGTATCTCCGTTTTGGTGCAAAACCAGCACTGAATGCATGGGACTGCCGACCTTTCAAATACGGTAACAATGAAATATGTACGGTCAGCGCGACACAAAGTGGACGCTACCACGTCATGATTCAAGGTTACTCAAACTATAGCGGTGTCAGCATTCAAGCTAACTACTAGTTATTATTCTCGTTACTAAAAGAGAACAAAGCCCGCTTTCGGTGGGCTTTGCTTTCGGGAATGCTGAGTTTAATCGGTGGCGTTCGATGCTATTCAAACGCACCGGCCTTTTTCTTCAAGAACTCAACTCGAAGTGGCATCGAAAACGGCTTATGGAAAGGCTTATGGAGCCTGTCCCTTTAAGCTATTCTGGTGGCGAATCCGAGAAGATCGTATCGGCTCAAAACTCAGCAGGTCGTGAGTGGATTCCCTATACTGCACATGGTGGTGGTTAAACCAATATATAAACCAAAAAAGCGAGCCACTTGGGCTCGCTTTTGCTTATCTGATTTTAGGCTCTATTACAGCAGTTCTACTGACTGCTGTGCGATTACGAATTCTTCGTTGGTTGGAATCACCATCGCTACTGCGTTTAGCATTTCAGACTTAGCAATGATACCTGCTGCGCCAAAACGAGCGTCTTCATTGCCCTTCTCGTCTTCGATAAAGCCAAGTAGGTTAAGGTTGTTCAGAATCTCACGACGAATAGGTAGAGAGTTCTCACCGATACCACCAGTGAAGATGATTGCATCCAGGTGGTTTAATGGGATCAGGTAAGAACCAATGTATTTCGCTACGCGGTAGGTAAATACTTCAAACGCCAGCTTGGCACCTTCGTGACCATTTTCCATCGCTTCCAGAATGCCACGCGCATCTGATGTCAGGCCAGAAACGCCCAAGAAACCTGATTTTTTGTTTAGCGTTTCGAAGACTTTCTCTTGGCTCCAGCCTTTCTTCATCAGGAACTCAATGATACCTGGGTCAAGGTCGCCAGAGCGAGTACCCATCATCAGACCAGCAAGTGGTGTAAAGCCCATTGAAGTATCTACTGACTGACCATTTTCAATCGCACATACTGACGCACCATTACCCAGGTGAACAGAGATAAAGCTCGCTTGTTCAACTGGCTTATTAAGCATCTTAGCGGCTTCGCGGCTAACAAAGTAATGACTAGTACCGTGGAAACCGTAACGACGAATACCGTATTCTTTGTATAGCTCGTTAGAGATTGCGCCAGTGAAAGCTTTCTGTGGCATAGTTTGGTGGAAAGCCGTATCAAACACAGCAAATTGTGGCAGGCTTGGGAAGGCTTTCATCGACGCTTCGATGCCAATCGCACCTGCTGGGTTGTGGAGCGGTGCCAAGTCTGACAGGCTTTCAATTTCTGCTAAAACTTCGTCATCAATACGTACTGTCGAAGTGAATTTTTCTCCGCCGTGTACAATGCGGTGGCCTACAGCCACGAGATCATTGTTGAAGCCTAATGTGTCCATTAGCGCCACGATGCGGTCAATCGCGTGTTGGTGGTGGTTGTCCGGTGCATCAATGGTTTCTTCTGTTTTTTCACCATTGTACTTCCAGCTGATTACAGCTTCCGGCAAGCCAAAGCACTCGCCCAGGCCGCTAACAATCGCTTCGCCCGACTGAGAGTCGATAACGGCAAATTTTAATGAAGAGCTACCAGAGTTAATGACCAGCACAAATGTGTTCGACATGGATATGTTCCTGTTTCAGACTGATTGATGAAGCATCACACTTCTATAGTTTTGTGGATTCTATTATTCAATATTTTTTGAATGTTTCAACTTTATTTATACTTCTTCAACAAAACAAACAAACTTTTGTTGATCTATCGCAATTGGGCATTTAATTCGAACTCAAAAATTAATGTGATTTTTGTCAGTTTTGGATAATTATTCGACATATGATTATGCATCACGATAACGATTGGCACTCTTGTATGGTGCCCTTTTCTACCCTTGCCTAGCCTTTTGAGAACAAACATAGTAAAACAGTGTCAAAGTAGAATTAGCCGTGTCTAACTCACTAAGGAAACAAAATGAATATCGGAGCTGTATCTAAGCTGACAGGTCTATCAAGTAAGTCTATTCGACTGTACGAAGATAAAGAGCTCATCACTGCGCCACACAGAAGCGAATCCGGTTACCGAGAG
This sequence comes from Vibrio brasiliensis LMG 20546, assembly GCF_000189255.1. GTDB lineage: Bacteria > Pseudomonadota > Gammaproteobacteria > Enterobacterales > Vibrionaceae > Vibrio > Vibrio brasiliensis. Next base: position 76,738 of record NZ_AEVS01000101.1, on the reverse strand, counting down.
TATTCTGAGCAGCATGTTCAGGAGCTCAATCTGATTTCACGAGCTAAAAATGCGGGCTTTTCTCTGATCGAATGTAAAGAGTTGGTTCAGTTAGCCCACAATTCCAATCGAAAAAGCAGCGAAGTTAAAGCCAAGGCAAAGGAAAAATTGCGCGAGGTTGAAATCAAGATCCGTGAACTGCAAGAGATTGAGCGTCAGCTTAAAAAATGGGTGTCTGCCTGTCCCGGTGATTCAGGGAGTAGCTGCCCTATCATTGAAGACCTCACCAAAGCGGAATAATCATAAAAAGCCTCGTATTTCGAGGCTTTTTAGCACTGAATGGACTTAATAGTAGGTACACATGCGCTTGCCGCCTACTTCGACGATGTTAAATGGCGTTTCATAAATACTCTCTAAGATATCAGCCTGAATTACCTCTTCTACACTGCCCTGAGCGACAATCTTGCCTTTCTTCAACGCAATGATGATATCCGAGTAACAGGCAGCAAAGTTGATGTCGTGAATCACCACGACAACGGCTTTGTTCATCTCGTGCGCTAAGCGTCTGATGTTCTTCATGATTTGTAGAGAGTGCTTAATATCAAGGTTGTTGAGCGGTTCATCCAAGAAAACATAGTCGGTGTCCTGCGCCATCACCATGGCAATAAACGATAGTTGACGCTGTCCACCACTCAGTTCATCAAGATACTTATGTTGAATCTCCGTCAAATCAAGATACTCTATCGCCTTATCGATCACCTCTTGATCCTGCTGGTTCAGTTTCCCTTGCGAATAAGGAAAACGACCAAATGAGACCATCTCTCTGACCGTAAAACGCATCGTGATACTGTTAGCCTGACGCAGTACTGCAAGGCGCTTTGCCAGTTCTTTGCTGTCCCACTCACTGAGCTCTTTGCAGTCAATCAAGACCTCGCCTTTGTCGCTTGAAACCAGACGACTCGCCATCGAAAGCAAGGTACTTTTACCCGCCCCATTCGGACCGATAATTGACGTTACCTGACCTTTTTCAAACTCAGCACTGGCATTCTCAACCACGGTAAACTGACCAAATACCTTAGTAAGACTTTTTAAAGAAATCATTTTGAACCTAAACAATCTTGTTGCGCAGCAACATGGTTAAGAAATAAACACCGCCGACAAAGTTGATTACCACGCTAATCGTGGTTGAGAAGTCAAACAGGTTCTCTACAACCCATTGTCCGCCAAGAAGTAACGCAATTGACAGTAGAGACACACCCCAAATCAGCACCTTATGTTGATACGATTTGAACATCTCTCTGGCCAGATTGGTTACTAATAAACCGAAGAACATAATCGGACCAATCAGCGCAGTTGAGATCGCAATTAATGCGGCGCTCAGTACCAACACTTGCATGGTCACACGTTTAACATCCACACCGAGACTGATGGCGTTATCTTTATCAAGCCAGAATACGTCAAGCACGCGATGGAGTCGGTATAACGCAATGCTGATCACCGCAAGCAGTGGCACGCAGTAATAGACCAGTTCGACCTTAATATTGTTGAAGCTGGCGAACATGTTCGCCTGCACTGCAGCAAAATCGTTCGGATCCATTAGCATAGTGAAAAACGAAGAGATGCTGCTAAAAAGCTGGCCCAGGATTACGCCTAGCAATAACAATACCATCAGGTTCTGGTTCTTACCCTTGAAGTAGAAACTAAACAGCAGCAAAGAGAAGCCCAGCATGACTGCAACAGATAAGCTGAAGTTGAGGTAAGCATTGAGCGCTACGCTACTCATGCCACCGAATGTGACAACCACCAGCACCTGAGTAAACATATACAACGAATCAAAACCCATAATACTTGGCGTCAGAATACGGTTGTGAGTGATGGTCTGAAAGACCAGTGCCGACTGACCAATCGCAATCCCGGCAATCACCATCGCCATAACTTTAGGAATACGACGAGATAAAAAGTATTGGTAGTTATCGCTGGTAAGGCCAATGCCAATAAACATCGCGCACAAAACAATGACAATAAACGCAACAGCGATGAGCTTAGTGCTATCACGCATTTTTTTGCCCCTTGAGAATGAAGTAGATAAACACCGAACCGCCGAGAATACTAATGATGGTCGAAATCGGGATTTCGTAAGGGAAGATGATTACCCGCCCTGCCAGATCACAACACAGCACAATCAAGGCACCTAGTATCGCGGTAATCGGGATATTTTTGCGTAGGTTGTCGCCATAAAACTGACTAACAAGGTTGGGCACGATCAAGCCTAAGAATGGCAACATACCAACGATCATGACTACGGTTGCTGACATCACCGACACCAGTAGTACACCCAGAATAAGTACTTGTTGGTAATTGAGGCCTAAGTTAGTCGCGAAGTCTTTGCCCAGCCCAACAGCAGAGATTCGTGCCGCATATAGGTAGCTGAGTATTGCAACTGGAATAGCGATATAAAGCAGTTCGTAGTCGCCCTGAAGCAGATTGGCAAAGTTTGCAATCGTCCAGCTTGAGAGGTTTTGCAATGCATCATATTTATACGCGATAAATGTCGCCAGTGAATCCACTACGTTACCAAAAATAATACCGATTAAAGGGACAAAGATGGCGTTTTTAAACTGGACACGGTTAATGAATTGCACAAATAGCAGCGTGCCCGCCATTGACACGGCAAAGATCATCCAAAGTTGCTGGCCATTACCAAACAACACCAAACTCAGAACGTAGCCAAGCATTGCGCACTCAACAGTTCCTGATGTCGAAGGGGATGCAAATCTGTTCTGGCTGATTTGCTGCATAATAAGCCCGGCAATACTGAGCCCTGCTCCTGCGAGCAATACGGCGATTAAGCGAGGAATCCGACTGGTAAACAGCAAATGCCAGCTTGCGCTATCTCCGGCAAGTAATGATGTAAGAGTCAGTTGCCCTACACCAACAAACAGCGACGCGATACTTAAAACAATCAGTATCAGCAATAGTCTTTTCACTCTTGGCCTCATCAGCACAAAGCCTCAAGCGCAAACGCTTGAGGCTTATTGTTATTATTATTGGTTGTTAATTAGTTAGGTGTTGAAGCGGACTTTACATCTGCAATCATCTGTTCTGTCGCACGCATACCCGCAATAGACAGGTACCATGCATTGATATCCAGATATGCCAGACGGTCATGCTTATACGCTTGAGTCGACTTCACAAGGTCATTCTCGAAGTCACGTTGTACCGTGCTGCCCTTGCCTTTATTAATCAGTAGATCTTTATCGACAACAAGCAGTGTTGATGGGTTCTTTTCGCTAATGAATTCGTAAGAAACAAGGTCGCCATGACGGCTCTCTTTAATGCCCTTTACGGTTTCCTGGAAACCGAAATCTTTGTAGACAGCAGAGAAGCGAGACTGAGCACCAAATGCCGTAATCTTGCCACCCGCACTCATTACGGTTAGCGCATCAAGTTTGTTGTTCTGGTTTGCAGTGCGAATTGCTTCGATCTCTTGACCAATCTGATTAATTTTCTGTTCAACAAACTCCTGCTTTTCAAAGACTTTTGCCAGATTACGCCACTGCTGTTGTGTACTTTCCCAGTAACCTTGCTTTGCATCGGTAGCAAAAACGATAGTTGGCGCAATTTCAGACAATTCTTTGTACTTAGGTGCAGCGCGAGAACCAACAATAATCAGATCCGGCTTTTGCATGTAGATCGCTTCAAAATTAGGTTCATGCAAGCTACCTGCAGAGACAAACTGGTAATCGCGATATTCTGCAAGGTAATCAGGGAACATACTTACCGTTGAGACAGCTACAGGTTCCACACCCATTGCTTTGACAGTATCCAGGGCTCCAAGGCCAATTACGACCACTCGCTCAGGGTTTGAATCAAGTTTAGTCGTTCCTTGTGCGTGCTCAACTTCAACCATTTTCGCACTGGCACCAAATACACTCAGGCTGGCTAGCAGCGCAACGGCAGACAATTTCATTGTTAGACTCCATAATTACAAATGCAATGCATTATCATTTAGATTTGTAACCATGTACCGTGTATTTACGTTTTTTACATTTATCAAGGATTTGTAATTAGGCGGTCGTTAACAAGAGCTAACTCGACAAGGGTTACCACTTGCTGTCATCAATCGGTGACTCGTCTCCAAACTCTTCAGCAATTTTGATAAAGCGATCTTCCTGAGCAATGAAGGCCTCGATCACTTCAGGATCAAAATGCTGACCACTTCCCTCCATGATGATTTGTTTCGCTTTGTCGTGACTCATAGGGGCTTTGTAGACTCGGCGACACCGCAGCGCATCATAAACATCCGCCAGTGCCATCAGTCTGGCGCTAAGTGGAATCGCATCACCGCTATAACCATTGGGGTATCCTGAACCATCCCACTTTTCATGATGGCCGTAGGCGATCTCCTTAGCGACAGTGATCAGCTCGTTCCTCGCCCCTGAAAGTTGTTCTGCTTTCTCCAATGCCAGCAGTCCGAGCTTGGCATGGTCTTTCATAATCTCAAACTCTTCGTCGGTCAGTTTGCCGGGCTTGAGTAAGATAGAATCGACAATCCCTACTTTGCCAATATCGTGTAGCGGCGCTGCTTTAAAATAGGTATCGATCATTTTTGGGGTTAGCATTTCACTGTAATGCGGCTTCTCGGCTAACTGTTCTGCGAGCAGCTTTACGTAATGTTGAGTGCGCAGAATATGGTTACCGGTTTCAGGGTCACGTGTCTCTGCAAGACTTGCTAGTGCAAATACTACCGCGTCCTGCATACGGTCCAGTTCATAGGAGCGTTTCAGGACCTGTTTCTCAAGGTAACCATTTTCATCCATTAGGATGTCTTTGGATCGTTTGTTTTGCAGGTGTGTTTTTACTCTTGAGCGTAACAAAGGAATGCTGACTGGCTTATGTACATAGTCCGCGGCTCCCAACTCAAAGCCAAGTTTTTCATCTTCAGGCGAGTTCTTTCCGGTGAGAAATATTACCGGGATATTGCGCGTTTTATGGTTATTGGTCACTGCTCGAATCACATCATAACCAGTGATATCAGGCATCACTATATCAAGCAAAATCAGGTCGATATCAAATTGCTCCAGAATATGTAGTGCCATCTCCCCGCTTTTTGCCGCTTTAACATGGTAACGCTCTTTCAAGCCTTGGGCCATAAAAGCCAGATTCTCTGCACAGTCATCGACAATCAGCACTGTGCAGTCACTCAAGTTTTCTACGGGCATAGAAAATATCCTAAAAAATTTTATCGACCAGAAGAACAATAACTAAACTTATCAATAACTATAGACAAGCCACTCCCACTTGCACTGCTATCTAGCTGAGGAAGGACACTTTTTAATGCGCTCTATACGAACCTTATTTATGTTGCTCTTCCTCGCGATGGGAATTTGTGCGGTAGCCATGTCAGTGGTTACCGATAAAGTGTCTGAGTTACGCTCCCAGGGCCACACCTATCTAGAAGACTTACACCGCTTCTACCGCCTCTCTCAAGAGCTGAAGCAGAGCTCAGATCATCTGACTAAATTTGCCCGCGCTTATGTGGTAACAGGCGACCAATACTGGGAACAACTGTTTAATCGAGTACTTGCCGTACGTAACGGAGACATCCCTATCCCGCAAGGGAATGAGTATGAGTACTGGGATCTGATTGCTAATTCATCGCAAACCTTCTCTGACGGTGAGCAGCCCACAGGCGTGCCTTTATTAACCCGCCTAAGAGAGTCAGGAATCAGTGAAGCAGAGTTTCTTGAACTCAAAAGCGCACTTATGCTCTCTGACGGCTTAGTTAACCTAGAGCGTGAAGCCTTTTTAGCAGTGAAAGGAATCAAGCTGGTCGACAACGGCACCGAGGTTGATACTGGGAAACCAGACCTCGCTTACGCTCAGTCCTTGCTTTACAGCAAAAGGTATTTCGCCGAAAAAGCCAAGATCATGCGTGCGGTTGGCTCTGCGCATCAGGCTATCCTATTCCGAATAGAAAACAACATTGCTAATGTTGACCAGCAAACACAAGAATACCGCCGTATTTATCTGGTTCTGATGACCATTCTGCTTGCCTCAATCGCGCTCTCTTTCACGCTGCTCTGGCACCTTTATATCAGTCCTCTCAGCCAATTACTAAAAACCGTCGTGCATCAAGTGAAAGAGAAGGATTACGCCTTTACCATCACGCAGAAAGCCTACGCTGAACTGCAAAGGTTTATCGATAGCCTCAATGTGGTTTTCCACCACATTGCCGAGCAATTAAATCAAAACACACTGTTTAAAGACTTCAATATTGTGTTGAGAACCAGTCAGTCGACGATTAACTTGTGCCAGGAAGTTACCCAGTTCCTGCTCCACCAGTTCCCTATCCAACAAGTTGGTCTGTCGCTGTACAGAGATGATCAGTTGGTTCGCATTGCGGGCGCTGGCCATGAAGGTTCACATGACAGTTTTATCTCTGATACCAGCTCTACTGAACTCAGCGTACTTCTGTCCGGCAAGCCATATAGCATGAAGTCACTGGCGGGCAAATACACAATGCCGGTTAGTGGCGGCAGTCTTGAGCTAAATGAGCTTTACTACTTCCCTCTGTGCGTAAACGAACAGCCAGTCGCGCTGCTTGAAGTAGGTACTACGGAAACGTTGAGCGATATTCAGTATCAGTGGCTCACTCAAATGCTTGATGACCTTGCTGTCAGTATCCAGCTCAGTCAGAACATAGAGTTACAAAGAAAAGCAGAGCAAAAGGTGTTGGAACAGTCTCAGCTCAATCAGGAGATCTTAAACGCTACCCCTAACCCGATGTACTGCCTGTCCCCACAAGGGAAATATCTAACGGTTAACGCTAAGTTCAGCGAGCTTTGTGGTTTACCCATGCAGGAGATCATAGGAAAAACTCCGCAACAGGTCTTTAGCCAGCAAGATGCATCGCAATGTTTCAGCGAGACTCATCAACAGTTAATCCTGCAACAAGGAAGCAAAAACTATGAATTGTCGCTGCTTGATCAGCATCTACAAACCCGCGACATGCTGGTATGCGAAGCCTCATTCAACAATAGTCACGGTAAAGTCTCAGGCATAGTCGGGATTTTGCTCGACCTGACGGAGCGTAAACTGATGGAGACTGAGCTACGTGACGCTAAAGAAACCGCAGACGCCATGAGCCGCGCCAAAGGTGAATTCCTTGCCAATATGAGCCATGAAATTCGCACACCAATGAACGGCATACTAGGAATGGTTCATTTGGCACTCAACACTGAACTCGATCCCGCACAGCATAAGTACCTAACCCGCATTAATGAGTCCGCCAAAAACCTGCTTGGCATTATTAATGACATACTCGATTTCTCTAAAATTGAAGTTGGCAAGTTAAACATAGAGACCATAGATTTCAGCCTTGATGAGGTCTTTGACAACTTAACCAATGTCATTTCATTAAAAGCGCAGGAGAAAAAAATCGAATTCTTACTCGATATCGATCCACAGGTTCCGACAGGCTTGATTGGTGACCCACTGCGCATTGGTCAGGTCCTGGTTAATCTGTGTGGAAATGCGGTCAAGTTTACCGAGCAAGGCGAAGTAGTCGTCGCTGTTCGTATAGAGCTACTCACAGAACGTGACGTTGTATTGCACTTCTCAGTGAAAGATACTGGTATTGGAATTGATAAAGAAAAAATCGCCCATTTATTTGATGCGTTCTCTCAAGCAGACAGCAGCATTACTCGTGAATTTGGCGGCACTGGTCTTGGGCTTAGCATTAGCAAACAGCTCGTTGAACTGATGGGCGGGCAACTCTCAGTCAGCAGTACCCTTGGTGCTGGCTCAACGTTCGCCTTTACCATTACATGTGGCCTACAAGAAGCCAAAATGCGTGACATATCTAAACCTGTCGCCGGGCTGGCAGGAAAACGCGCACTTGTCGTCGATGATAATGATTCGGCACGTAATATTCTGGTCACCCTGCTTAACGCGATGCATTTTGACGCAAAAGCGGTCAGCAACGGCTTTGAAGCGCTCGATGAGATACGTAATAGTCAGTTCGACCTGCTTTTTGTTGACTGGAACATGCCCGGCCTGAACGGTATTGAGTTGCTCCAAACAGCGCAAAACGAGCAATTACTGGAGCATTCAAAAAACTTCCTTGTCACTGCCTACGGGCGTGAAATATCTCTCGATCAGGCCAGCTCTAAACTGGTTGATTCATTGATAGTCAAACCAGTCAATCCATCTAACCTTCTTGACGCAATCATGGACAGCTTTGGTATAGAACATGTCACGCGCAACACCCCGGCTAATCAGCTTGAAAAACCCGTGTTTGGCGGACAAACAATACTCTTAGTTGAGGATAATGAAGTCAATCAGGAAGTCGCTATTGGTCTACTCAAGGGAACCAACGTCAACGTGCTCACCGCGGATAATGGCCAACAAGCCATTAATATGCTGGAGCAACATCCGGTCGATCTGGTCCTGATGGATATGCAGATGCCAGTGCTTGATGGCGTATCAGCAACCGAGCAAATCCGCCGTAACCCGGATTGGCAGCAGTTGCCTATTATCGCGATGACCGCCAACGCAATGCAAAGTGACGTGGACAGATGTATCGCTGCTGGGATGAATAGCCATTTAGCCAAGCCGATTAATGTTCGTAACCTTTATCAGACTTTAAGCCAGCATCTGTTGCCAAGCGATGAGTCATCATCACCTTCGCAGCCAACATCAGAACCGGCGCCAACTGATAATTCAGACCTGCCAAACCTGTCGGGTATCAACCTCGAACAAGCCATTTTTGATATTGGCGGTGACAGAGAGAGTTACTTCTCCATATTGTCACGCTTCCTCGCGACCCAACTGGAAGAGCTGCCGATGTTTAAAGAGGTTGTCGACAAAGAGGACTGGGAGATGGCCGCAAGGATGGCTCACTCGTTGAAAGGGTCTTCAGCCAACCTGGGGATTGAACTGCTTGCTAAGCTTGCTGGCAAAATGGAACGGAGCATCAAAGAACACAGCAAAACAGCGTTGGGCGAACTCGAAGTAAGCAGTGCTATCGTTGAAAAACTGCACCAAGAGTTAACCCAGTGGCAACAAGAAAGCCAGCCACAACCTGCCAAACTGCAGGTCGACCCAAAACAACTCTATCAACAGTTGGTCACTCTTGTTGATGAATATGATGTGGAAGCGCTCGCCATAGTACAAGATGCAGAGCAGTTTGGTGTTTGGACACCGGAGCAGCAATCACAATTTATTGATGCCATTGAAGGGTTTGAATTTGAACTGGCCAAAGAGCTATTAAACCAATTTCCTAAACCATAAAAATTACAGCTAGACTGATATTTGGTAGCTAGAACATAAAACAACGTCGGTTGATTCGTTTAGTTAAAGGGATCAACACAATGAACATTAACAATACAATGAAACTGGTGTTTGGGGTTATTGCCTTAGGCATTGTGATCAGTGTAGTGACAGTGCTGCAGCTTAACGGTTTATTGCAAAAAGTAGATGATATGGCGCAAATCCGCTATCACTCTTACCAGGCTGCTGACGAATTACGTCAAAGCTCCGACGACCTTACACGCTTAGGACGCACCTACGTTTTGACCGCCGATGACAGCTACGAAAAAATGTATATGGATATTTTGGCGATTCGTAATGGCCAGAAAGCGCGTCCAGAGAACTACCACACCATATACTGGGATCTGGTATTGAACTATGGTCAAAAGCCAAAACCTGACGGTCAGCGTATCTCGCTGCAAAAAATGATGGAGAATTTAGGCTTCACCCAATCTGAATTCAAACTGTTACAACAAGCCCAACAAAACTCAGACGCTTTAGTCAATATGGAAGTCAAAGCGATGAACGCGGTGAAAGGCTTGTATCCTGATAGCTCCGGAAACTACACGGTTCGAGGGGAGCCAGATCTAGCCATGGCGGCTAAGTTATTGCACAGTAAAGAATACCACCAAGAAAAAGCCAAAATCATGGTGCCAATCGATGCCTTCTTCAAACAGTTAGAAGACCGAACGAACAGACAATTTGATATGGCAGCAAAAGAAGTTCAAACCACAGTGATGATCGGTAATATCTCCTTAATCGCAGTGTTTGTCATTGCGATTGTCGGTTATGTGTTAGTAAACCGCAGAGTGGTAAAACCGATTGATCAAATGGCGACTTTACTTCAGCAAGTCGATACCGATTCCGATTTAACCTTACGCGTAGATGATAAGAGCAATAATGAACTGGGCATTATAGGCACCACCATCAACAAGGTTTTGATTAGCTATGCTAAGACCATCAGCAAAATCAATCAGGTAAACACTACCATCTCAGACATTTCCCAATCTATTCAATCGATTACCCAGAAAAACATCGATATGGCTGGTCAACAAAATCAAGAAATGGAAATGGCTGCAACAGCGATGGAAGAGATGACCACTGCCCTTTCCAATGTCGCTGAAAGCACTAATATGGCGGAGCAGTATGCAGGAAGCGCAGAAAAAGAAGCCTCTACCAGTAAACAGGTATTCGATAAAACAACCAACGAGTTTTCTCAGTTAGAGGGAGAGTTCACCAATACTTCTGACATTATTAAACAACTGGCTGAAGAGTCGAGTAATGTCGGCAATGTGTTGGATGTTATTAAGGCGATAGCTGAACAGACTAACCTGCTCGCACTTAATGCGGCGATAGAGGCAGCCCGGGCAGGTGAACAAGGGCGTGGATTTGCGGTGGTTGCTGACGAAGTTCGCTCTCTTGCCCAACGCACCCAAGACTCAACCGGAGAAATAGAAAGCATTATTTCGACATTGCAGGAGAAAGCTAAAGAGTCGACGGTGACCATTGAGAGCAGCGCAGAGAAAATGCAATCGACACGTACCAATATGAGCGTAGCGAACGATGCACTTGGTACTATTCAAGGCTCTGCCACTGAAATTCACAAACTCAACACCTCTATCGCAGCGGCGACAGAGGAACAGCTGGCCGTTAGTGATGAGATATCAGGTAACCTTGCGAATATAAAAAACCTCTCTTCTGATATGAATGAGGCCATTAATCAACTGGAACCGATAGTGATCGACTTGCAACAAAATGTCGACGATCTCAATCAGGTGATCTCCCACATTCGGACCTAACCATCCACAAATAAGAAAGGGCCTGTTGAGGCCCTTTTGCAACGTAATTAGAAAAAGTCTATCGAGGAACGTCCGTTACCCTTTTTCTTAGCTGGCTTTGATTCCACTTGGTTAGACTTTTGTTTAGATTTGGCTGCTTTTTTGCTCTTCGCCTTGCTGTTATCTTTCGCAGGCTGCACTGGTTTTTCAGCTTTGACTGGTTTCTCTTCAGGCTCAGTCACCGGTGCATCACAGATAACGATGTAATACTCCTGATTAAACTCAAAGAAGTCGCCATCGTATAGCTTGCGACGTTTTCGGGTCTCAAGCTCACCGTTCACCGCCACATAACCTTCAGCAATTAGGTGCTTAGCTTCACCGCCACCACCGACCAGGTTAGCGATCTTAAACACTTTATACAGCTCAATAGGCTGCGAAGAGACTTCAATACCAATCGCTTCAATTTCGATTTCTTCGCCCTGTTCGTAATCCTGGCTCATACCATACCTTGGGGTCATTCACTGATAAAAATGAAAGTCTAATCTCTAAGCGTCGAGAAATAAACTAAAGTTAACTATAACAAACAACAACCATAAGGTGATGTCGTCTTGAGGTGGTTAATACTTGTTCTGTTTAGCAATGTCTGTTGGGCGTACCATCCCCCGACTCCCGTAACGGTTTACGGCGATGATTCATACCCTCCATATAGCTATTCAGTCGATGGGCAGCTAAAAGGAATTTACGTCGATATTCTTGCAGCAGTATTCGAGAAGATGCCCGAGTATCGAGTTAAGCTCACCCCCATTCCCTGGAAACGAGGCCTGAAGCTGCTTGAAACAGGCGAAGGCTTTGCTTTGTTCCCTCCCTATTACTACCCTGACAAACGCCTCTACATCTCGCCTTACTCCGAACCCATTCTCGATGAACAGGTTGTGGTTTATTGTCATCCAGACAGTGTTAAGGAGCGTCAGCTAAATAAATGGCCCGATGATTATCTGGGCTTGACTGTCGGTGTCAACGAGTCATTTGCCCTTGGAGGTAACAGATTCTGGGAAGAGGTGAAAAAAGGCACGATAAAACTGATTGAGGCTAAGGGTAACCGCAATAATATCCTCAACCTGTATAAGAATCGTATCGACTGTTATGTCAATGACAGGCTTTCCATTGTTTGGGAAGTGAAGCTGTTGATGCAAGAAGGTGTCATCGATTCAAGCTGGAAGATGAAATTAGGTAGTTCAGTCAGCAGTGAACAGGGTTACCTCGGTTTCACTAAGATTTCACCAGATAAATATCCATATAAAAGTGAATTTATTCAACAGGTTAACAAGATAATTATTGACTTCAAGCGTGACGGCACTCTGGATAAAATCCTTAGCCAATATATAGAATAATAACTCTACACTGACCTACTTTACCCTCTATTGACAGTTTTTCCGAACTGGAAAATACCCCTTTCCCCCTTTTCCGTCAGCTATCTCTTACATTAGCGCCATCGGATAATTCGCATGGAAGCATCATAGATTAAAATAATAGCGAGAAAGTAATAATGATGTCCTCAACTCATACATTAGTGATTGATAGTCAACCGATTATGCGCGAAGCGCTGTCTCAACTGCTTTATGAGACTCTGCCTAATGTTCAGGTATTACAGGCTCCTTCCGCCACGTTTGCCATACAGTTGATCAGAAATCACGATATCAATTTAGTGGTATTAGATGTCGACCTCGAAGGCTCAGACGGTTTCGAGTTTGTAAGACGTGCACGAGCATTCGGCTACAAAGGACGTATCCTGTTTGTTTCCAGCAGTAAGCATCCAATGTATTCAGAAACAGCTAAGTCACTGGGGGCCAATGGCTACGTGTCTAAACTTGAAAATACTCTGGTTCTGAAAGAAGCGGTACTTAGCGTGTTAAAAGGTCATGCTGTGTTCAAAAACAGCGACAACCTTAAAAAACGCAACACCACTTTATCAAAGCGAGAAACCGTGGTGTTTAACTACCTAATCAAAGGGTACAGTAATAAGAAGATCTCAGAACTCTTGTCTCTAAGCTCAAAAACAATCAGTACTTATAAAGCGAGAATTCTCGACAAATACAAAGTCGACTCAATTGTTGAGCTGATGCGAATTCAGCAACATATCTACGTCGACCTGAGCGAAACTAGAAAAGATGCTGCTTAATCTTTTGTGCCAGTAGTTGATGGAGCGGATTACCATGGTTGACCAGCTTATAGTTGGCAACCACTGAAGGTGGATGCTCCAACTGCAAATGCTCCGGTAAAGGTGTCACTGAGAACTTATTGTGCAGCTGAACATGGCTGGTAAATGGCAATAGAGTGGCACTTTCAATACTCTCTAACACTTCAAACAGGCAGGTAATATTATCGACGGTAGCGATAGTATTTACCTCAATTCCGTGCTTCTCCAATGCTTGACTGGTTACCGCTTTGGTATCCTGCCAACCCTTCATTTCCATCATGATATAAGGCATTGCCAGTTTGTCTTCAATGCTGCGATGGGCGTACTTCTCTGCACTGATGATCGCACCTTTGTACTTTCCTAAATGTTGCTGGAAGATCGTTTTGGTCAGTTCTTCATTGAAGTACTGGACGCCGATATCCAGTCTCTCATCGAGAATGTCGGTAATGGAGGACTCATTCCAGGTAGTAATGTTTATCTTTGCTTTGGGAAAGGTAGCAATTAAATCGAGCAGTAACTCTTTACCAACTAAGTACTGACCAAGACTCGGCAGAGCGATATAGATAGGTTTGTCGTATAACGCGGGATCAAACTCCCCTCTCTGAACCGCTTCACCAATCATATCTAAGCCAGCGGTAATCTTTGGCAATAGTTCGATGGTGAACTCAGTGGGTTCAAACTCAAATGCTCCTCTGACAAACAGAGGATCATCAAGCTGCTCCCTTAGCTTCGCAAGATGCTTACTCACCGCACTCTCAGTTTTGCCTAGCTCTTTTGCTACAGGCTTAAGCTGACGGTGTTTTTCAAGTAAAGGTAAGACTTTAAGTAGGTTAAGATCGAGTTGTGATTTCATCTTGGTTCCGGTTCTACAACGCAGACTTATCGAACTAACTGAAGCAGCGCGTGCCGACAAACGTCAATTGCTTATGAATTTAGTCTCAGTATAGCGATCGCAAAAAAAGAAAAACAGTTACTTACTCGCGAAACATAACAATCTGTTTTCAGAGGATAATCTGGTCATACTGCGCTAGAACAACAGGTTAACTTTTGATGCTGTGTAATTGTTCAAAGTATCACTATATTTAGTTAACTTGTCAGTGCAGGGCAATGTTTTTGATTTATTAACAAATAATGGGAGCCATCTGCTAGAGATTCATCATTATTTAATGTAATACTGACACGATACTCATGTAAAAATCGTTAAAGTATTAAAAATTGACCAGAAAATTGTCTTGTAGGTACCTTAGTCACCAATGTCACAGTCAATAAATAGCATATCTCCACGACCTAAGATCACTCTTGTCTCTGAGATGAGTGTTGACTCGGTTGAGAGTGAATCGACTCAAGCCAGTATTTTGACTGGTGCAGAACTTGATGAATTGATGGACAACCACTTTAGACATGTGGTCGACGTACTCAATGATGGTATCTTCTATATGTCAGATACCGAGCATGTCTGTTTCTATAACCCTTCCTTTTATGCTCGCTTTGGCGTTGAGTCTGGGCATACTTGTCTGCAAAACTGGCTCGATTTGGTCCACCCGCTTGATAAAGTAGCCCTGTCTGAACGCGTTGATGAACACATTCAAGAAGATGAATCGCGTGTTACGGTTCAGTATCGCGTGCGCTGCACTAATGGCCAATACACTTGGCTCGAAGGTACAGCCATCACCAAAACGGTCAATGGTCATCGCTTTATGATAGGTTGTCATAAAGACATTTCTGATCGCAAACTGATGGAGATGTATGTTCAGCAGTCTTCACTCAGAGATGGACCGACAGGGTTATCTAACGAACAAAAGCTGGCTATTGATCTTGATAACATCAAAGGGGTCACTACTCAGTCTCATCATCTGGTTTATATTCAGGCTGGCAACGCGAGATCCTATCAGACGTTATACGGCTCGCAGATCATGCGTAACCTATTGTCACACCTCAACAAAACACTAGGTAAGTTCCCCGATCAATTCGTCGATATCTACCGAATTCAGTCACATGACTTTGCTATTCTGGTTCGCGGGCAATATGACAATGATGACTTAAAGAACCTAGCTGAGCGAATATGTAAGGCGTATCAGAACTCCGTTGAAGCGATTGATTTCTTGTATGCGACAGACATTAGCATCGGTATTTATCCCAACATTTGTAACGCATTAGCCGCAGATGAGCTGGTAAAAGTGGCAGCTAAAACCAGCCAGTACGCCGCCACGCAACGTGATAACTGTATTCGCATCTATACTGGCAATACCAAAAGCCAGGTCGACCGACATTTCTATATTGAGCAAGAGCTGGGCAACGCGATTAAGAAACGCAAGCTGTCAGTCAGGTTTCAACCGATTATCTGTACTAAAAAACATGCTGTAGCCAGTTTCGAAAGTTTGGTTCGCTGGAAAAGCGACCAATTAGGAGAAATTTATCCTGATGAGTTTATTAGCGTCGCGGAGCGAAAGGGCCTAATCAGCGAACTCGGCTATCTGGTTTTCGATGAAGCATGTCGTTTTATCAACAAGTACCAGCAGACACATACTGATGATATTCGAGTCAACGTCAATGTCTCGGTTTTACAGTTACTCAGCCAGCAGTTCCCGGATGCACTCAAGCAATTAATAGACAAGCACAATGTTAAAGCCAGCTCGATTGTGCTCGAACTGACTGAAACCATCATTCTCGACGATAACAAGAGCGCCATCGCCCAGCTTAATAATTTAAACCAACTGGGTTTTAAGCTCTCTCTTGACGATTTTGGTGCTGGTTACAGCTCGCTAAACAGTTTTTTCGATCTTCCTCTTTCCCAGATCAAAATTGATAAGTCGATTGCCTGGCGTTCAATGGAAAACCCGGTAACCTTCGAATACCTCACTTTCATCACCAAACTATGTACCACTTATGACATTGATATCGTCATTGAAGGTATTGAAAACGCTGCGATGCAAAAAGTATTTACCGATATGGGCGCATCTTACTTACAAGGTTATTGGTTCTCGAAACCTCTTTCTCTTGCGAGTGCCAGTCATTACACCACCATCTAAATTCGTTGTCTTACCTTTGAGATATATTCACTCAAATCATAATTCGATTTGACTAATTAACTTTAGTTGTAGAGAATTCACCCAACTTTTATAACGAGATGTTCATTTGCCGCGCAGGAGTGCGACGTTAAGGCAAAGACGTGTTACGAAGCTAAGCTTCGAGTTCATGGATAGAGATACACGGAATCCGGCCCGGTTCAGGTCGAATTCTCAGAACACAGAGATAAACCATTCATTGTTTCTGGAGTAGTAAGTGTCTAATTCATTACGTAATTTTGCTAAAGCCGCCCTATCTGCGACTTTACTCTTTTCCCCATTAGCGGTTTCTGCGACGAATAACGCACTGTGGTTTGAACACACCGATATTCAACTGCCAGCCCGTACCTCAGTGGCTCAGCTTGAAAATGGTCTGCGCTACATTGTGTTGCCAACGACAAAAAGTACTGATGAAGTATCAATTCGAGTACGAGTTGGCAGTGGTGTAGCCCAAGAGCCTTCTGAACAACCACTCGCTCGTATCGCCGCGCTCAACACAGTGACAGAGACGAACTGGCTAGCAACTTCAGGCTACCAGCAAACAGTATTTAGTCTTGATCTAAACCAGGGCACAGATAGCGACGTAAGCGAAAGCCTTGCAACTATCCGTCACGGCTTAACTAAAACGCTTCAACAAAGTCAGGCGCAAGCACTTCTCAACGATACTTTTCCTGCACTGACAGACATTGAGCAACTAATAGAGACTAAACAGGTACAGCCATTAGTCGCCAACCAAGAGTGGGCACCGCTGAACGAACAGTCACTAGTGAACACTCCTGCGGAGTCAGTAAATCAATTCCAGACTAATCACTACGTTCCACAAAACATCACCCTAGTGATGACGGGTAACATCCCTCCGAGAGTCGCTGCTCGCTTAATCGAGAAGAACTTCTCTGACTGGAAAAGTAACACCACAGTAGCTTCTAATTCGCTGACAGAGCTGGCTATCGAACCAGCGACAACGACCGTTAGCAGTGACTCATCGCTTGCTATCAGCAGCCTGAAAAATGTTCGTAACCTCCCTGACAGCAAGAGCTTGCGCAAAGATATGCTGGTAGCAACTCTGGCGAACAAGATGTTAGAGCAACGCATTGAAACAGCGCTAGAACAACAACATTCACAAGCAAAAGTAGCAGTCGACAGCCAGCTTGTCTTCAACCACAAAATGTTGTCTCAGGTTCGCCTAACCGAGCTTGCTGCAAACGAAAAAGAGAATGTAGAGAAAGTGGTTCAGACAGAAATTCAGCGTGCGATTGCTGGTGGTTTCACTCAGACTGAATATGAAATGGTTGTGAGTCAGGTTCGCCAACAGCTTGAAAGTCAAACTCGCCTGAAGAATTCGCACTACACGGCGCAACAGGCTGACCGTCTGGTTCAAGCAGTTAACTCAGGTTCAGTTTACACGGCTCCTTCTTACGATCTTGACCTGCTTAACTTCCACGTCGCTCACCTTAATGAGCTGGATGTAAGTAAAAAGCTGGCAAAAATCTGGTCTCAGGATGACGCTGTTATCCTTTAACAGAAAGCATTATCTGTAGAACAAACAAAAGCCGCCTCTTCTGGCGGCTTTTTGCTGAGTCTATCTGTGTAATCATCAGAAACTGGATAACTCGACCAGATGTCGTGTGTAGTCCTGCTGCGGATGGGTGAACAAGGTTTGGGTTTCACCATGTTCAATCACCTCTCCCTGTTTCATCACGATAGTGTAATGGCACAGAGACTTAACAACATTCAAATCATGGCTGATAAACAGATAAGTGAGCTGATATTTCTCTTGCAGTGACTTTAATAGGTCAAGCACTTGTGCCTGGACAGTTCGGTCCAGAGAAGAAGTCGGCTCATCAAGCAAAATAAACTCTGGCTTGAGAATCAGAGCACGCGCAATAGCAATTCGCTGACGCTGCCCTCCGGAGAATTCATTCGGGTAACGGTAGCGGGTTTCCGGGTCAAGATCGACCTCTTTCATCACTTCACATATCAGGGTATCGATCTCAGCATCATCAAGTTGTTGATGAACGCGCAGACCTTCACCGATGACCTGAGCCACTGACATGCGAGGGTTCAAGGCCGAGAACGGATCCTGAAACACCACTTGCATCTTGCTGCGATAAGGCAGCATCCCTTTACGATCTAACCCCTGCAGTTCAGTGCCGAGATAAGAGAGTGAACCTTCTGATTTAACCAGTTTGAGGATCGCCATCCCTGTGGTCGACTTACCAGAACCACTTTCTCCGACAAGCCCTATTGAGTAACCACGTTTAAGCGTAAAGTTCATGTTTGTCACCGCCTTGATATGCGAGACAACACGCTTAAAGATTCCCCCCGTAATTGGGAACCATACGCGCAGTGCTTTGACCTTCAGTAATGTTTCTGCAGCGCTATCAACGATAACAGGCAGTCCTCGAGGGTCTGAGTTGATCAGCTTTTGTGTATAAGGGTGTTCGGGTTCATTAAATACCTGCTGGCACTGACCAACTTCCACCAGCGCACCTTCTTGCATCACTGCGACTCTATCGGCAATGCGTTTTACGATACTCAAGTCATGGGTAATGAACAGCATTGCCATACCCAGCTCTTGTTGAAGATCTTTGAGCAAATCGAGGATTTGCGCCTGCACAGAAACATCCAGTGCCGTTGTCGGTTCATCCGCAATCAGCAACTCCGGTTCGTTAATCAGGGCCATAGCAATCATTACGCGCTGACGTTCTCCCCCTGATAGCTCGTGGGGATAAGCACCAATTTTAACCTCAGGGTGACGAATACCGACTTTATCGAGCCATTCAATCGCCAGTTGCTCAGCATTGCGCGTACGCATACCACGGTGAATAGCGAGCGTCTCAACCAGTTGTTTACCGATTTTGTGCAGTGGATTAAGCGATACCATTGGCTCCTGGAAAATCATGCCAATCCGCCCGCCTCGAATGCCGCGTAGCTCTCGCTCAGAACAGGAAAGAATATCAATACCGTCGAAGTTAATGGAGCCGTTGAGATAGTGAGAAGAGCCTTTGGGTAACAGTTTTAGCACTGAGTTGGCGGTCACCGACTTACCAGAGCCACTCTCACCAACCAAAGCCAGTGTCTCGCCTTTACGAATCGACAGTGAGACATCGTGCGTCACTTGCTCAATGCTGTTTTTGCGCCCAAAACCCACTGAAAGATTTTCAATGGTTAACACCGTTTTGCTCATTGTTATCTTCCTTGATGATGTGGGTCGAAGGCGTCGCGCACCGCTTCACCGATGAATACCAACAGCGTTAACATCACTGACAATACGAAGAATGCAGAGAAGCCTAGCCAGGGTGCCTGCAGGTTAGCTTTACCTTGCGCCAATAGCTCACCCAATGAAGGCGAACCTGCTGGCAAACCAAAACCTAAGAAGTCGAGTGACGTTAATGTCGTAACAGAGCCAGAAAGAATGAACGGCATCATTGTCAGTGAAGCGACCATAGCGTTAGGTAACATATGACGTAACATGATGCGCTTATCGTCGACCCCCATCGCCTGCGCAGCTCTGACATAATCGAAATTACGGCAACGGAGGAATTCAGCACGGACAATACCGACTAAACTCATCCAGCTAAATGCGACCATGATTCCAAGTAACCACCAGAAATTGGGTTCAACGAAACTGGAGAGAATGATCAACAGGAACAGGGTCGGCATACCTGACCAGACTTCAATAAAGCGTTGCCCGAACAGATCTAACCAGCCACCGTAATAACCTTGTGTCGCTCCGACTGCTACACCAATAACACTCGAAACAATCGTTAAAACAAAACCAAATAGGACAGAGATACGAAAGCCGTAAATCACCCTAGCCAGCACATCACGACCTTTATCATCAGTACCCAGCCAATTGACATCATCCGGAGGCGACGGTACGGCTCCGCCAATATTGAAGTTGATGGTATCGTAGCTAAATCGAATTAATGGCCAAACGATGTAACCTTTATCTTCGATGAGTTCGATGACATACGGGTCGGTATAGTCTGCTTCAGTTTCAAATTCACCGCCAAACTCTGTTTCTGCATATTGTGTGGCAATTGGGAAGTACCACTGGCTGTCATACTCAACCAACAGAGGTTTATCGTTAGCAATGATCTCGGCGAACAGGCTTAGCACGAACAAAGCACTGAATATCCACATCGACCAAAAGCCACGTTTGTTTGCTTTAAATCTCAGCCAGCGAGCCTGATTAAGTGGGTTCTTACTACGACTAAACATTAACGGGCCTCAAAATCAATTCGTGGGTCGACCCAGGTATAAGTCAAATCGGAGATAATGCTCAAAACAAGTCCAAGCAAAGTCATAATGTACAGTGAACTGAATACCACTGGATAATCCCGTTGAATGGTCGATTCAAACCCCAGCAGCCCAATACCTTCCAACGAAAACATCACTTCAATCAGCATTGAGCCGGTGAAGAAGATACTGATAAAGGCAGCCGGGAAACCAGCAATAATGATTAGCATTGCATTACGGAAAACATGTTTATAAAGGATATCTCGCTCATCGAGCCCTTTCGCTCGCGCGGTGACCACATACTGCTTGTTAATCTCATCGAGAAATGAGTTTTTGGTCAGCATACTCAAAGTGGCAAAACCACCAATCACCATTGCAAAGATGGGTAGCGCTAAATGCCAAAAGTAATCCACTATCTGTTGATACCAGGTCAGTTGGTCAAAGTTACTTGAAACTAACCCTCTTAGTGGGAACCAACTAAAGTAGTTACCGCTGGCGAACAGGATGATCAGAATAATCGCGAATAGAAATCCTGGTATCGCATAGCCGATAATCACCACCGCACTCGACCAGATATCAAAGCGACTACCGTGATGGATCGCCTTGAGGATACCCAGAGGTATGGATATCAGGTAGATAATCAATGTGCTCCACAGACCAAGGGAGATCGAGACAGGCAACCGTTCAACAATGAGATCAATGACGCTTCCGCCCTTGAAGAGGCTATCGCCAAAGTTGAAAGTCACATAGTTTTTCAACATCTCAAAATAGCGCTCATGGATCGGCTTATCAAAGCCGAACTGCTTTTTAATCTCTTCGACAACTTCTGGGTCTAAGCCTCTCGAGCCCTTATAGCCCGTTGAAGAAGCTTCCTCCACCACGGCGGTGTCGGCTGAATTTCCCCCTCCAGTGATGCGGCTCATCAAACCCGATTCTAACCCCTCCATTTGCGCAATTGCTTGTTCAACCGGCCCCCCAGGAGCCACCTGAATAATGAAAAAATTAATGGTGATAATCGCCCACAATGTTGGAATAACTAACAGCAGTCGCCTAAAAATATATGCAGCCATCAATGCCTCGACTAACGTCGTTTCTCAGGAAGTTTGGCAGCTTTTTCTTTAGACACCCACCAAGTATCAACACCCAAGTCATACTCTGGTCGAATCTCTGGTCGCTCAAACTTATCCCATGTCGCAACGCGGTAGTTACTGTAATGCCACTGAGGAACCATGTAGAAGTTCCACTGGAGTACCCTATCGAATGCTCGCCCCAGAGCGAGTAACTTCTCTGGGTTCTGTTGATTGTCCGCAATCTCTTGAGTCAGGTAGTCGACAGCCGGGTCGATGACACCAGCGGTATTGTAGGTCGAGTCAATGAACTGTGAGTTCCAGACAATCATTAAGCTTGAGCTTGGATAAGGGTTAGCAAAGTAGCGCGAAGAGACCATATCAAAATCGCGATCACGTAGACGTTTGATGTATTGCGTCCGATCCACTGTGCGGATCTTCATATCAATACCCATTGACTTGAGGTTCTTCTGGAATGGGATCGCATAAGTTTCCACATTCGGATTGTAAATCAGAAGCTCAAATTGCATCGCTTCCCCGGTTTTGGTGTTGGTCATGACTTTGTTTTTCAACTCCCAACCCGCCTGTTTAAACAGCTTAAACGCCGTTCGCATTTGGCTACGAATACGCCCCGAACCGTCTGTTTTAGGTGGTTGATACTCTTCCGTATATACACGCGGAGGAATCTTATCCTTAATAGGCTCAAGTACCGCTTTTTCTGCTTCAGATGGCAAGCCTACTGATGCGTAGTCCGTATTCTGGAAGTAACTACGCGTACGGCTGTTTTCGCTATAGAAAAGGTTCTTATTCATCCACTCAAAATCGAGTGCATACGTGATGGCTTCACGTACTTTAGGATCTTTAAATACGTCGGTTTGAATATTGAAGACAAAACCATTGGCTTGCTGTGGCTGAGAATGAGGGATCACTTCTTTCTTAATATACCCCTTGTCAAAGTTTGACCCCGTATACGAATTCTCCCAGAACTTAGGTTCACTCTCGATACGAATATCAAACTCCCCCGCTTTAAAGGCCTCTAGCATGACCGTATCATCACGGTAGTAGTCGTACTGAACCTGTTCAAAGTTGTGACGACCGACGTTCACGGGAAGGTCTTTAGCCCAGTAGTCTTTGACTAATGTATAAGTCACACTCTGCCCTGGTTTGTAGTCGGTAACCTTATACGCGCTACTGCCTATTGGTGGCTCATTGAGAGGTTCAGAAAACTTCTTGTCTTGCCAGAAGTGTTTAGGGAGCACGCGAGTAGACTGTGCGAAACTGAAGAGTTTCTCTCTATCTGGTTCAGACATCTCTATCCGCACGACATGATCAGACTTTGCAGTGACAGACTTAATGGCTTTGTAATATGAACGGTATTGGGGTACACCTTCGGTCATAAACTTATCGAAGGTAAACGCAACATCATGGGCGGTAATGGGCTTGCCATCCTGGAAACGAGCTTTAGGGTTAATATCGAGTTCCAACCACATGAAATCGTCGGAATAGCGCGCTTTGCTGGCAATAAGTGGATAGTAGGCGTCAATCTCATCACTCGGAGAATACATCAGTGTATCGTACAACTGGCCACTTCCTGCCGCCGCGACTCCACGCGACGCGTATCGATTGAAATTATCGTAAGTTCCCATCTGACCGTACGTCACTTTGCCATATTTAGGAGCATCCGGATTGACGTAATCAAAATGAGCAAAGTTATCGGCGTATTTTGCTTCTCCAAAACCCACCAGAGTCGTGGTTTCGATAATCTTGGCATAAGCTCCAAAGCTCGTACCTGCGGCAACCATACCACCCAGCACGATGCGCATCCATCTCTTCATATCCTAATCCCTTAGTCGCTATCCGATTTGCCATACGGTTAATTATCATTAATTAATATTAATAATTCAATTACTTGGATAAGTATAGGAGTAACTACACATTTCTGTGGAGCAAATTGATTTGGCTTCCGTTTAACAGGCATCAACTCAGGAAGCTAGGGGAATTTTGTCAGGTACAAAAAAGCCTGCACTAGGCAGGCTCTGATTTGCATCACATCACTCTTAAATCATTTCTTTTGCGATGAGGTGGAGCAGGAATGTCTCTCGTTCGATACTCATGCCTTTTTTAGGACTTTCAGCGATGGTCTTTTCGTTATGAGCAATAGCGTCGTGAATATTCATCCACACCGCTTTCATTCCATTTTTGATTTCGTAATCTTCATAGTTAGTTTCACCAAGCTGGCGATCAATCTTACAGCTGTAGCAGTGGGAAATCATATGAACCACATCCGCATCATCTTTGTACCATGGTCGGAACTCTTCATAGATACCGAATGGCTTGATGCCGTGGATGTTTTGCGCGCCAGTCTCTTCTTCAAGCTCTCTGACCATGCCAGCAATAACGTCTTCACCGTCGTCCAGACCACCACCAGGGATGGTGTAATCATGGTAACGCTCAGTATACAGCAGAAGAATGTCTTCGCCGTCGACAACAATCGCGCGCGCTGCGTTACGTTTAAAGATGATTTTGTCATCCAGATGCTCTAAGTCAGGATGAACGGTGGTCTTTAGATGTCTCATAAAACTACTACTAGTGAAAATTTGCCGTGATTCTAACACTAGCGGCGAACGGTATGCCAACTTAAAGCTGTGAATCTCTATAGCGCCATCGACAGGATGTGCTGTGGTCCTGCTACGCCACCCAGATAGAGCTGTTTATCGTCCTGAAATCCGTTTTTGAGGTAGCACTGATAGGCGATGTGGTTTTTGCAGTTAACGGTCAGATAAACAGTGCTAAAGCCTGAGTAATGCTGGCTTAGGTAAGTTGCTAACTCAGCCATCGTCCCACTACCATACCCCTTACCTTGCTGACGGCTGTCGATTAAAAATGCGCGAAAACCAAGCCCGTCACCGGGACAGAAATCGTAGTTAGCGCTATAGGTGGTATCAATAAGGAAGATTCCCACTACCTCTCCCTCGGCTAACACCAGATGAGGGTGTACTTTGTCATCAGCGTTAAGTAATACTTCTTCTATAGTACCAACGTAAGGCAATTGCTCTTGCGCGACACTCAAGGTCACTACTTTTTCCAGATAGTCAGGTGTCATTGGGGTTAGCTGAATCATTGATCTCTCACTCGTACAGTCCGTATGTATCTGTCTATATATATCAATTATTTAAATGGAATAGCAAGCTATCAATTACCCCAACAAATTCGTGGTTTATTTTCTGTCTAATTAGGTATTCAATAGGCGTTATTACTCTCCTTTTCTCTTTTGAGAGGTATTTAAAATGTTAGATGTCGCAGTTTTTAGTTCTAAATCCTATGACGAAGTGTCGTTTTCTAAAGTTAACGAAAAGTATCGATTTAACCTCCACTTTCATGAGTTCCCACTTACCGTTAAAACAGCCAAAATGGCTCACGGTAGTCAGGTAGTGTGTGCGTTCGTTAATGACGATCTATCGTCGCAAGTACTTGAAGCGCTCGCCGAGCAAGGTGTTAAAGTCGTCGCCATGCGCTGTGCGGGCTTCGATCGTGTCGACCTTGAGAGTGCGAAACAGCTAGGTATTCAGGTTGTGCGCGTTCCCGCCTATTCACCAGAATCAGTCGCGGAACATACCGTAGGCCTGATGATGAGCCTTAACCGCCGTTTCCATAAAGCGTACCAGCGTACTCGTGACGCTAACTTCAACCTAGAAGGTTTAGTGGGTTTTAACTTCTACGGTAAAACTGTCGGTGTGATTGGAACAGGTAAAATTGGTATCGCTACCATGCGTATTCTTAAAGGTCTGGGCATGAATATTCTTTGCCATGACCCTTATGAAAATCCTTTAGCAATTGAGCTTGGTGCTAGCTACTGCTCTAAGGAGCATCTGTTTGCCAATAGTGATGTGATTACCCTTCACTGCCCAATGTCACAAGACAACTATCACCTGCTTGATGAAGCAGCATTTGAACAAATGAAAGATGGCGTGATGATTGTAAACACCAGTCGTGGCGGTTTACTTGACTCAGCCGCTGCGGTAGAAGCGCTCAAACGTGGCCGTATCGGAGCGCTAGGCTTAGACGTTTATGAGCATGAAAAAGAGCTGTTCTTCCAGGATAAGTCAAATGATGTGATTGTCGATGATGTATTCCGTCGTCTGTCAGCTTGTCACAATGTATTGTTTACTGGCCATCAGGCGTTCCTCACCAATGAGGCGCTGGGCAATATTGCTGAGACTACGCTGGGTAATATTGATGCCTTCGCTAAAGGCGTTGCGTCAGGAAACGAAGTTCTCGAGCTATAACCACTACATACAAAAAGAGCCCCGTATATGGGGCTCTCTGCTTAACGTTTCACTTACTTGCGAAGGGCGTTGAGTTTGGCCTGAGCAATACCAAAAATGGTATCGATCGGGTAGCTTCCCTCATCACTAGGTGTGCCCGCAGGCTTACCAGTAAACAACTCAATCGCTTCCGTAACATGGTCAATGGCCCAGATATGGAACTCACCCTTCTCAACCGCTTTGACGATATCAGGACGTAGCATCAGGTTATGCATGTTAGAACGAGGGATCACAACACCCTGCTGGTCTGTTCGCCCTTTGATAGTACAAACATCGAAGAAGCCTTCAATCTTCTCATTCACACCGCCGATTGGCTGAGACTCGCCAAACTGGTTCATTGAGCCAGTAATTGCAATATCCTGTCGGTTTGGTTGTTTCGAGAAGGCTGAAACCACAGCACAGAACTCCGCCATACTTGCACTATCACCGTCAACACCGCCATAAGACTGTTCGAAGGTAATGGTGGTACTGAGTGGTACCTTAGCCGTTTTGCCAAATACCGAAGATAAGTACGCGGTCAGGATCATCACGCCTTTAGAGTGTATGCTGCCACCCAGATCAACGCTACGTTCAATATCGATCACTTCACCTTCACCGTAGCAGGTCGTGGCGGTAATTCGGTTTGGAGCGCCAAACATATACTCACTGGTGCTGAGTACCGAAAGCGCGTTGACCTGTCCAATCGCCTCACCATCTGTATGAATCAAGGTCGTACCGTTGATAAAGCTCTCCATCACACTATCTTTGAGACGGCTAACACGCAGCTCCTGGTTGGCTAGTGCCTCTTCAACGTGACTTGAACGAATCATGTTCGAGTTAGCTTGTCGGGCGACATAGTTAGATTCGCGTAACAGGTTAGCGATGTTGGCAGAGTGGAGCGAAATCTTGTTCTGGTCGCCTGCCAGCCTTGAACTGTGCTCAATGATTCGGGCAATCGCTTTGCGATCACAATGCAACATACCGTTGTCATTCACCACACTTGAGATAAAACGGGCGTATTGCAGCTCAGAGTCAGCATCACGCTTCATCTCATCTTCAAAGTCAGCGGTCACACGGAACAACTCGCTGAACTCCGGATCATAGTGTTGCAACAACTGGTAAGTGCGGTAATCACCAAACAGAATGATCTTAACATCAAGTGGAATCGCTTCAGGATCAAGAGAGACTGTACCGGTTAAAGTGACCTCTTTTTCCAGCGATGTGAAGCTTAACTGACGGGCTCTCAGCGCACGTTTCAAGCCATCCCATACATAGGGCTGTTCCAGAACCTTCTGTGCATCCATTAGCAGCACGCCGCCGTTGGCTTTATGTAAGCTGCCAGGGCGAATCAGTGAGAAGTCAGTAAATACCGTGCCTTTAAAGGTTGCTGTCTCAATGTAACCAAACAGGGTGTGATAGTTTGGGTTCTCTTCAACAACGATCGGAAACTCACTATTTTTGCGGCTTACCAAGACGTTAACCTTGTATCGGCGTGGGAGTTTCTTATCCAGTGAAGCACTGGCAACCTCACCTTGTTCTGCGCCTTGCTCAAGGAAGATATCGGCATTTTCTACGATGTCCTGCTGAAGCTCGGTTAAGTAAGTTTTAATCGCAGGATAGCCTGAGTAGTCCTTCTTCAGCTGCTTAATAAAGTGGGTAATCACATCAAGAGTTACTTCGTCGTTGAGTTTCTTGATTTTCTCGCTGTACGCTTCTTCCCACTCAGTGAGCTGACGAACCATATTTCTCAGACTCACTTCAAGCGCGTCGATGGTTTCGCCAAAGTACTCCTGCTCTTTTTTGCTCAGTGCATCAAACGTCTCTTCGCTGTGTAACTCATCACCATTCATCGCGACAAACTGATAATCGCCCTGAGTAGTGATAGTTAAACTGATTCCTTTAGACTTTGCATTTCTGGTGATCACCTCTAGCTCAGCTTCTTGTTTAGCGGCTAGCTGATTCTTCAGTTTATCTGCCCTGCTGTAATAGAGTTCGTTATCGAAAGCCAGTGGCATCGCGTTAAGTAGTTTCGACGTCAGCTTTTCAATATCTTGCTTAAGTTTGCTCCCCACCCCACAAGGAAGCTTCAACACACGTGGTGTACGAATGTCTTCAAAATTGGCGACATAACACCAGTCGAATAGCTCACTCTCATCATGTTTGTGGCGATTGAGGTAACGTAAGATCATTGTCCGCTTACCAAGGCCGTTCTGACCAATCGCGTAGATGTTATAGCCCTTCTCTTTAATCGACATCGCAAATTCGACCGCTTTTTGCGCCCTCTCCTGACCTACAATCTCATCGATAGGCGCCAACTCTTTTGTCGACTTGCTTTGTAGTTTTTCTAACTCAGCTGCTAGATATAGCTGGTTCGCTTCAAGTCTTTGAATCGTCATCACTCTATCCTTGTTGTTATGGTTATATAGAAACTAGTTTAGGCTAGATTTTTATATATTTTAGTGACTTACAGCCAATTCACGTTTAACTGCTCACTTTTTCATCACAATCATAATAATTTCATCATTTAAATGATAATTATTTGCATTGGTTAATGAATTGCATTTAAATATGCAGATTGAAATGACAGCGGAGTATTTAGGCATGGATTTACAGCAGTGCTGGACACATTATCTAAAAGCAGAGCAATTACTAGAACAAGGTCATTGGCCAGAAGCGCACTATCTGTATGAAATTGTGCTCTCTCACTTACCTTCCCATCTGCAAGATGCCCTGTTTGATGAGAACACCAAGCCCTGCCAGTTTAGTTGCCTAATCACCGGGCTCAGAGACGCTACTGTGTCTCAGTCGGAGATCCTCAACAAAATGGGTCAGCATCAGCAGGCATTTGATCTGCTTAATCAAACATATGCCCATTTACAGTTTGTATCGATTGAGTCCCATGATTTAGTCCACGCCACTCAGCGAGTCATTCAAATTCAGTGTGAAGATTTATTACGTCACTTAGGTGCGTTTTGTAGCGCTCAACGCAACGCTCATTGGATGCTTGAGTTTGAGCATGTGCAAAAGGCACATCACTACTTTTCGACACTGAAACAACACAACGCAGCACTGGAAAGCTCGTACTGTGTTAATTAATAAGGAAATATAATGTCACAGATGCCGATTCTTAAGGTCCGTAACCTATCCGTCAGCTTTACCACTAACGATGGTATTGTTGATGCCGTAAAAAATGTCAGTTTCGATTTGCTTAAAGGTGAAACACTCGCCATCGTTGGTGAGTCAGGAAGTGGTAAATCCGTTTCGACCAACGCTCTAATGCAACTGCTACCAAATAATGCATTGGTTCATTCACAATCCAGCATTGAGTTTGAGAACCAACAATTGCTTGATAAATCAGAGCAAGAGATGCAGACAATTCGTGGTGACCGCATCGGAATGATTTTTCAGGAGCCAATGACCTCCCTTAACCCATTTATGCGCGTTGGTATTCAAGTTGCTGAAGCCATTTTATGTCATCGTAGCGTTAGTCGTTCACAAGCGAAACAGAAGGTGCTTGAGTTATTTGATCTGGTCCATTTGCCGAACCCACAGCAGGCATACAGCAAGTATCCTCACGAGTTTTCAGGTGGTCAGTTACAGCGCATCATGATTGCAATGGCGTTAATTAATGAACCAGACATACTTATAGCTGATGAACCTACCACTGCACTGGATGTAACCGTGCAAGCGGAGGTGCTTAATCTAATCAAAGAGATTCAGCAAAAAATGGGGATGTCTATCCTGTTCATTACCCATGATTTAGGCGTAGTTAAACATCTAGCCGATCGCGTCATCGTCATGTGTAAAGGAGACGTAGTTGAAGAAGGCCAATGTGGTGAGCTCTTTGCTAACCCTCAGCACGAGTACACCCAAATGCTGATCAATTCGATTCCAAGCGGTAGTAAGGATCCTATTGAGCCTAATGCACCTGCTCTACTCAAAGCTGACGATATCCGCGTCAAGTTCCTGGTTAAGAATCACTTCTTACCGAGTCGTGCTCAATATTTTGAAGCGGTTAAAGGTATTTCTCTTGAACTTAAACAAGGTGAGACGCTTGGCATTGTTGGTGAGTCAGGATCAGGTAAATCAACACTTGGCCGCGCACTGATAGGGCTACTTCCGTCGACAGGTCGCATCGAGTTTAAAGGGCAGGATGTTAGCCAACTGACACAACAACAGCGTTTTGAACTGAAGAAAGATGTACAAATGGTGTTTCAGGACCCTTATGGCTCACTTTCACCACGTATGACCGTCGGTGACATCATTACTGAAGCGCTAACGGTCCACCAGCCTCAATTGACTAAGCAGCAGCGTATGGAACGTGCGCGCAAAGCACTGGAAGAAGTTCGTCTCGATCCCCATTCAATCAACCGCTATCCGCATGAATTTTCCGGTGGCCAGCGTCAACGTATTGCGATTGCCCGTGCGCTTATTTTGGAGCCGTCATTCATCCTGCTTGATGAACCGACTTCTGCACTCGACCGCTCGGTACAGTTAACGGTGATTGATTTGCTCAAAGACTTGCAGAAGAAACACAACATTGGTTTTGTCTTTATCAGCCATGACCTCAGCGTGGTTAAAGCGCTATCCGATCGAGTGTTGGTGATGCAAAAAGGCACGGTAATGGAACATGGCAGTGCTGATGATATTTTCCATAATCCGAGCAGTGATTACACCAAGAAACTTATTGCTGCGTCATTTGAATTGGAAGAATCCACTGAAGCCGCCTAGACTTAAATAATTCGGTTTGGCCGCCGACGAAAAAGCCGACGCATGGAAGCGTCGGCTATTTTTATATCCATAGAACAGGAATCGAACAGCAAACGATTTATTAATCCGTTTACACTTTTGGCAATTATTATTGTTAGCCAGAAAAATAGCCTAAATAATATCGCTCAATTTATTTATTCTCATCCCGCTCCCCTCGCTGTATCGCTTGATCTTGTAGCCGTTTCAATTCAGCTAAAGATTCATGCAACAAGCCAAGCTTTGAAGTAAGTTCAGTCAGGAGAAGAGGTAGTGCAGAGTCTGTGACCGGGACCGTTTCAATCATCTCATCGATTATTTTCTGTTGATCCAATGCAAACTTCTTATTTCTCCAACTCACTTTGTCCGAGGATATATAATCCGAAATAATCTCACCTTTAAACTGATTAATTTCTTCGTCAGATTTTTGTGACAATTGAGAAATGGTTATCCTTTCCATACGCCACTCCTTTATATAAGACGTAACGTCAATACTAAGAGCGGCCCGAATAAAAAAGCAATCTATCAACAAAAAATCTTACTTTTCGTACAAGTTAATTGGGCGATATTTAAAAGTAGTGTGAGATAGCCAAATAACGTGCTCGTATATGTTCAATCAGTAATTTCACTTTATTTGGCGGTTGGCGGGTAAAAGGATAAACCGCATAAATACCGAGCTTTTTACCTACCTGCTCAGGAAACAAATCCACCAGTTGACCATTGCGGATATCGTGATAAACCAGACAACGGGGCACGTAAGCAATACCATGACCACCCAGAGCGGCTTTGCGCAGCGCAGTAGCGTTATCGGTCGAGAAACTACCACTGACTCTGATAATGTAGTTACTCTGTTCAGATTTAAACTCCCATTCACTGGCACCGGTAGTTTGATACGCATACTGCAGGCAATTATGCAGAGTTAAATCTTGCGGCTCGATAGGCTTTCCATTGCGGGCAATATAAGACGGTGATGCACACACTACCCATTGAGAATCTAAAATATGTCTGGCAATCAGGGAGGAATCTTCAAGATAACCAGTGCGTATCACTAAGTCATAACCCCCTTCCACCAGATCAACAAAGCGATTATCGAGCGACATATCCACTGACAGCCCAGGATGGAGGTTGCAAAACTCGGCCACCGCGTCAGCCAGAATCAAATCACCGGAGATTGACGGCACCGACATCTTGATATGACCACTGACATTTTCACCAAAGCCTGAAACTGCATCCATAGCCTCTTGGGCGGCCTGTTTCACATTTTTGGCACCACTGGTTAACGCTTTGCCCGCCTCAGTGAGGGTTAATTTACGCGTTGTGCGATATAATAGCTGAACGCCAATCTCTTCCTCTAATCGGGCAATTCTTTTGCTAACTACCGAATTTGTAAGGTTATTTATTTCAGCAACCTTACTAAAACTACCCAATTCTACTACCTGAGAAAACAGGATTAAGTCATCTGCTCGCATCGATTATGTCATTTTTGGAATTAATTATTTTCATTATTTCCCTATATCAATAAAAAATAAAGGGGTAAATTCACCGCAACTTAACAAAATTGTCACAAGTATAAAATCTAAGAGGCTTCGAAGAGCCCAGATTAAAGAACGTAAAGGATGTACCAATGAGTGAAACAATGCTTGCTCTCGTGGCCTTCTCACCAATTGTGGTGGCAGCCATACTACTCGTCGGCCTGAACTGGCCTGCAAAACGTGCCATGCCTGTGGCATTTGGTTTAACTGTTGTCATTGCCCTATTCGCCTGGGATATGTCAGCGACACGCGTACTGGCGTCGGTTTTCCAGGGATTAGGAATTACCGTATCTGTACTATGGATTGTGTTTGGTGCAATCTTCTTGCTTAACACCTTAAAACACACTGGCGCAATCTCTACTATTCGTAACGGATTCACCAATATCTCCCCTGACCGCCGTGTACAGGCGATTATCATTGCCTGGTGTTTTGGTTCATTCATTGAAGGGGCATCTGGTTTCGGCACACCGGCAGCCATTGCAGCCCCATTACTGGTCGCTATTGGTTTCCCTGCCCTGGCAGCTGTTTTGATGGGGATGATGATCCAGTCAACCCCGGTATCTTTTGGCGCTGTTGGTACACCGATTATCGTCGGCGTTAACAAAGGCCTGGATACACACAACATTAGTGAAGCATTATTGGCAAACGGCTCGACATGGGACGCGTACTTACAGCAAATCACTTCAAGTGTGGCGCTTATTCATGCAGGTGTTGGCACATTGATGCCAGTACTGATGGCAATGATGCTGACACGCTTCTTCGGTAAAAACCGCAGCTGGAGCGAAGGTCTTGATATCCTTCCATTCGCTATCTTCGCTGGTCTGTCATTCACCATTCCATATGCTCTTACCGGTGTATTCCTCGGCGCAGAGTTCCCATCGTTAATTGGTGGTCTGGTTGGCCTGTCAATCGTAGTCTCTGCAGCAAAACGTGGATTCTTAGTGCCAAAATCAACGTGGGATTTCGAAGATGAAAACAAATGGCCTGCTGAATGGTTAGGTTCCCTGAAAATCGACCTCAAAGAGAGCACTTCTAAACCTATGAGCATGGCGCTAGCCTGGCTACCTTATGTGCTTCTGGCGGTTGTATTGGTTGCCAGCCGAGTCAGCGCAGACTTCAAAGCAATGTTAGTCGGTGTCAGCCTTTCATTCAGCAACATCCTCGGAGAAACTGGTATCAGCGCGGCCATTCAGCCTCTATACCTTCCGGGCGGTATTCTGGTGTTTGTTGCTCTGATTGCGGTGCTACTGCAATCACGTAGTGCTGCCCCACTGGCTAAAGCGTTTGGTGAATCAAGCAAGACACTGATCGGTGCTGGTTTTGTGCTTGTATTCACCATCCCTATGGTGCGTATTTTCATCAACTCAGGAATTAACGGTGCAGATCTGGCAAGCATGCCTGTTACTACCGCTAACTTTGCCGCTGGCTTAGTTGGTGACGCCTTCCCTGCACTAAGTGCAACTGTAGGTGCATTAGGGGCGTTTATCGCCGGTTCAAACACCGTATCTAATATGATGTTTAGCCAGTTCCAGTTTGAAGTCGCTCAAACCCTGACCATTTCGAGTGCCGTAGTCGTCGCACTACAAGCCGTTGGCGCGGCAGCGGGTAATATGATTGCTATTCACAACGTCGTCGCAGCATCAGCAACCGTTGGCCTGCTAGGTCGTGAAGGAGCAACGCTACGTAAAACGATTATTCCGACAATCTACTACCTGGTAGTGACAGGGATAATTGGTCTGGTCGCAATTTACGGCCTGCAAATTACTGACGCACTAATGCAATAACTACTTGTTCTATGGCGTTAATACTCTAATCCCCTGACAAGAACCTTGCGAATGTGAAAACGCTAGCAATTCCAGGAGTATTAACGCCACCTTACTTAAGATGTCGACCATACTAACCCTTCAAAGAAAGGGGTCTGAAAAAAGATTAATAGGAATGACTTTATGATTATCTCTGCCTCAACTGATTACCGTGCCGCCGCTAAAGCCAAGCTTCCTCCATTTCTATTTCACTATATTGATGGCGGCTCTTATGGTGAGCACACTCTACGTAAAAACACTGAAGATCTCGCTGACATCGCGCTAAAGCAGCGTGTGCTAAATAACATGGAAGATCTGAGTCTGGATACTGAGATATTCGGCGAAAAGCTTTCGTTACCTATTGCCCTCGCTCCTGTCGGTCTAACTGGCATGTACGCTCGTCGCGGTGAAGTTCAGGCAGCAAAAGCAGCAGCCAATAAAGGCATTCCTTTTACAATGTCGACAGTCTCTGTCTGCCCTATCGAAGAAGTTGCACCTGCCATTGAACGTCCGATGTGGTTCCAGCTCTACGTACTCAAAGACCGTGGCTTTATGAAAAACGTTCTTGAGCGTGCTAAAGCCGCAGGTGTTACCACACTCGTATTTACGGTTGATATGCCGGTACCCGGTGCGCGTTATCGGGACATGCACTCTGGCATGAGCGGTCCAAACGCTGCAGCACGCCGAGTTTTTCAGGCAATGCGTCACCCAAGCTGGGCTTTTGATGTGGGTCTGTTTGGTAAACCTCATGATCTGGGCAATATCTCTACGTATCGTGGCGAACCAACTAAATTAGAAGACTACATTGGTTGGTTAGGCGCTAACTTTGACCCGTCAATCTGTTGGAAAGACCTCGAGTGGATTCGCGATTTTTGGGATGGTCCTATGGTGATTAAAGGCATTCTTGACGAACAGGATGCGAAAGACGCAGTTTCATTTGGTGCTGATGGCATTGTTGTTTCTAACCACGGCGGTCGTCAGCTCGACGGTGTTCTTTCTACCGCTAAAGCTCTGCCAAACATTGCAGATGCAGTAAAAGGTGATCTGAAGATTTTTGTCGATTCTGGTATCCGCACTGGTCTTGATGTGGTTCGTATGCTGGCGCTGGGCGCCGACTGTACCTTACTTGGTCGCTCTTTTGTTTACGCCCTTGCCGCTCAAGGTCAGGCTGGCGTAGAAAACCTGCTTGATCTGTATGAGAAAGAGATGCGTGTCGCCATGACTCTGACCGGAGCTAAGAGCATTCAAGATCTTGGTCGCGATTCACTGGTTAACATCAAATAATGACGATAGGTGTCATAGCCAAAACATCTTAGCTGTGGCACCTTTAAACTGCTGAAAAGAAAAAATAATACCGACAGCAGCATGCACAAGGAAGCCAACATGTCGAACCATACTACCGATTCAAACCGCGATGGTCTTTACCAGCAGTTACAGTCTCTGCTTGCGGTTGAGATAGATCCAAAGCGCATCATCACTCAACACGCCAAACGCCTCGCTTACGGCACCGATGCCAGTTTTTATCGCCTTATTCCTCGCATCGTATTACGCCTTAAAACACTTGATGAAGTGATTTACACCATCCAGTGCTGCCGCGAAATGAATATTCACTTTACCTTCCGCGCTGCTGGTACCAGCTTATCCGGTCAGGCTGTTTCCGACTCAGTTCTTATTACCCTGACCGACGACTGGCGTAACCACCAGATCATCGATGATGGTGATAAAATTCTTCTCCAGCCAGGCGTGATCGGCGCAGACGCTAACAAGTATCTGGCCCCCTTTAAGCGCAAAATTGGTCCTGATCCAGCCTCAATTAACACCTGTAAAATTGGTGGTATCGCGGCGAATAACGCCAGCGGTATGTGTTGTGGAACCGCGCAGAATTCTTACCGAACTATCGACTCGATTAAAGTCGTTTTCAGCGACGGTACACTATTAGATACCGCCAGCCAGCAAAGCATCAGCGCATTTAAGACTACTCGCCCAGACATCATCGAAGGCCTAAACGCTCTGGTGCAAGAGACTCAACAAAACGATGAACTGCGTGAACTGATTAAGCATAAATATCGCCTCAAAAACACCACGGGCTACGCGTTGAACGCCTTAGTCGACTTTAGCGATCCTATTGAAGTGCTAGAGCACCTGATGATTGGCTCTGAAGGCACTTTGGGCTTTATCGCAGAAATTACTTACAACACTGTAATCGAGCATGATTTTAAAGCCTCAACCCTATTAGTCTTTGCCGACATTGAACAAGCATGTCAGGCCGTCACTACCTTGTCGCATACCCCTGTGGCAGCGGTTGAGCTGATGGACGGACGTGCCCTTCGTTCTGTAGCCGACAAGCCTGGAATGCCAGAGTTTATTCAAACTCTCGATCTTGAGGCCGCGGCGATTCTGGTAGAAACTCATGCCAGCAATCAAGCGGATATTGATGAGCAATGTCAGCAGATCATGGCATCACTGTCTGATTACAACATCATTGAATCAGTCCCGTTCACACTGGATCCGAAAACCGTTGCCACCCTATGGGGGATACGCAAGGGCATGTTCCCTGCGGTGGGAGCAGTACGCGAAGTCGGAACAACAGTCATTATTGAAGATGTCGCCTTCCCGGTTGAAAACCTCGCCAATGGCGTACGCGATCTTCAGGCTCTATTTGATAAATACGACTACAGTGAAGCGATCATCTTTGGCCATGCCCTTGAAGGTAACCTTCACTTTGTCTTCACCCAAGGATTCGACTCTCAACAGGAAGTGACGCGCTACGGTAACTTTATGGACGACGTCGCTGATCTGGTCGCGGTTAAGTATCAGGGTTCTCTAAAAGCAGAGCATGGTACTGGCCGTAACATGGCACCCTATGTTGAGCTGGAATGGGGCAAAGCTGGCTATCAATTGATGCAAAAAATCAAAGCGCTTTTCGATCCACAAGGATTACTTAACCCCGGCGTTATCATCAATGATAATCCACTGTCTCATATCGAAAACCTCAAGCCGATGCCAGCCGCAGACCCACTAGTTGACCGCTGTATCGAATGTGGCTTCTGTGAGCCTGTCTGCCCGTCGCGCACTTTAACCCTTTCTCCTCGCCAGCGTATTGTGCTCTATCGTGAACTGCAGCAACGTCGTGCTCTTGGCGAAGAGACCGCAGCTACAGAGTTAGAACAGATCTTTGAATATCAGGGTATCGACACCTGTGCAGCCACGGGTTTGTGTGCAGATAGATGCCCTGTTGGTATCAACACCGGCGACTTGGTTAAACAGCTGAGAACCGCTAAGTACAAGAAATTTACGCCGATTGCTAAATGGACAGCAGACCATTTTGCAACCACCACTGCTTTAACCAGAGGCTCGTTAAAGGCCAATCAGATCGCCGTTAAAGTGTTAGGTGAAAGCAGTGTATCCACTCTGACTAATGGCGTACGCAAGATTGCCAACAATAAGACCCCGGTTTGGTTGCCAGAAACACCACAAGCAAACAGTCATAAGTTAACCAAAGCGATGGAGTTGTTAGTACGTTCAGATAAAAAGGTCGTCTACCTTCCTTCATGTGCATCAAGGACAATGGGACAACAAAAAGATGCGGCTGACCAACGCTCACTGACCGAGGTGACATTGTCACTTATTAAGAAAGCTGGATATGAAGTGATCATCCCAGACTCACTTGATGATCAGTGTTGTGGCATGCCCTACGACAGTAAAGGCATGACTGATATCGCTATGGCGAAAGCGCAACAGCTGGAAAATGCGTTGTGGAAAGCAAGTTACGAAGGCGAGTACCCGGTTCTGATGGACACCAGTCCTTGCGCTAAGCGCAGTATTGAGAACTTCACCAAGCCAATGGAGGTACTGGAGCCTGCGGGTTTTGTCGCAAAGTATTTACTGGAACACTTAACTATTACACAAAAGCAAGAGACGGTAATGCTGCATGTCACTTGTAGCTCTCGTCGTATGGGACTGGATAACACCATGATCTCATTAGCCAAAGCGTGTGTATCAGATGTGGTTGTGCCTGAGCATATCTCTTGCTGTGGCTGGGCTGGTGATAAGGGTTTCACCACACCAGAACTCAATCAGGCAGCCGTTCATCCACTAAAAGAACAGGTACCCGAGGGGTGTCAGCGCGGTTTCAGTAATAGTCGTACTTGTGAAATAGGCTTGTCTCATCATAGTGGTGTGCCGTATCAATCGATCCTCTATTTGGTGGATGAAGTCAGTCAGGCACAATAAAGTGAGAAAGCTAATGAAATAGTGTTCGAACGATTGCAACAGAAGTATGAATCACTTAGATCTTGACCTCAACTCTGCACTCTTGCTAAGACTTGGGTAGTTGGAAAGCGTCATAATGACGCTATCCAATTAATAGCATATACATCAACAACCAACAGCAAGGAGTAGCTATGGAATACGAAGTATTTGTATGTGATTCTTTCACTGAGCGGAAATACAGTGGAAACCCTGCAGCGGTAGTTCCGGTCAACGAGTGGCCTCACGAACAACTGATGCAGAACATCGCGACTGAGAACAACCTGTCCGAGACTGCATTCATCAAGCCAATCGGTGAGAATCATTACGAAATTCGTTGGTTCTCTCCTTTATGTGAAGTCGATTTCTGTGGTCACGCAACACTAGCGTCAGCTTATGTTCTGTTTAATCATTTTGACGCAGGTGAAATCATTCGCTTTGAGACACTTCACGTTGGCCAATTGGTTGTTGACCATGACCTGACAGGTCGCATCTTTATGACTTTTCCTTTGCTCAAGCCGATAGAAATAGCCGCACCATCTGATCTGGCTGAAGGGTTATCTATCCAGCCAGTAGAGGTGCTCAGAAATCAGCAAGCTTATTTTGCCATCTATAACAACGAGCAAGATGTTATCGATCTACAAACCAATAACGAGCATTTAAAAAAGCTTGCTCCTTATGATGTGGTCGCCACCGCTGCCGGAGACGAATATGACTTTGTCTCGCGCTACTTCTGGCCTGCAAATGGTGGTGACGAAGACCCTGTTACAGGCTCAATCCATGCCGGACTAGCCCCCTTTTGGGCTGAGCGTTTAGAAAAATCGAACCTTAAAGCATATCAGGCCTCAAAGCGTGGTGGCGTTTTATACTGTCACGTTGAGCCGGAGCGCGTCGTAGTATCGGGCTACGCTGTGCTCTATTCCCACGGTAAGATTTACGCGTAAAGCCTATTTCCGGCAGTTAGCGAATCACTAACTGCCCGTTTTTCTTTGTTATTTCCCCTCACTCGCATAAGCCTACAAACTCACACAATCTGATATTTTTTTAGATGCTTTTCTTTGCCGAAAATGGTTAGATGACTTCACACCAAATGTTGTAGGGAGTCGTATGAAAATCATTATCTTACATGGTCTATATATGCACGGGATGGTCATGCAGCCGCTCAGTCATCGGCTCCGAGATTTCGGCTACCGAACAAAAATTCTCTCGTATAACAGTGTGGCTATTGATGAGAAAACGGTCTTCGAGCGAATAGATAACGCTTTGTCATCTGAGATGCCAAATATATTAGTGGGTCATAGCCTTGGTGGACTGGTGATCAAACACTATCTTGAGTCTCGCCAGTTTAGCGAGCAGCAAGTATCCCATGTCGTCACAATTGGCTCTCCAATCCAGGGGGCTTCAATTGTTACCCGCATTCAGGAGCTAGGTATGAGTGTGATACTGGGAAATGCACCATCATTTGGCTTACAGAAGCACGAAAGTGACTGGACCCTGCCGCAAAAGCTTGGCTGCATCGCAGGAACCCTACCTTTAGGAGCCCGTTCCTTACTGATGATGGATAATAAGATGATGTCCGACGGTACAGTAACCGTCGATGAAACCAAAATTGTCGGTATGACAGACCACGTTGAGATTCGTAGCAGTCACACGAGTTTGATATACACCTCTCTGGTTCCCCAGCAGATTGATCACTTCATCCAGAACGACTGTTTCAGGCATTAAAAAAGCAGCGATTAATCGCTGCTTTTTCCGTTAAGGCTTTGGTGTCAAACTGTATTTGGATTTAACACTACCTTGACCAAATATCTGTTCGATTCGATCGTCAATTTCTTGCTTAGTAATTGACCTGGTCATGGCTTCAACATCCGTTAGAGCCTCTACACCATAACCGTGAATCAAGTAACGAGTGTAGAACCATACTCTTTGAACAGAGTCATCATCGATTGGTTCAAGGGCAACTGCGAGCTGCTTAGCGACCAGATCCAGCTCGTTTTGAGTCACGCCTTGTGTCATCTCCACAACCACTTGATCAACGGCTTGCTCGATTTTGCTGATGTCTTTCGGTGCTACCTGAGCTTCAATAAACCAGTCAGTGCTAGGTTCACGGTCTTGAGAAGCGCTATAAGCATCAGGGGCATAGTCAAGGCTCAACTCTTCACGCACATAGCTATTAAGCTTCTTAGATAGCAGACGCTGAATCATGTCATCAATAAACGCATTACGTACGCTGCTCACATCGGCTTCGGAGTTGATAGATCTAAGAAGATAAAAGCTGTTCTGCTCATTATTTACAGCCAGATCGATGCGTGGTTTAGGTTGCGACTGATAACCAGCTACATATGACGCTTGAGGTGCAGTGTTGAGCGGAATAGAAGCGATATAGTGGCTAATCAGAGGTTCTAACTCTTCAGCAGTAATATCACCAATAACCACTAGCTTATTGCCACGGTCATAATCAAACAGTTGATCGTAAACCTGCTGTACTTGGGTTTCGGTTACCATCGCCAGCTGTGGCGCTGTGATCATCTTATGGCGGCTATCCGCAAGATAGGTATTGTCATTGATTGACTTGTTCCATTGACCAATAGGTGTCTCCAGATAGCTCTGCAACTCCTCTACTTTTTCGCGAGCAACTGTCTCTACCTGACGTTTATCTACCTTAGCGTTAGTGGCCACGTTAAACATCACGTTGAATGCATCAGCGAGCTTTGCTTTAGGTGCAGCGATTTCTACACCGTGATGGCTAAAACCGACAAATGGATAAACTTCAATTGTGTTGCGTTCAAGATAAGCATCAAACTGAGTACCGTTGAATTCGCCTACCCCACTGCGCGAGATAGCGGCAACGGCAATTTCCGACGCTGGATATAAATTAGCTTCCAGAGCAGCAGTTCCACCTTTACTTGCGTAAATGAAGTTAACGTAGTCACCCGCTGTAGTATCCTGCTCAAACCAGACTTCGACACCATTAGACAGATTCCAGACAGTGAAACCAGTATCAGTCTGCTTCTTAGCAGTGATAGTGCCACTCGCCTGCGGCTGAGCTAACTCAGAAATAGAAGCGGCCATGGCGAGTGGTTTAACGCCAGCTTGTTTAACCTGCTTACGCAATTGAGGCAGCTGACTCTCTAGTACCGGGATCTCAGCGGCATTATCAGCACCTAGCACAATAGAGAACTCTTCAGACAACAGCTGATTTAACGCCTCGTTAAGCTTCTCATCAGTAGCAAGTTCGATAAACTCAATCAGGCTTTGTTGGTAATCTTTCTTTGACTGAGTGGTCTCGCCAAGTGAAATAACGTTAACCATCTGATTGGCAAAATCGACTGCCGATAGCTGCTGCCAATTATAATCAACATTGGTCGCCGCTTGGTTGAAAGAGGCCATTACCCTTTCAATCTCTTGTGCCGTAACACCATAATCACGCAATGAAGCCAGTGTTTGACTAAACAGTCGCTGTGCTTGCTCTCGATCTTGTGCCGAGAAGCTTACAGAAATCAGAGCGTAACGGCGTTCGTTGAGATAATAGGTAGATGAATAGAGATCCTGCAGTGGTGTCGCATGCTCGTTAAATTTAGCGTCAAGTCGATTCCAGATTAGTTGTGTCACCACTTCATCTAACCACTGTTCATGCAGTTGACTACGGTTATGAATATTCGCAGGACCGCGCTCAACAAACAGACTCATACTTGGTGCGTCGAACTCACCAACCTCTGCGGTAAAATCTCGCAAAGATAGTTCGACATCTTGCTTGACCTGTTGTTTGGCATCCGGTGTTTGCTGCCAGTCGCTAAAGTATTTTTTAACCAATGCCGTCGCTTGTTCTAGGTCAATATCACCAGTAACAATGATTTCTGTTGACTGAGGCTGATACCAGGTTTGATAAAATGCTCTGATTGACTCTGACGTTGCGCCATCCACAGACTGCTGGTTTCCGACTGGATCTAAGTTTTCTAACGGGGTGCCTTTGGTCAGAAAATCATAATACTTTCCTTCCAGAGATTTATGCTCAGGGCTAGTGCGGCGAATTTCACCTTGTATCACGCCCTTCTCTTTCTCGACTTCATCAGCAGCCAGTGTCAAACCGTCTGCAATATCTCTCATCCATTGAACGCCAGTTTCAACTTCCACACTATTCGGCAAATCAAGCTCATACACTGTTTCGTAGGGTGAAGTGTAGGCGTTCATATCCGCGCCAAAAGTCAGCCCAGTTTTCTCGAAAAACTCAACGATATCACTAGAACTGAAGTGTTCAGAACCATTAAAGGCCATATGCTCCAAAAAGTGTGCATAGCCTTTCTGTTGCTCGGTTTCTTGCGCCGAACCAACATGAACATACATTCGAATCGATACCGACTCATCATCCAGAGGATAAAAGTGGTAACGAACGCCATTTTCAAGTGCACCACTTGTCCATTGAGGATCTTGTTGAATTGGGACTTCAACTTTAGGTTGACTACAACCTACTAGCAAGAGTGCTAGGACATAACAGATTATTCTCATAGCCATACTTCATTGTTATAAAAATCACGTCAAATATATCCCAGACCAATCTAAATATTAAATAATTGGCGTCAGTTAAATCATTATTCTGAACCAGTTGCAGAATTGAGATTGGAGGCGTATCATCAATCGCAATTCGACGATTAACTATTGGATAGAAAAAATGTCCAACTCATGCAGCCGTGTTAATGAACAAGCGTTTAAATCTACAGAGCGTGAATTAGCTCAAGAGCTACAACTTGCAGCTCAGGCTAAGGCCCTGTCACACCCAGCCCGTGTTCGAATAGTAAAAATACTACTCAACCTGGAAAAGATGGGCGGATGCCTTAATAGCGATCTGGTTTCTGAACTGGGCTTAGCTCAATCAACGGTGTCTGAGCACTTACGCATTCTTAAGCAAGCCGGATTCATTACTGCGCAATCAATTCCACCTAAGGTGTGCTATCGAGTCAACAAGGACGAGATCAGTCACTTCTCTAACTTGTATAACACGATATTCAGTTAAACATTTTCATGGCAAGCAGACGTTTGCCATTTATTATTACCAATAAATCGTCATTCGACGATAAACGAAAGAGAGTTTTACTATGAGCTCAGATATCACAAGTCATACTGGCCCTTCAGCCGCGGTCAAAATGAGCTTCTTAGATCGTTACCTTACAGTATGGATATTCGTGGCCATGGCTGTGGGTATCACCATCGGAGTCGCATTCCCCGATGTCGCCAACTGGAACGAATCGATGACGGTTGGCAGTACCAATATCCCGCTGGCAATCGGCCTGATTCTTATGATGTATCCCCCACTTGCTAAGGTGGATTACAAGTTGCTTGGAAGCGTCACCAAAGACAAACAAGCTATCAAACTGTCTCTGATTATGAACTGGATTGTTGGTCCGATTCTTATGTTTGTGCTTGCCTTGACCTTTCTTGGTGACAAGCCAGGGTACATGGTCGGAATTATCCTTATCGGCCTTGCTCGCTGTATCGCTATGGTACTGGTTTGGAATGATATAGGCGGTGGTAATAAAGAATATGGAGCGGCGCTTGTTGCACTAAACAGCGCGTTTCAGATTGTCTCATACAGCTTTATGGCCTGGTTATTCATCACAGTGTTGCCCCCACTGTTAGGTTACCAAGGCTTTGACGTTGACATTTCAATGTTAGACATTGCTGAGAGCGTGCTGATTTACTTGGGTATCCCTTTCTTGGCTGGTTTCTTAAGTCGAAAATGGCTTACTGCAGCTAAAGGAGAAACCTGGTACAACGAGGTGTTCATTCCACGTATCTCCCCTATCACGCTAATCGCATTACTTGCGACAATCGTGCTGATGTTTAGCCTAAAAGGTGAAATGATCTTTGATCTACCTCTCGACGTAATCCGTGTGGCTATCCCACTGGCTATTTACTTTGTGGTGATGTTTTTTGTTAGCTTCTTAGTTGGTAAAAAGCTTGGCATCGAATATGACAAAAATGCCTCTATCGCTTTTACCGCAACTGGCAACAATTTCGAACTTGCAATCGCGGTAAGTATCGCTGTATTCGGCCTCAACTCTGACCAAGCCTTCGCGGGCGTGATTGGCCCCCTAATTGAGGTGCCTGTCCTGATAGCACTGGTCAATATTGCGCTGAGGATGAAGCAGAAGTATTACAGAAGTTAAAAATTCACGAATTGATGCGCCTGTCCTGTTTAACGCTTTTTAAAAGGACAGGCATGATTAGAATCCGAATTGATGCGCCTGTCCTGTTTAACGCTTTTTAAAAGGACAGGCATGATTAGAATCGGCAAGTTTGGACAAAACTTGGCATACAGTGAAGACGCACTGGTGTGAATTAAAAGAAAGCTGCGGACTCGCCGATGATTGTTGGTCTGATTTGGGTTCTGAGTACGAATTTGACAAATAGTGAGAATCCAAGCTGACTTTTAGCTTGGTTTGACTTCCAATACTTTTGTGCCGATCTGCTGTTTCAGACTAACCATCCAACTTAAACAGATTGATTCGCAGCCGGTTCAACGTACCTTTGGCAAGCATCGCGTTCTGTGAACAACCGACTAACGTATTTCGTCTTCGCTCTAATTTTTTACAAGCTTCAAGCCACTTCAGTTGGTTTACGTTGAGTCGTTTTAAAATTGGGGGCA
This sequence comes from Vibrio brasiliensis LMG 20546, assembly GCF_000189255.1. GTDB lineage: Bacteria > Pseudomonadota > Gammaproteobacteria > Enterobacterales > Vibrionaceae > Vibrio > Vibrio brasiliensis. The sequence continues at coordinate 31,823 of NZ_AEVS01000101.1, read as the reverse complement.
CCTTTTCGCTCAAACTGACTTTATCTTCTTTTAACTGCCGCGCAGTCCAATCAACCAACTCGATGTAATCAATGAGCCTAAAGGGGATTCCATCTTGCTGTCTGGTCGACAAGTTACCTATGAATGGATGCAGACATGGAGCTGTAGCTTGCTGTTTGTTCAGTGCGTCTAACCTTGCCTGAATCGAGGTATAATCTGATGTTTCCGGAGTCTTCGCGATGCCCGATCTTAGCGGGTTTAAGTCGACATACGCCATAGCCGCTGCGAGTGCTTGTTCATCTAACAAAGCTTGGCTTTTAAAGCGACTTTCCCAAAAATGACCTGTGCATTCATCTTCTTTATTCGCTTGACAGGCAATGTCATAATTGAGTTCTTTCATAAACCAACTCAGGCTCCATAAGCGTTCTCGCCATGAATCAATAATCTTCAGACACACTTCATTCTCAATACTGCTGGTGAGTTGCCCTTCTAACCATCTGGTTACAATATATGGAAGTTTGTGCTCTTGCTTCCAGCGTTCAACCACTTCTCGATCAGATAATCGTAAAGCTTTCCCTCTATTGATATGGACAACTAAGTGATAGTGATTGCTCATGATGGCGTAGGCGCAGATATCGATACAATAGACTTGTGACAAAGCAAGCATCTTGCGCTTAATCCACGATCGACGATGTTCATAGCTACGGAGTGTGAGGGGATCTTCTCCACAAAGAAAACTACGTCTGACACAACGAGAAACGCAATGATAGTAAGGGGTAGCATCGACACATAACTGTTGTTTTCTCGCAGTTGTCATATGTATATCCATCTAGTGATCAGTTCCATTCAGGTTAAGAACCTCGACTGGGCACTGCAATCATCTAATTGTTGGCCTCTGACGGAGGTATCAACAACTCATCCTAATTTCATCCTTTATGGTGTGTGTCCTGATAAAGGGAGGTGTGACTTTGACCTAAATCAACAAAATGTTCGATGCTATTTATTGCGTATTTGTTAACAGAAAGTGATCTTCAACTCGCGAGATAAGTAAATTCAAGCTGCGCAAGAATTGACCATTTTTAACATCGTTTTTCGCCATAAAAACCATCGATTTTTTGCATTTTATCGAAAAAATCGATTGATATACCGTGACTTCCACAACGCACCATCAAGAAGTGCGTGCCACTAGTGAGATTGAAAAATCACTGAAAAAGGAAGTTATTATGAAAACGATTATTGCAGTGAGTGTCTTGTCCATCATCTCTTTCGCAGTCCACGCAGAGCGTCAGGCAGGTGAACCCATCAAGGTTATAGAGCCAGTGGCAGGGCTCGATGCCAACAAGGTAGAGTTGGGAAAAACCTTATGGTTTGAGCCGCGTTTGTCCGCCTCCAACACCATCTCTTGTAACTCTTGCCATAACATAGCAAAAGGTGGCGTCGACAACTTGCCAAGCTCTATTGGTCACAAATGGGCGATTGGTCCAATCAACTCACCAACAGTGTTTAACTCAGACTTGAACTTCGTACAGTTCTGGAATGGACGAGCAAAAGACCTGCAAGAGCAGGCAGCAGGACCGATTGAAAATCCACTCGAAATGGCATTTAGCCACCAGCTTGCCATCGATACTCTCAAATCGATTCCGCAGTATCGCCAGTGGTTCAAGCAAGCTTATGGCAGTGAAACAATCACCATTGATAATGTCACTGACGCCATTGCTACGTTTGAGCAGACCTTACGCACACCCAATGCGCCCTTTGATCTATGGCTGAAAGGAGACGATAAGGCGTTGACCATTACTCAGGTGGAAGGCTACAACCTATTCAAAGAGAAAGGTTGTACCGCCTGTCACAGCGGTCCCTTGGCCGGCGGTCAGATGTATCAAAAAATGGGACTGGTGAAACCTTTTGCAACGGATAATCCAGATGTGGGCCGTAAAGCGATTACTGGTAATGAGTTCGACAAGTATGTGTTCAAGGTACCGACTCTACGTAACATCGAACTGACCTATCCGTATTTCCATGACGGTTCCGTTTGGGATCTACAGCAAGCGGTAGAAATGATGGCAGACTTGCAGCTCGGTCAAAAGCTGACAAAAGATGAGTCGATCAAAATCACTGAGTTCCTGCGTTCTTTAACCGGTGAACAACCGCAAGTGACGCTGCCTCACCTGCCTCCTTCGACCGACGAAACAGCTCGTCCAAATATCTGATCTAAAGAGCATAAACAACAAAGGAGCCGTATCAGGCTCCTTTGAGTATTAAGCGTTAGCTATTACAAAACACCACTTGCTGACAAACCTGATCAAATGGCATTGGCTTATAGAAATAGTAGCCTTGAATTAAAGTGATTCCCTGCTGAGAGACAAAATCAAGTTCCTCGTCAGTTTCAACCCCTTCAACGACGATTTCTGCTCCTGTTATACGAACCAGTTCGCTAGTCAGTCGGAACATTTCTCGCCCATGTTTGTGTTTTAAGTTAACCACTAATGATCGGTCAATCTTCACTTTGTCGAACTCGTACTTACATAAATGTCCGATGGAGGAGTAACCTGAGCCAAAGTCATCAAGTGCAATCTGAATGCCCTTCTCTCTTAGTTGAGTAAAGACACTCCAGGTTGTCTGCTCATCTTGGATAAGTAACTCTTCGGTGATCTCTAACTCGACTTGTTCAAAATTTAAGGCACTGTTTTCTATCAGGTCTATCACTATCTCAGCAAAGTTTGGCACCAGAAATGTCTCTGGCGAAACGTTAATAGAGATTTTGAACGTCGCGTTTGGCGCCAATGGTGCCACTTCTTTCAACGCACGCTTGATCACCCACATATCCAAATCAGATGTCAGACCTAACTTAGCGAAACTAGACAAGAAAGTCGGAGGGGTTATGGTGCCATCTTTACTACGATGCCTAATCAGAACTTCTAAAGAAGAGACACAGTTCTTGTCGTTGTTTACTTGCGGTTGATAAAAAAGAACAAACTCTCCACTACGTTGCAAGTTGCTAATATCCGTTTGAGCAAGCAGGTTACCACTCATGTTAGGCAACAACCCAATCACACTACGATTGTTGCCTATCTCTTCGTAATTAAAAAACTCGTCAGATGAGCCTTTGGTAAACACCGCATGGCTACCCGAAACCCTATCCATCTGTTTAAAAAACGGCAGATAGATAGCGATACCAATAGCGATGATCACAAGCTGGAGTATTGAGCCACTAATGTGCCCATCCGTTGCGATATAACCACTGATAAGAGAGGGAGTCATCCAGCTTACGAACTCAGAAACAGGGGCAACCATACCTAAGAGTGTTGCTGTATATGCGACCACAATGGCGACTAATGGCGTGAGCAAAAACGGAATAATCAATACCGGATTAAATATCACAGGTAAACCAAACAGCACAGGTTCGTTGATGTTGAACAAACTTAGGATCAATGTCGCCCCAGCTAAGGTTCTGTAGCCTTTGTTCTTAGTGAAAAGCAACATACACAGCACCAGGCTCAGAGTATTTCCCGCTCCCCCTATCCCTGCATAGATATCGTAAAAACTACTGGTAAGGATCGGTAGGTCACCACCCACTGCTTTATATGAGTTGAAACAGTTCACTGAGACTTCATACAACTCATTTTTGTAGCTAGCCAGCAGCACATGACCATTGATACCAATTGTCCATAGTAGACTACGAATGAGCTCATACCATAAGCCACCAAGCAGTGAATCAACGCCAATTGAAGGAACCCAATCAAGGACTGGCAAAGCCAATACCAATTTTCCAATCAGATGACCAATAAAGACAAAAGCAGACACTAAAGCAATAGTGCCGAGAATAAGGTTTATCGATTGGTCAACGACATTTGGTAAAGCTGAATCCAGAAATACTCGTCTGCGCATCATATGCTTAACAGCACAAGCCACTAACAAAGGCGTCACGATCGCCAGTGGGTAACTGGCAGGTAAGATGGAACCCGGATGGAGCAATCCCCACTCGTTACACAAGATTACGTAAACCAGTACCGACGGTGTGACTACATTGGTGCGTGAAAGATTGTGTAGACGAGCCAAAAATAGCGCGTAGTAAATAAGCAGTAGCATTGGAAACAGTTTCCAAACCAGTCTGCTAACAAACAACAGATAATCGGCTTCAGATTCAAAACCCCAGATCATCAGCCCGTTGCCAATTAAGGTTGCAAAGGCAGAGAGCAGTGAAACGGGTAATAACATCACGAAGACATTACATAAGCCGTTAAGATAAGTGTTTTCCGAGAAACGGGAAAAGACTCGATATATTAAAGAGGTGTTCATTAAGGACACTAATAGCCAATAGATTTAATAAATTACGCACATCATCTGTACGCATCCATTGCCTGACGCAGCATATCCTTAATGAAGTTTTTTGTATCCTTTGGCTGCGCGCTACGCTCTCAATAGACGACTGAGCTCATATAGGCAATTGCGCGCACCATACTCTTTTTTTTACCAAATCTCGAATGCAATGTTTTGTCGTAACAATAACCAGCATTAATCAAATAACCCAAGGTTATCACCGCCAAACTCAAGATTGCCCCGACCTATTCCTCAGCTTTTTTCTCAGGGAAATGTTGCTCATACAGCGCCATAAAATCCGCTCTGATCTCTTGCTCTAAGTGCGTTGCCTTATCGGTCGGGCAAAACAGCATAAAGTGAACAACCTGCTCCCCGGTGCCACCACTTGTGATGTGAATATGAGGTTCAGAACCTGGCAAGTCGACGCCAGCATGCTTTTCGATCATAGCGTTGTAGCGTTTTGCAACTTCGCTAAAGTAGTTAATGTGTTCATCAATCTTCTCCAGCATCAAAGGAACCAGCGGGTAGAGGTTGACGAACTTAGGGACAATAATTGCGAAGTCATGATAGACATAGCGCTTCATGAAATTGAGATTCTTAACCGGGTAGGTAAAGAACATACTGTTAGGTAGCGTCGCTGTTTTGCCTGTGTAGTGATATTGGCCATGGTAGAGATCAATCTCCTGAATAACCGTCGCCATCATGTTGTGTTCGATCACTTCACCACAGATTTTACCGACTTCAATCCAGTCGCCAATGCGAAATGAACGTGAACTGGCACGTTGAATAGATCCGGTGAAACAGAGAATAATCTCTTTCGATGCCACAACTATCGCAACAGCAATTGCCGTAACTGAGAGAGCAAACTCGTTGATTTCAGACTGCCAAAGGACAAACAGCAGCAGTACCAGAGTAATAAATGAACCGTTTTTGGTTCGCGACATCCAACTGCGCTGGTCTTCTGATACAAAGGCATCATCGCCGCGTATCATCGACAATATCAACCGACGAATCAGTGAGATGATCATAATGATCAAAACGGTAAAAAGTAATTTGTGAGTTAGAAGAAAATCGATGACTGCTTGTACTTTCTCCACGCTCTGCTCCTGCTTAGTGATTGTGAAAAAGGGGCCGTTAGCCCCTTTTTAAATTGTTGGTTCGAGTGAACTGGTTACTCGGGTAACTCACCCTCTTTAAAGACAACAAACGCACGTCTATTGAGTGCATTGGCATCAAGATCTTGCTCTTGAGTCACCGGGTTCAGCTCGCCGAATGACTTAACTTCCCATACAAATTGACTCGGGTCTAGTTTAGTCTGCAAATATTGCATTACGGATTCCGCTCTGAGTTGAGCGAGCTTCTCATTGTAACTGATTGAGCCTTGATAATCGGTATGACCAGCAATTAACACCCTGCCGTTTAAGCCAGTTAAATTGCTCGCAAACTCATCAAGTGAGGCTTTATCGGCTGGGTTAAGTTGTGCTTTATCAAAATCAAAATGTGATGTCATCGCGACGTAGACTTTACGCTCAGGCTCTGGTGGCTCACAGAAGATGTTTTCCTGCTGAGTCTGGGTCTGCTCAAATATCACATAAGCACGACGGTTTTCAGCGTTGGCTTGTTTAGATACTCCTTCCACCAGCGGCTTGGATTCACCGTAATATTTCACTTCCCAATCGTAACGTGATGCATCTAGCTTACTTTGCATATACGCTTTTACTGCCTCAGCTCGGCGCAGTGACAACTTGACGTTGTAATCATCAGAGCCCTGGTAGTCGGTATGACCAACTATCGAAATCTGACCATGTAGTTTGCCAATACTTGCCATCAGTTGATCAATGGACTGTTTGTCTTGCTCCTTCAGCTCAGACTTATCGAAGTCAAAATGAGAAGCCATAGCAATGCGGATATCTCGCTCTGGTACGATGCATTCGCGGATAAGGAACTTCTCGACCTGAGGATCGCCAAACTTATCTATGTTCTCTTTACTGACATAAGTGTCCGTTGAGCACGCCGTTAACCCTAGCGCCATGCCAATTACCAACAAAGTGTTGAGTTTCATTGTCATACAAATCCTTTAAATCTTACCAATTAGGTTGATAAAGACACCTTTGGCATTGTAATCATCGTCATTGGCAAGGTTGCTATCAAAACCTGAGAAGTTATAGCCAATACCGACCTTAAAGTTGTCTGATAGATGCTTGTTAACTGAGATTAATGCGCCATGCTCAAGCTCATCGTTAAGTGTGTCCGTCTTCCAGTGATATTCACCTGTGACATCCCACTCTTTAATCACATGATAAGAAGCGCTCAGGCCGTACAAGTTAATATTGCTTTCGACCGTTTCAACATTGCCAGAGGCACGCTCGAAGTCTTCCTTCTTATCTTTATGCGCGTATTTAGCACCCACATCCACTTTCGCGTTAACGGAGTAAATCCCCTCAACCTCGATGATATGAGACTCTTCATTGCTGTAATCGACATCGCGGTCAAGGTTGTCCAGATCGGCAATGTAGGTATAACGGCTAAGCAGATTCAATCTATCATTGTAAATTGGACGGTAGGCCAGACCACCCGTTGCTTCCACAAAGCGTTCTAAGGTCTCGTCCGTCTCTTTGCTGATTGACTTGGAATAATTGAACTTACCAAACAAGGTATATTCTTCGGTTAAGTTCTGCGTGTAGCGGTTGGTGGTGACGAACTGGTCTACACGACGCTTGTTAACATCGACATTCTCGTTACCTTTATCGACACGATACTCTATCTTGTGTTTGAGGTTAACGTCGTCAATATCGATATTTGCAGTGAAAGTCACCGCTTTGCGCTCAGTGACCTCTAGCTTGGTCGGGTCGATTTCGTTCTTCTTCTCGATTTCACCCTGCTGATAACCGATACCAAAGTCGACATCATCACTCATGTCATAGCCGAAGCCAAATGAATCGATCTGGCCTTTGCCGTTGTTTTCATCAACAAACTGATTTTCCTGATAGAAGTCGACATTGGAAGTCAGGTCCGCGCGCTGACCTACTACAACATTGTTGGTACCTTCGTAATTGTCATCAGTATAGGTAACGTATGTGGTGTAGTTCTCGGTAATGTCGTAACTTGCTGTCGCCTCAGTCGCGTCACCTCGATCGCCTGTGGTGTATTCCGCACCAAGGGAGAGATCTTCAAACACGCGGAACTCTGCACCAACCGAAACACTGTCGTTATCATCGTACTGGCTGGTTTTATCGACTGTCGACTGACCTTTAACATAGACGCTGTTGTCGCTATCCCAAATATAGTCGGCTCTTAAGCCAGCTAAAGTACCCTTACCTTTTTCGTTTTCACGATTCAGCTCATCAACCTGTTTAGCTGCAGCGGACACTTTTACATGCTCGGTTAGCTTAAACTGAGCTTCCAGTTCAGCCTGTTGGGTATCGGTCTCTTTAGTGCCATCAAGCTCTGTCTCTTCAATCGACGTGTAACGAGTGGCAAAGCTTAATCGGTCAGACGCTTGCAGTCTCAGCTCTGTACCATAAGACAATTGTTCTAAATCGTCACTCTGGCTGGCATAACTGTAACCCGCATCTTTTGATTTATACCAGGCCTTAACATCGTTACCTACCGCGCCAAAAATGTTAGGCGCAATGTCATATAGGCTGGCAACACCCTTGACCTGAATAGAGTCACCTTTACGCTCATCGAAATCTTCACCGATTGGGGTAAAGGTCAAACCGCCATCAAAGGAGACAAAGTTAGAATCGGTCTGACGACCTTCACTGTGCGCCCATTCCGCTTTGATGTAAGTGCCTTCAGTTGCGCGTAAGGTTAAGTCTGCACCAGATGACTCATAGTTCTGACCATCACGCTCTTCCGTCGCGTAGTTAACACCAACACCAATGTAGTCGTTTAGCCAACCCTTGGCACGACCACCATAGGTGAGCGAATCTTTGACATCTGAACCTTTTGGCACATACTCATAATCTACCGCCAGATAGTTTTCAAACCCATCGGCTGGCGTATCGTCAATCACACTGCCAAAACTATCTGAAATAATATTGCTCAGTGGACGCATTAAGATGATACGGCCCTGATACGGGTCAATTTCATAGTCGCGTCCTGATTGCAGCGGCACTTCTCGCTCTGAAATTCCCGAGTCTTTGTTCACTACCTTAACGTAGACTTTGTCACTTCCCGGTACTAATTCTCCATGACGCAAGAAATACAACGAGCCGCCTGTGCCGAGAAACTCATCATGGGCAAACGACGAATCGGCGGAAGCAGCAAAACCAACGATGTTCAGTCTGTCTTCACCATATTTAGTGGTAGAGCGGGTGCGGTAATCGCCTTTAAAGCCATACAAGCTACGGTTGTAGTCGTTGTTGTCCGTACCAGTCAGGCCTGTGTTGTAGTTACCCCATAACACACGCGATTTATCGTACTCTAAGTCGAAGTAGACTTTGCCTTTGGTATTGACCACTTTATGAATGTTGGCGCCATCACCATAATCGCCATAGTAAAGTTCGTCGTCATCTTCGAGGATATCGAACACACTAGAGTCTTCAGCAGCAAATGGATGCTTGAAGATGTCTTTGATCTGGCCATCTTTGCTATCAAAATGGGTGGTGATACGCAGCTTGTCACCAAACTTACCCTGGCTGAAGTAAGCGACACGCCCCTGGTTATAAACATCGTCCTGATACTGGTCATTAACGCCTAACGCGCCAGTGTCACCAGTAACGCGGTTTTTGCCGATATACATATCTGCCAGACCAGCCTGAGCATAATATGTGTCTGGAATTCGCACATACAGCTGATAGCGGCGCTCATCGCCGTTATCAAAGATAACTTTGGTTGGGAAAAGGTACGCATCCGCAGGTAGGAACTGCTCGGCGTAGAGTTCACCATCTTCAACTTCAAACTCATCTTCGCCAATCACAACTTTATCGACGCCCTTAAGCCCGGTTCCGATAAATTTAGCCAAACCTGAATTGGTCGGAATATTGTGACGCATTAACTGAGCACGGCCGAAGCTTCGTGCCAACTGCTCTTCGCTTTGATTACGTTCGATATCAACTTCAGAGGCCGGACGAACTAGATCAATCACACCGATAGTGGTGATATCCATGTTGTCGTCTTTGTCCCAAGCCTTGAATCTGAATTGCAGCTGATTACCCACTTCAAACGCGTAGTCGATGTCCGTGCTGCCATCCCAACTGATATCGATATCATTCGCTACCTCTGTACCTTCAATCACCTTAAGTGGCTGAGACAGGCTACGATCTTCCCCGCGGAAGATCTCGATTTGGTAGCGCTTCATGTAGTAGCTGTAGTTTGAGCTGACCGTAAAATTCACCGAATCAGATAGTTTGCCCTGCTCCACTTCCAGTTCATCACCAACACTGACATCCAGTACAGGTTCAAAACGGGTGATATCACGGCTGGCCCAAATCGCCCCTTCATCAAGGTAAATACGTGAGCTATCTTCTTGCTGATGAACCTCCACCTCTATGCCGGTGGTGTCCGTATCAAGCTTTTCCAACTGACTGGTGTCTTTTGCCACTACCATTACCGGAATGGCAGCCATAATACTCACTGCCAGACGAGTCATTTTGAATGTTTTCATAGTTCTTCCGCCAATCGCGTTTGTTTGTCGTTATTGTTATTCACGATTACTCTTTTTCCTCCACCGAGACACTGAAATTGAACTTGGTCAGTTTGTTCGGTGAGATTCGTTGTACTCTTGGGTTCTCACTGATAACTTTCATTCCTGTTGGCAATGAATCAGTGTCGACCTTAACTAAGAAGTTCTTACCTTTCTTGTCCAGTACCCATTGATCTGGCACGTGGTAGCGACCGTACTGGTCGGTTTCAATGATAATGCCTTCAACGGTGAGCAGTCTTACGCCCGGAATACCGTCTTCATAGATGCCTTTGTTTTCAATTATGATTTCCCACAAGTAGTGGTCACCATCCTTGTATAGATTACGTGTCACATCGAGATTTTCTGCAGACAGCTCTTGCTGCTTATCACCGACATGGCGCGAGGTAATATTGCCTTCACGGTCAAACACTAACCGGGTACCAGATTCGGTGATCACGCTGAAGCTGAAACCTTGTTTGGTTTTAGTTTCAAGCTGGAAGCTAACCTTATTGCTCGCTGGAAGCGTACGGTTCTTGGAGATGCCATACAGCTTGTCGATTTCATACCCATCAACCAGTGCTGAATCGTAGTCATAGCTAGGCTCTTTCGCTTGTGTAGCGTGTGAGTAGTTATGCTTATAGTCGCCAGCACTGTTCACCTTAACGCCATAGACATGACCGGTATGTTCACCGCGATTATGACGACGGTCTTTGAGGCGAGTCTCTTTACCATCACGAATCAGCACAGTGGTGTTCTTGATATAATCTCTGTCGCTTACATTGGCAGATAGTTGTATCTCAAATGCGGTTGCATCAGCCTGGAAGCCATCTTTGTTATGGTCTTCAAACACTTTGCCTATGATGGAAGCCGTATCGAACACCTTGTCTGGCAGTACCTCAACGGTTGCAGTCGCTGTGTTAGACTTCTCTTCCAGCGCCCCTGACACCTGCCCTTCCGGTGGCGCCATCGCTACCGCAGAGTTAACATACTTACCAAAAGTCGCGCCGACAGTAACACGCAGTAGGTAGCGGATACGTACTTGCTCGGTAATCGTCTTATCTGCCCCACCATAAGCAAGCATGTCGCCAACGTTAAAGGTTAGAGAGTTGGTGACTGCAGGATCATCAGTGCTGATTACGTCATCGTTGGTATCAAACTGACCGTCCGGACCACTATTGGTTATCTCGGTCGAACCCGGAACATAGGCAAAACCTGACGGGTAACGGTCAACCAGCTTAACGTTCTTAAATTCTGACTCGTTGTTGTTGACGATAGTCACTTCATACTCAACCACATCACCTACTTGAGCGTCTGTTTTCATTGCTTCTTTCGCAACAACCAGCTCGCCTTCGTTATCGGCAAATTTCTTGACGTGAATAGTCACATCATCAGAACCACTGATCCCCGTCGCAGGATCAGTGACGGTGAAGGTGTTTGTAATATCGTCATCAAGCCCTTTGTTCAGCTCACCAGTGATCTTAATTTCGTAACCGTTACCCATGTAAGGCAGCAGATCGAGTGAAAGAGCGCCGTCAGGTAACATCAGGTCTTTATCGGTAAACTCACCTTTTTTCTGACCACTTGGCCACTCTTCGATAGTGCCTTTCCAGGTTGTGAACAAGGCATTGCCGTTTGCACCCACTAGCTTAGTTATTTCATCAACCATTTGTGCGCCAGTGATGGTCGCTGAACCTTCATTGCTAACGCGCAGAATGTAAGTCAGCTCAGAGTCATCATTGGTGTACTCTGCGTTATCACCTTTATCCGTAGTTTTGTCGATAGCAAAACTAACGGCCTGTGGCGTGATCATCGCACTGACGGTTTCAACTGATGCATTACGCGTAGTCGGAGTGGCTGACTGCGCTTCGTCAATCTTATGGGTCGTGTTGACAATCTCGCCCATTGCACGCGAGTCTGTCGTACCGGTAATTGCAATCTCAACCGTGTCACCAGGGGCAATATCACCGGCAATGTTTATATCATCATTAGCTGACAAGGTGCCGACGTTAATATTGGTGCGCGGGTCATTACTCGTTGCGCTAATCGTCCAATCGGTGAAGGCATTGACGACTTCACGATTACCACTTGCTATGTCAGGTCTTGTTGGAACCTTCATGCCTGAGATTGCGTTTCGCAGGATAATATCGTTGGCGAACCCTTTACTGTCATTAAACAGATTAATACGGAAGGTCGCTTGCTGACCTGCGGTGTAGATCGGATTGTCAGCTGATTCGGTAATGACGACGTTGTCAGGCTCTGGAAGCAGACTTGCCACTGCGCTAAAGCGCTGAGGACGTCCACTGTTGTTGATCACCATGGTCGCTTTATTGTCGATCTGACCGTTAGCAAATTCATTGACCTTGCCTGTGATCACAAGCTCTAAGGTGTCGTTAGGCGCCAGATCAACAGTAGCGTCAACTTCTTTGTTGCTGCCAGTTGGGTCCGGAGAGATCTGAGTCAGATCGTTACCCTTGTTGACTTCAATATTCCAGCTAGAGAAAGCGGCTTCTTTTGCACCGTTGACCGTATCCACCGTCATCGAAGCCAGTAAATCCTTAAGTTGGATACCAGCAACAAACGCTTCGTTCTGGTTGGCAACAATAACGCGGAACACTGACTCTTTACCCGGCTCATAAGTCATCTCTGTCTCCGTGCCAGTTTCGCCAACATACTTTTCGAGGGTCAATGAAACCGGACGATGCTTGATGATCGCCTGAGCATCTAAGGTTGGTTGACCAGCAAAGTCCACACTCGCCTGGTTAACAATATCCGTCGTCGCATAACGATTAACAGTGCCGTCAATGGTAAAGGTCACCGTGCTGTTTGGCGCAATATCAGCCAAGGTATCAATATCAGGGTTGTTACCACTTGGCGTAGATGACAAGGAAGAACTGATATCACTCAACTCTGTCTTAATTGTCCAACTTTCAAATGCGGTCCCGTTAGTACCATCAACCAGGGTAACAAGTACATCACTCATGACGTCTTTGATTTCAACATCATTGGCAAAGCCTTCACCACCATTGCTAACCGTCACTACGAACTGCGCGCTCTGCCCTGCCTGATAAAACTCGCGGTCGGCGGTTTTAGTTAACGTAATATCCGCAGGCTTAGGCTTAATGGTCGCGCTTGGCTCGAACTCTTTGCCATCGTAAGTCACTTTCGCTGTGTTAACGATCTCGCCAATTGCTTTAGCATCAACCTCACCCTGAATGGTGAAGGTAATGGTATCGTTCGGAGCCAAATCGATGTTGGTATTAATATCGCTATTCCAGCCATAGGTCGATCTGTCGACTGAAGTCATTGGATCGTTCGCCGAATAGTCAACCGTCCAACGACTGAATGCCTGTCGGTCAACGCCATCTGCAGTCGAAACCATCACAGCTGAGATGAGGTCTTCTAACACAATATCGTTAGCAAATGCCGCGTCCTTGTTGACGATTTTGATTTCAAAACCATTAACCGCTCCCGGAGTGTAGAGTGGATCGAATGGTTCTTTGGTCACTTCAATAGACGGAATAAGCGGTGTGCTAACTGCATCATCTTCTAGTGTTTTACCATCGTACCCGACAGTCACCAGGTTACGGACTTCCCCAATAATTTCAGGCTTAAGCTGACCTTTAATGGCAATAGTGACAATGTCTTGCGGCGCAATATCGACACTGTTATCAATGTAGTTACCCGATAGCGCTGGTAAGTTTGTCGTTCCGTTGGCTGATACCCCACTGATTTCAATTGTTGCAGGGTCAAATACTGAAATCGTGCTGCCATAGATGGTTTCAGCACTAATGCGGTCAACGAAATCTTCAACCTTCACGTCGGTCGCCCAAACGCGTTGCGTATTGGTCAAGACAATCGTGTAAGTCAGCGTGTCTTGAGCCTGATAAACGCTCTTGTCGACGTTCTTAGAAACCGTCACTTCCGCATCAAGAGGCAAGTATGTTGCATCATCACTTGCAGGCTCAACATTGTCTGCTGTGACGTTTACACGGTTAGTAATCGCTCCTATCACGTTACTGTTAACCGTCCCCTCCAGATGAAGTTGGATCTGTGATCCTGGCGCTAAGTTAAACTCACCACTAAAGCCATCAGGCGCGTCAAATTCAGTTTGCGAAATTACCACCGTCTTGCTTGCTGAAGGATCAACAATCGTCATTGAGCTTGATGCTTTGTCCCACGAATCGAATACTGGTCCCGCGAGTAAGCTATCTACCACATCAGCGCGGATATTCGACGCGATATCTTCAACTTTGACATTTTGCAGGTAACCCGCCCCAGTGTTTTCAATCACAATGTCAAAGCCGATTGAGTCACCCGGTGCATAAAGAGCCGGAGACAATGACGTTTCTTTGGTTACTTTCAGCGCGCCCAACTCTGGGTAGATGTAGTGTTGTTGTAGGTCGTACTGTTTATTGTTGACATACAAGGTGTTACCGAACTTGCCAACCGCGTCATCTCTGACTTTACCAACCACTTCAATTTTCAGCACAGTCGGCTCTGTTCCTGCTGCACCTAACTTCACTATCGCATCAATGTCACCTGTGGTTTGAATCGCACTGGCATCATTGTGCGCCGCAGTTACGTTGGATACAAAGGTTGCTGTCGTCGACCAGGATTGCAATGCTGTTTGCATCGAGCCGTCAGCCGTCTCGACCATGAACTTAGAAATTTCATCTTCAACACGTACGTCAGCATTCGAGTCAGCTCGGTTGGCGATATACATGGTATAACGTACTTCGCTACCCGGTGTGTAGCTCGGGGTGTCTGTTGACTTAGCGGCTACAATATCCGCTTCACCCTGCCCTAGTACAATTGAGTTCGAATCCTGACCATCAACTTTAGCAATATTGGTAATGGTACCGGTTGCATCCGCATCCACTGTCCCTAGCAAACCAAATACCACTTTGTCACCCGGCATTAAGTCGAATGTCGCATCAAGCGGTTTGTTACCCGCGTAATTACCAGAGATAGAGAATCGGTCACTACTTGGCTGTTCAAGAATCGTGGTCGATAAGCCGCTGAATGCCTTAGCACCTGTTGAGGTGTTGATAGCATTCAGTTTGTCGATAATAGCAACGTCATTAGCGATACCTTCACCACGGTTCTCGACCGTAATCGTGTAGCTCACCTGACCACCTGGGTTATATTCACAGCCGGTACCACTATCCGATGGGAAGCTACAACTACCACCATCCGCTGTCGTATTGGTGACCAGTTTCTCGAATACGAGATCTGGCGCAACAGGAGGGATCTCCGGAGTCGTGACTTCATTATTGCCACCCGTTGCCTGGTTAGCATCGATAACACCGAGTGCGTCAGATCGAATAGTGCCTTTAATTACGAACTTGATCTCTTCACCGGGCGCAATATCGGCAACAATATCCAAGTCACCGTTGGCGTCATAAGACGGTAAATAGGTGTCGACATCGCTGTCTATACCATTAGTGATGGTGTGAGTAATTTCTGTATCGTTCAGCGCCTGAGTAACGCTGCCACCTAACACTTCTACCGTAATGTTCGACAGCATATCGCGTAACACTGCGTTATCGCGCCAGACAGGTTTAGTATTGGTTACCGTGAAGTGATAGATGACTTCTTCGCCAGGCTTGTAAGTATCACCGTTCGAGTATGGTCTGCCACCAATTGAGATGATCTCTTTGCTCACATCCAGACTTGAGGTTTCCGGTTTGATTTGCGATTTACCAAAACCAGACCCGTTATATTTAGGCTGAATGGTGACCGCAGTCATCGCATCATCACGGATTTGTGACTCAACTTTGATGTCAATCCAACCACCCGGAGCAATCGACAGTTTAGCAATATCGATATCCACATCGGTACCACCGCTAAACGACCCGATATCGGTCACCTCTTCAGTTGATGTTTCAACCGTAACTATCCAACTCGCAGGTTGATATACCACACCTTGTTGATTGTCTGGTTGGCCTGCTGCGATCTGCGCCAGCTTCGATTTAAGCTTACTGAAGGTTTCAGTCAGACTAGCATCGTACTCTGTACCTTTACCTTTGTTGTCGAGACGCAAATGGTAGACAACCTTCTGACCATCTGGTGTGTGGTTATAGGTCGTTTTGTGCGTCGCATAACTCGCATCTGTATATGCCTTGTGTAGCTTTTGAACATCTGAAGCCAGCATATCTACCCTTTCAGAAGGAAGGTTATGCTTGTTGTTTACCTTAGCGGTGTTCTGGATCGAGCCAACCGCTTTTTCAGAGATCTTAGCTTTGATGGTGTATTTAACAAACGTGCCATCCGGATCAAATGTACTGCCTGCCAAATCAAATTCAGTATCGATGTTGGCATTATCAGTCACACTTCCCGCATTCGAGAGTGTCGATTTGTCGACATCGGTTTTGATTGTCCACTGAGTAAAGGCACGACCTGTGGTTCCATCAAAGTACTCTGTCGTAATGCCTGCAATATCATCAAAAACAGGCACATCCTTTAGGTGGACATTGTTCTTGTTCTTAAGCAAGATTTGGTACTCAATGTAGCCACCTGGAGTGTAACCTCCGGTCAGTTCCGTAGTGCCATCAACATCGTATATCTTGGTGACATGCTTCTCGAAGTCGTATTTCTCAGTGTCCGCTTTAGACTCTGCACTCACCGTATCGCCGTCGACCTTAAGTAAGTTAACAATGTTGCCAACCGCATTCGGGTTAACTTGTGCACGCACGACATATTCAATGGTCTCGCCCGGTGGGATTGACGCATGAGTACTTATGTCTTTGTTATCAGCAATAGTCTTGTCGAGATCGACTTCAGCGTTCGGATTACCGCCCAGTACTTTAGGTTCAATAGTCCAGCCACTTGGGAAAGCTAAGCCATCGCTACCATCAATCAAGCCAACTTTGATCGTCGAGAGAGTATCAACAACAGGGATATCATAAGCGCCCCCCTTACCATCATTCTTGATTGTTAAGTGGTAGGTAAGCTCTGAACCAGGTTGATAGTTTTTCTGCTCGACGGTTTTGGTAAAGGCCAGATGATAGTCGTAAGGTTCAACCGTGATACCACCAATAGTGATGTCACCAACCGCATCGTCACGTACCACACCTTCTACGGTGTAAAGCACATAGTCTCCACCCGCTACATCGATCGTAGTGGTGATATTTTCGTTGTCCTTGACGACACCATCTAAAGTACCGTCAGTAGTGCCATCACCACCGTCGCTATCTTCTTTTTCTACGGCAACAGAGAAGGTGTCATTAAACGGGTTAGCATTAGTTCCATCGAGTAGAAGAACGCTGACACCTTTAATGTTTTCAGACACTCTATGGTTGTTAAAGTAACCGTTATTTGAACTAACTTTGACTTTGTAAGTTAACGTGTCACCCGGAGCATAGAAGGCACTTTTCTTACCGTTTACCAGTAGTTCACGCGTCGTCGTACCGCCACTGTCTACACGCTCCATTTCATGGTGAGAAACATGTGACTCTTCCGTTACCTGTTTGTAGTCGCGGAAAATATAGGCATCGTTGGCAATGATAGGCTCTAATATCCCTGCACCATTGCGTGAACCAATAACATTATCCTTTACACGAGCTTTGATCTTAACGGTTCGCGTTTCTCCAGCACCAAGAGTAAATGATTCGTTAACACCGCCAGGTGGGTAGACCAAATCTTCATTGGTCTGTGCCTGCCACCCTGCACCATCGTCATAGTCAAACTGCCAGTATTCAAACGGAGACTGGTCCTCGTAATCCTCAAACTGATTGTTCTTCTGGTTAGCAAGCACCGATTTGATCTCTTTTAGCGGGTCAATCAGCTTTAAGTTGTCCGCATTGTGTTCACTGTTGTTCTGAAGATAGATAAAATAGGTGACATCTTCGCCAGGAGTGAAGCGGGTAACATCTGCCGTTTTAAGGATAGAAACGTTTAGCTTCGCGTCACCGCTATCGCCGATTTCAGCCGTTGCTGATTGGTCAAGATTGTTAACAGGATCGTGAATCTCTACGGTGTTAGAAATCTCGTCTTTTTTGTAGTCATTTTTAACCAGACCACGAATTCTATAGGTGACAAAGCCCATCCCCTGAACGGTCTGAGGATCAATGTCAATACGTGTGTCTATGTTGCCATTATCAGGGAAGTTTGACTTAACATCTGGATAGCTACCCGTCTTGAATGGTGAATTGTTTTTGTCGGTGATCGGTTGAATGGTCCACTCTGAGAAGGCATTCATGCCCACAATGTCATCGCTTACTTTGACTTCATTCGCATAGCCTGCACCACGGTTGTAAACCGTCACATCAAATTCTACCCATTGACCAGGGACAAACTCATTCTCTTTGGTTGTCTTAACCACCACCACATTTGGCGCTTTCGGATAGACAACCGCTGCGTCTTGCATGCCAGACTGAGAATCAGAATCTGGGGTTTCAATCACGGCACTATTATCGATTCGTTTATAGATAATTTCGTCACCATTGCTGCGGTCAATCTGCGCAGTGATGGTGTAAACCACTTCAACATTTGGTGGGATCTGAGCAACCGTATCCAGATCTTTATTGTCTTCAAAGCTACCGACATTGGTGTAAGTGCTATTACCATTAAGCAGAGGGTTGTCTGAGATGATTTCCGCACTGATCGTCCAGGAAGAGAAAACTTTCTTGGTTACGTTATCGGGTTCAAGAATACCAGCCTCAATTGATGAGATAGCATCTTTGACTTTTACGTTAGTCGCGTAGCCATTGCCTTCTTTGTTAATCAAACGCAGACGGTACGTGATCTCGTTTTCCGTTTTCGAATAACTGGTGCGCTCAGAATGGAAGTTAGCATCATTGTTGGTTTTAACTTCTTTGATCAAATTGATACTGAAATCACGCGGATCTGAACCTCGGTCAGCATAGACAGAATCATCAACCGTTACGCTATTCTGGATATGACCGTTTGCCAACGGATTCGTCTTAGCTTCAATGGTATAGATGATGTAACCATGTGGTTCGATAGTCGCGTCTACATCCAGAATATCAGGGCTATTAATGCTACCGCTGATACCAGTGTCTGATGCGCTTGACGGCGAGCCACTCTGTTTGAAGGCTTGCGCTGTAATCGTCCAACTATCAAATGCTTTGATTGTTTTACCATAGATATCAATCGTCTCTAGCTTGTCGATCTCATCCTTTACATGGACTTGATCGGCAAAGCCATCACCATCGTTATCGACACGAATGGTATAAGTAAGTACATCGCCCGAAGAGTAGTAGCGTGAATCAACATCTTTGCTCGCACGTAGGTTATCTTCTGGCATCTGAACACCAGAGCCCTCTTCGGTGACGTTATCGCTACAAGCCGGGTTATCGTCGATAATCAAACCGACACTCGACTCATTCACTTCTGCAGTCAGTTTATAGGTGACAAACTTACCTGGCGCAATATCTGGTGACACTGTCACTGGAGAGGTAGTCCAAGAACCATAGCTGTACTGACCGTGATCGGTCCCCTTATCATCTTCAGCACTAACCGGTTCCAGCTTCCAGCGTTTAAATGCTTGCCCCTGGCCCGCGCCTGCCGCCATATCAGTTTGGACGCAGGTTAAGTCATCGACAACTTGCAAGTCGTTGGCAAAATATTTGGATGAAGAGTTAGAAACCTTAATCTCGTATTCAACCGTATTGCCCGGAATGTACTCAGACTCTTTGGTGGTTTTTACAATTTTGATTTCCGAGTCGTTTACGTTAAGCGTACGTTCTGCTCCAAAAATGTTGCTGATTTGAGCATCTTGTTCTAAACCGCCGCCTGAATTAAAAATTGCGGCATTAGCGCCTTTAACTTCACCAATTGCGACAGGCGAAATGTTGGCTTTGATCTGGTAGGTAATCGTTTCATTGGGGAAAATTGAAACCTGATCATCAAAATCCACATCTGTTTGCGAGCCCAAGTCTTTGTAGCTCGATTGAGAGTTAGCGCCGATATCAGTAACCTCAACACTCCAGTGAGCAAATGGATTACCCGAAAGGTCGCTACTGTTATGTTCTGACTTAAGGTTATTACCTAAGCCCAAGTCTGAAATCAGTTCATTGATGTTGTGCTTAACATGGTAACCATAAGCGATGCCCTGACCAGTGTTACTGACTTCAACAGTAAAGACACGTTCAGAACCGACTAGATATGGCGAAGTTTTGTTGATCGAGTGTTCAATGCTAACTATAGGTTCAACTGGAGGCGTAGTTCGTTGAGGAGTTTCAATATCACCATCTTTAGTATGAGCACTTGCTGAAGTTACGATATCACCGACTAGGTTGTCAGCCACCGTCGTTGAGATGGTATAGGTAAGTTTACCGCCTACCGCGATTTTGGCATCACTAACTTCAAGATCACCACTGGTAGCAAAGCTACCAAGATCACTATCACTACCCGTTTTTTTTCCGCTAATCGTGATCTTGCTAAATGGTGAGGACGTTGAGCCAGTAACGTTTTCTACTGCTAATGACTGAAACGCCTGACTGATATCAAGCCCCTGAACCTGGTAACTACCGGTATTGGTCACCGTCAGGGTGTAGGTTAGCGAAGCACCAACTTGATACTCACTTTTATCAACCGACAGGTCTAATTCATATTGATACGGAACTGGGGTAAAAATGCTTGGCGTAGTCGGTACAAAGACTTCTGAACTGCCATCGCCATCAACGTCCGCACGAACGGTTGTCTTACCTAGCTCAATCTGACCAATAGCATCATCACTCACTTTGGCCTGAATAAGATAATCATTACTACCAAATGGAAACAGTTTTGCGTCCGAAACCGTTAAGTTCGAATCATTAGCAGCAAAAGAGCCTGGATTTGATCCCCAGCTGTTTGAAGCTGTAATAGTTACTGAACTAAACGCTTTACCACTACCTGATTCGGTAGAAGTCAGTGTGTCCCAAACTAAATCTTCAATTTCTACATCTCGAAATGTCTTCGCAGTCGTGTTTTTAACCGTCACCTGATAGTCAATCAGCTGACCATTTTCATAATTCGCGCTAGTAGGAGAAACGATGACTTCTATGTCAGCCGCATAGGCTTGAATAGAGATCATGGTAAAGAGCACTACGATAAGCGAATTCAGTTTCGAAGAAATCTGGTTTAGCAAAACGGTTTTATCCCATTATCTAGTTACTGCCATCATGATGTTTTTATTTATTGATTAGCAGCTATTGAGCAAGCTAGGCATTATTAATTTGAGCACTAATCAATTGTCACTGCACTGTCAGAAAACATCCTTAAGGCGCAAAAAATACCAAATCCTCAGATTTGAGATAGGTGTGAGACCAATTAATCAGAAATGTCTTACAAGGCAATTATTTATAGCGCGCCGAAGTGATGAACTCGCCAAAAGTTTCACACCAAACAATCACCGTATTGTACTGACTCGCATCAAACCCTTCTGGGAGGCTGACCGTAAAACGATCAAAGCTTTTTACATCACCAACCTGAACCATTTGATCTTTGTGGGCAGCAAAATCCGCTTCCGTCTCGACGAAGGTTGGTGAAAAATACAATTTGTAATCTGGGCCTGGGGCTAACTCGCCGACAAACGCGACCTGATTATCACTAATGGATAAGGAGCCCTCACCCCAGTGTAAGAAGTCGCTATCTTTGCGGTCTTTCTGGAAACTACCTGTGTAGATAGCTTGTGTCGTTATGCTCTGCACCTGCTGCATAGTAGGAGATGCTGGTTGGATCAATATGGGCAACGCATAGATCCCTAACGCGAAGCCCATAGCAAGACACATAAGATGTGTTAGTAGCAGCAATATCCTTTTCATCCTGATATCCAAATACATTTTCTCATAGCTATAAATGTATATGATTTTCAATGAAATATCAGGTTCTATCCAAAGAGTTATTGGTAGTTAAGTGCCGTTTTCTCTGCCAATGTCACAATAACTTTCACCGCCTGCTCCATTCCTTCAATTGAAATGAATTCATGGATGCCATGGAAGTTGTATCCGCCTGTGAAAATATTCGGACATGGCAGGCCCATAAACGATAGACGAGCGCCATCTGTTCCTCCGCGAATCGGTTTGATTTGTGGCTCTACATCGCAGGCAATCATCGCTTGTTTTGCTAATTCAATGATGTGTGGATATGGCTCCACCTGCTCTTTCATATTGAAGTAACTATCCGTTAATTTGAGCTCAACCCGACCCTGTTTAAGCTTGCTGTTTAACTCTGCCACTTTATCCGTCATAAACTGCTTACGAGTTTGTTGTCCTTCGCGGTCAAAGTCGCGAATAATGTAGCCTAGTTCACTACGAGCAACAGACATACTCGCCGATTTAAGGTGATAGAAACCTTGATAGCCTTCTGTACATTCTGGAGTTTCATCACTTGGCATCATCATCTGGAACTGTGCCGCGATGTTCATTGAGTTGACCATCTTGCCTTTCGCGGTGCCTGGATGAACGTTGACCCCATGGCAAATCACATCGGCACTGGTCGCATTGAAATTTTCATACTCGAGTTCGCCGACAGGTCCGCCATCAATGGTATAAGCCCATTGAGCTCCAAACTTTTCGACATTGAAGAGGTTGGCACCACGACCAATTTCTTCATCCGGCGTAAAACCAATACAGATCTCACCATGAGGGATCTCTGGGTGAGCAATTAATTCAGCCATGGCAGAGATGATTTCCGCTATGCCCGCTTTATTGTCAGCACCAAGTAGCGTTGTTCCGTCAGTAGTAATCAAGTTGTGGCCATGCAGTTTATGTAAGTCCGGGTACTGAATCGGAGACAATACTTGATCACCTTTACCTAACGCGATATCGCCACCTTGATAATCTTCTACAATTTGCGGTGTTACGTTCTCACCAGAGGCATCTGGAGCTGTGTCCATATGAGCGATAAAGCCAATCGCCGGAACCTCATATTCAACATTACTTGGTAGTCGTGCCATTAAATAACCATTGGAATCGAGTGACACATCACTGAGCCCTAATTCGACTAACTCCTGTTTGAGAAACTGAGCAAATGTCATTTGCCCTTCGCTACTCGGACACGACGAGTTAGCAGGGTTAGATTGAGTATTAAAAGCCACATAGCGCAGAAAACGTTGAACTAATTCATTCATAAAGCAGTCTCTTATAATTTTGTACTCATAACGAGCTCTCATCCTACGCCTAAATACTCGTAGGGCTTTGCTATAAATCATTTTTTTAGCAATAACCGAAGGCAACAAAAAAGCCCGAATAGTTTCCTATTCGGGCCATGAATCAGATTTGGTGACAATTTATAGCAGGATAAAGATACCCGCCAGACAGGCACTCATCAGGTTAGCTAATGTACCAGCAAGTACTGCTTTAATACCTAAGTTTGCAACTTCTGCACGTCGTTCAGGAGCAATCACACCGATTGAGCCTAACTGAATCGCAATTGAACCGATGTTTGCAAAACCACATAGGGCGAAAGTGATGATCACTTGGCTATGTTCAGATAGCAGTGCTTTATGCTCGACAAAATCAATAAAGGCAACAAACTCATTCATTACGATTTTCTGACCAATGTACGAACCAGCCATCAACACTTCATTTGAAGGTACGCCAATTACCCAAGCTAGTGGAGAGAATAGGTAGCCAAACAGAGCCTGTAGTGTAACGCCACTAAAACCAACGACTTCGCCAAGACTCTCAAGCCCAGTGTTGACCATCGCAATCACACTAACGAAGGCAATTAACATAGTACCGACAGCAACAGCTACCTTCATACCATTCATCGCGCCACTTGCTAGTGCATCAATAACGTTACTCTCTTGCGCTTGATCCATCTCGATGTTTGATTGATCAATTGGAGTGTCACGCTCTGGGACAATGATTTTTGCCATCATTAAACTACCTGGAGCCGCCATAAAACTTGCCGCAATCAGATACTTAAGCTCAACACCTAAGCCTGCATAGCCGCCAAGTACGCTACCAGCGACAGACGCCATACCGCCTGCCATTACAGCAAACAGTTCAGAACGAGTCATTCGAGAAAGGAAAGGACGAACTAAAAGAGGAGACTCGCCTTGAGAAAGGAAGATATTACCCGTAGCAACTAAGGATTCAGCTTTACTAGTACCGAGGAATTTCTGAATGCCGCCACCGATAAACTCGATAACTTTTTGCATAATGCCCAAATAGTAAAGTGCAGAAATCAGAGCGCTGAAGAAGATGATGATAGGAAGAACGCGAACAGCAAAAATGAACCCTGTGTTGGCCAGATCACCAAAAAGGAAAGCAATCCCTTGATCAGCGAAACCTAACAGGCTTGAGACACCGCTACTTAAGCTAGTTAACGCTGCCTGACCCCATGGAAAATAGAGCACAAGCGCTGCGAAAGCGACTTGAAGTAACAGAGCACGCGACACTGTTTTCCAGTTAATTGATTGGCGGCTTTCAGACAGTAATACTGCGCACAAAAGCAAGGCGATGACACCGATTAAGCCAAATAAAACATTCATTAAAAATTACCTCTACAAGCATTGAATTGGTAGCTGGTCCTGTCCGTGGGGTCATTCACCATTCCCTGTGACGGCTTGTATTGGTAGAGCTGTTATTCTCAACCGGGCGGAAAGTATAACGCCACAAATGAGAGTTTCATCACATATTTTTACGCAAACGTTCAAGCGTTCAATGTGTGAGCACACTTACCTATTTTGGTGGGTATTCGAGCGTTAATCGGGAAACTCCGCTATGTCAAAATATGCATCTTAACTCTTATAAAATTGGAATCCAGATCTCAATTATTGAGGGAGATGATGATAATTACGTAACCTAAACTGGCGTTATATCATTTCAAGTCTAATGTTAAGTGAGAATTCTTAACGTACTTTTAGTATGGCACAAGGTTCATTACAACGTCAGTCGCTTACCTAGCAAATACAACAAAAAATTACCCCGCTTTAGCGGGGATTTTTTTGTGCTTAATGGGATTTGGTAGCATTTTTTCCACCAAACGCTAGAATACCCGCCCAACTTCCTTGGTCAGAGAGCCCGTATGCAACGCGATTATACCTACCACTGTCTTTCTCAAACCTCTCGTGAAGAGCTAGAAGAGTTAAGCCTGAAAATGATTCATCGTCTGGTTCCAGAAGAATCGATGACGGAATTGTTCACCTTTGACCATGATGAAACTGAAGATCAGGACAAGCTTCAAGAAGCTCAGTTTGACGCGATGCTAAGAATGAACGCCATTGCCTTGAGCGAACTACCGGCACTGTTTGCTGAATCAGACAATAAACAGCAGAACATCATTCGAATGCAGCGCCTGCTACTGTGGCACTTCCACACTGTTTCCTTCCACCTAGAGCGTGCAATCCCATTAGAAACGCACTGTAACCATGTGGAAATCATCTTAAAGCAGAGCCCGCAAAATGCGCTGGAATGGGTCACTACCCTAACGGACCTGTTGCGTCAGTACGCTCAGTTAGCTCAGGCTAAATAATTCCACCGCCAACTGTTTTGCGGTTGGCGGTACACTTTTGCGCTTTGTCAGCAGTAAATCATTGACCGCAACTATACTTGAGCGCAATACTGAATTCTTTATCACTCTTTGTTGCCATTACTTGCGTTATCTAGTCTCAATAATACTCTTCACCAGCTTTTCCAGTTACGCTCAGCAGGAAGTAGACTACTCTTCTTGCCACAGCCAACCCGATAGCGCCAAGATCCTCGATTCTGCGTTTAGCTACGTCAATACAAAGCTTTGTCAGCCTGCGATATGGTTCGATAGCTTTTTCGTTGACGAGCGAGTCGATCAAGACGCGAAAGCAGGGAGTATCGTCAGGTGGACAAATGACTTCGCCTATATAGAAGGTGAAGGCTATCAATTCAAAACGCGTTTTAAAGCTCGTTTTCACCTCCCTAAAGTGACCAAGCGGCTTAAAGTCGTGTTTGAATCCGATGATGAATCCGATCTCTTTGACCTATTTCCCACCAGCGGAGAGGATGCCGAAAACACGTTAGGCTTAAGGTACGATTGGTTAAGTAAAGAACGCAGCAGTTTCAATATTAAACTGACGGCGAAGCCAGGCATAGAAGCCAGATATCGTTACACCTACCCTATTAATGACGACCTTGTGTTACGAGCAACACAAAAGATTTATCAGAAAAAACGCCTTACTGGTGAGTCTACCGAACTTGATCTCGACTACTCTTTATCACCAGACTTTCTGTTTCGCTGGAGTAATTTTGCTAGCTACGAAGACGATATAAAAGGTTGGGAGTTAGGGACCGGAGTAACCCTGTATCAACATATCTCAGATCATCAGGCGCTTAGCTATCAAGCGAGTACCACTGGCACAAATCGCCCTTTCCATTACATCACCAATACCCATGTTTCGCTCACCTACCGACAAAACATTCTTCGACCGTGGTTGTTCTATGAACTAACACCTGAATACAACTGGGGACGAGAGCAAGATACTCAGCGCGAAGGGGAAGCCAAGGCGACACTCAGGCTAGAGATCCTGTTCCACAATATCTAAATCTAAAAAAGCCGAGCTGCTGCTCGGCTTTAATCTGTTTAATTTAGAATGGATGATTTGCCAGTTGGTTACTGTCTTCGAGCATCTTCTGTGCTACGTATTTGTGTGTCGCGGTCGTTGGATGAGTCACGTCCCAGAAAACAAACTTATCCGAACCTTCATAAGCACATTGCGAGCGCAGTGTATGGTTATATAGATAGTCAACAGCTGAAGAGCGATTGATATCCAGGCACGCTTCACTCGCATTACTAAATCCATGAGCTTGCGGATCAGAAATCAGGCTGGCAAACAGTGCGTTTGTATCATGCAGCGTAATTGTGTAACCCTGAGCACTGTAGTATTCGACCTGAGAGTTAATAAACTTATTCATCTCAACGATCTTAGCGCGGATTTTCTCTATCTCTTCTGGTGTCGAGTAAGTGAATTGAGGTGCACGCGTCGCGTCCGGGAGTGTCATCAATAGAAAGTTTTTCGCCCCAGCATCAGTCAGACGAATCAGAGCTTCCGCATAATCCGATTTCACTTCAGCTACACTGCGGTCGTAATTCATAAAGTCATTCAGACCAAACTCTAAGGTAAACAACGTGTTTTCAGGCCGGTAGTTCTTAGCTAACTTAGCATAAGTTAAGTACGAGCTTACCTGATCACCTACGCCCGTTAGAGCTATGTACTGATTTTCACCCGCCGCGCCACCAACAGCCCAGTTATATAAAGGTAAATTCTTAGCCTGAGCAATATACTCCGTCCAGACAAAACCATTTGAGAAGTGACCTAAGAACCAGCTGTCCGGATTAGGGAAACGCCACTGTGATGCATTAAAGATATTACCGTTGTCCGACAAGCTATCGCCAAATGCGACAATTTTATTGATTTGCTGAGGCTGAACGACTGAATCGTTACTCCAGATGGTGTGATTGTATGAGAAACGGTTATCTGCTGCATAGAAAGTGATATCAGCATTTTCATTGGCTAAATCTAAAGTTTGCTCGCAGCGCTCTTTAATCACGTTATACGCCGTATCGGTATAGAACATGTTCTTAAAGGAGACTGAGCTCCACCAGTAACCATCCAAAGTAAAATAGCTACCATCTGAGTTTTCTGCCCACTCCCAATCAGTGGCAGGATCATTTTTTGAATAACTGGTGCGGTACCAGCAGCGTACGTAAGTATATGTTTGCTTGCTTTGCGCACTAACCACCTGAGCCGGAGAGATCATTTCAGGTGTTGTTAGCTCTTCTGACGCCGAAGCAAATGAGAGTGGCAATAAAGCACTCAGTAGTGTCATAGTTCTTTTCATAAGATTCTCGTTTTTGTAATTAATGAGAAACGCTCTCATCTAAGAACACAGTTTCTGACTAATTACTCTAACGAGTCAATTATCAGCATCTTCTATGTATCAGCTTTGTAACCAAGATCGACTTTCAATAGATTTAGTAAATATCTAAATACCGCCCATAAAATAGAATATTTACTCAACAAAAACGACTACCAATGCACAAAGCTGCTATTAAGTGATTGCTTTATAAGGATAAATTCAAATAACACATGTTAACCAATTTTGTTGAATTGCTGATCTTTTGTTCATTTTGATTCATTCAGGACATAAATTATTTGGCATTTAGAATCGAGTGATCATAGCTATATTGCTCGTTCAGATTTTTCTGGAATGAGAATAAATTTAAAAAAAGTGAATAGAATTGTCTCAAAAGGAATAAGACAAAATGCATCACACAACAAATACAATTAAAGGTTTGTTCTCGACTACTGCTGTTGCAGTAGCGCTAACACTACCAACGTCAACATACGCTTCTTTAACTGGATTCGACGAATCTAAACTACCTACTAAGTACATAGTTAAGTTCAAAGAAGATCCCTCTACTCTATCTGCCATGAGCCGAAGTTCCTTTGCCGGACCTCGAATCGTACAGGAGTCGGTGTTAGAACAGCTTGACGCCAACAAAGTAGAAAAACTAGGTGACCAATCGATATACAGTATCGAAATCGACACCGCTAAGGTTGCTCAGCTAAGCAATCGCAGTGACGTAGAATATGTAGAAGTCGACCCTCCTCGATATCTACTGAGTGAAACCGTTCCGTGGGGCTATACTGCCGTTAATGCCCAACTACTCGATGATTCAAACGCAGGCAACCGCACTGTTTGTATTATTGACTCGGGTTACGACCTATCTCATAACGATTTGAGTGGTAACCGAGTCTCTGGTACTAACGATAGCGGTACCGGGTCATGGAGTTCGCCAGGCAATAACAATGCACACGGTACCCACGTTGCAGGGACAATCGCCGCGATCGCCAACAATGAAGGCATCAAAGGCGTTATGCCTAATCAAAATGTTAACTTGCACATTGTGAAGGTATTCAACGAGTCAGGCTGGGGTTACTCGTCTAGTTTGGTTAAAGCCGTTCAAACCTGTGCCGACAACGGTGCCAATGTGGTTAACATGAGTCTGGGTGGTAGCCAGTCTAGCGTCACTGAGAAATCAGCATTTCAACGTATTTATGACCAAGGTGTCTTGCTTATCGCTGCGGCGGGTAACGATGGTAATACTGCCCATAGTTATCCAGCATCTTACGATTCGGTGATGTCGGTAGCGGCTACGGACAACAAGAATGACCATGCTGCATTCTCACAAGCGACCAATCAGGTCGAGATCTCTGGCCCTGGTGTGGCTATTCTGTCTACCGTTACAGTTGGCGAAGGTAAACTATCTGATATCAGCCTAGATGGTGTAAGCCAGTTTGATCGCGGTATTGTTCCACACAATCGCTTAGTACAACGCTCAGGCAATTATGAGTCGGAACCAGTAGCTGGTGCAGTGACTGCTGCGCTGGGTGTCTGTGATACCTCAAGCGGAGGTTTTAACTGTGGCGATATGACAGACAAGATTTGTCTTGTTGAGCGTATCGGTAATCAGAGCTCAGGCAGCTACCCTGAAATCGATGCTGTACAAGCTTGTTTTGATGCAGGAGCAAGTGCGTCCATTGTTTACAGTAATAGCGACTTACCTGGACTACAAAATCCATTCCTTGTCGATACAAACGATCGTGCCCGCATGCTTTCGGTAACCGTTGACCGCGAGTTTGGTCAACAACTTCTTACCTACGCTGGTCAGCAAGTTTCTGTATCGACCACTTTGGGTGAAGATTACGAGTACTATAACGGTACTTCGATGGCGACCCCTCATGTTACCGGTGTTGCTGGCCTAGTCTGGAGTTACTTCCCTAGCTGTACCGCAGCGCAAATTCGTAGTGCACTAACTAAAACCGCTACCGATATCGACATCGCTGGACGTGACAATCGAACAGGTTATGGTCTGGTCGACAGTGACGCAGCGGTAAAATACCTTGAGCAAAATGGTTGTGAAGGTTCAGGTAACGGCGGCGGTGCCTCTGATAGCTTTGTCAACGACACGGCGGTTGCTATTCCAGATAACAACTCGCGCGGCGTCATAAGTGAACTTTATGTAGATCGTGAAGGCGATGCAGGTATAGTGACCGTAGCGATCGATATCAGCCATACCTACATTGGTGATCTGAAAGTAACTCTAACTTCCCCAGATGGCGGTCAAGTTGTTCTGCATGACAACACAGGTGGCAGTTCAAATGATATCGTGAACAGCTACCAAGTTGACTTCACTGGTTTTGAGTCACTGGGTGACTGGCAGCTAAAAGCGGTTGATAGCGCTAGACGAGATGTAGGTACAATCAACCGATGGTCACTTACTTTTCCTTAAGGAGTAAGAGTCACTATGGTAAATAAACTCATTACATGTTCAGTACTGCTAATGATTGGGATATCTGGCTCTGTGTTAGCAGATAATAGTCAAGGCTTCCCTTTTCCTGGCAATAAAGAAGAGGCCATTGAGCAGGCGCCAACAAGATACTTCGTTAAATATCTTGATGGTCAAGCGGAGCAGGCTCGTGAGCTCGTCAATCAATATGGTCTCAACATCGTTGATGAGCTACCTAAGGACCAGGTATTAGTCGTTGAAGGTGAATCTAAGCAGGTTGAAAAACTCAAGCAAGATACATCAATCGAATATACCGAACCCGCGCCAATAAGAAAGCTATTGGCTCAGTAATAACAAAGGCGAACATTAGTTCGCCTTTGTTTTTCCAGTATCATATAGCTGGTACTGACTTTACGATGTTGTAAGTAGATGAAACTGCTTTTTTATAATGACTCTGTATATCAATGACATATAAACTATCAAATACCGGAGGTATGAGCTACCCCAAATGCTCCAAACAGTACTAATAAAGAACCAATTAATACCCGGCGAACTAGTTTCTGAACATATCTACCCTTTCGCGTTAGCTTATTTTGGTGGAAAAATATGATAAAGAAATCCTCTAAGTACCGCGAATTATTCTTATTCTCTTTTTTGAAGTAACAAATTATAAAAATCCCAACAGTAATCGTAAGACCAAACAGCCCTGTAGAGGTAATCATAACGAAGCCTAAAATATCATTTATCAATATCAAAACCTTTACTTAGCATTGTAAAAATACAGTTCACTCGACATCTCAGTCAAAAGTGCAAACATAAAACTAAAAATCTTAGTGATCCTTTAGTTAATAATACCAATTCGCCAATATAAAAGATGAAAACACGAACAATACAGAGTACTTATTATACCTATCATCAAAGGACGCAAAAAAACCAAGTGCGCATACCAAAGATATTAGTAAGCTTCCTATTTCATCAACGATATAATCATTGTGATAACCAATAAATACTGTTAAGTGAAAGGCAGCGTTGACCAGACAAAAAACCTAAATAACAACCACATTTTGTTTATAAATAAGAAATAAAAAAGACAACAGTGAAATAAAAAATGACCAGTTAATGATTAGTCGCAACCTTTCCCTAATAATAAGCCCTTGTTCATTCAAAAAATTTTTTTTACTAAACAGCATTGTGAAGTCTCTAGGGCCCACTTTACCTTTGTCAGTTCTAAAATTTTTCAAAATAAGTGGGGAATGGATCAATACAACTACACATATAAAAGACGCCAATGGAAAAACAAAACGAAAAATTTCTAAAACACTCAACTTGTTGTTACTCCTACCTTAAAAGACAAGACCTGACCTTATTCTTTATTTTAATCCCAAGCACTAACAGGATCACACAGCTCTAACGGAATAAAAAAACACCTCATTTCGAGAAACCCATTTAATGATTCTGATTCGCTATCTGAAATATTTTCATAAAAAAAGATTTAAATACTCTTCCTTATAATCAAATCCTTTATGATAATTATTTTTATAACTTTCCATATACGCATATAAAGCAGGCTTATTTCCATGGTCAATCACTTCCTCGAGACATGTTAAATCAGAAGTATCACCACTTGAAAACTTTCCACTAATGATAGCATCACAATATAAAATTTTATACTGTAGTT